>JAJZNL010000032.1 GCA_021852345.1 Actinomycetes bacterium
TGCGAGGAATTTGTAACTTTAAATAAATCTTTGGCACAAAAATACAATAAATATATAAGGATTAAGTTATTATAATAACTTTCAACCTTTAATTGCTCATTTACTAAAACTTACTTATATATCTATTTGCGAATTCCACAATAGATTAGTCATTTTTTAAGATTGTTGTAAGTTTAACAAGTGGGCGCTAGAGGACTCGAACCTCCGACCTGCTGGTTGTAAGCCAGCTGCTCTAACCAACTGAGCTAAACGCCCCACTTTCGCTATTTAAGTCTATCAAAGAGTGTGTGGTAATTTTTAAGGTATGAAATATTTAATAATTGGTATTAAAACTATATTAAATTAATGCGTGTGCTTTAATTAAGTGTTAGCATTGTTAGTGAGGATGATAACACGGAGAGTGATAAAGGAGTTAATAAATGGTATCTCAATTGGAATCAGAAACGGTAAGCATTTCATACGCGGGAGAAAGGTATTATTTAGGATTTAGCGATAAATTCTTTGCAATTTATGACAAACTAGATCGAAGAGGCACTTTTACCGAACCCGTGCAAATTTTTCAAAAAACACAGCAAGGATGGGAACAGGCTTGGCATCTATTTAGCTCTTGGGAGCCACACCTAAGGCAAATACCAACCAAGATTATTAGCGTGAATCATGCCAATGACTTTAATGAGTTTAATTCTACTGCGGGCGTAGCCGGAGCAGACAAAAACTACTCAAGGCCTGCCATAGTTCTTAAATCAGTTAATACTGGCGTAGCCTCTGGCAGATATCAACCCGTAACACTAATTCCAGTGAAAAATCAAGTCAGAGATTCGATTGTTGGTTCCGCAAGTAAACAATCAAAGTTTGCCAGTATAAGTTCGGTAATAGATTTTAAGGCATTGCTAAAAAACTTAATTTCAATTTTAAAGGCCATATTTGATCGTATCGATGATCTGATCCAAAACCCTGTTGACGCACTGAAATATCAAAAAGCTCGGTTAGTGAGTTTTATTGGAAGAGATAACAAAACAACCAAGAACTCCGCCATGTTAAACGTTAAATCAAACGCTAAGACGGCTTCTGTTAAAAGTCAGCCGGTTGCTTCGGCTCCGGTATATTCCCCTGCAATAGGTACTGCTGGGGTAAAAAATAAAAAATCATTTGCCAAAAGATCCGCAATAAAACACTCACATAAAGTGCATTACGGCAAAAATCGGTCGAGTCTTAAAACCTTAAAATCGATATTAATACTATTTGGACTTCTAGCGGTATTGGCTTGCAGCGCTTACGGATATCAGACTTATAAGAATGATAGATTGGCAAGTTCATTTCCCTCGAAGGCTCAGTCAATTTGTTCAAATTTGACCGCACAAGCCAATCCGCTAGTTCAACAAATTAATGCCGGAAATCAAGGCAAGATGCAGCTTATTTCAGATATAGCTAATTTAAAGATTGCACAATCAAATGCAGTCTATTCATTATTGGGTGTTGCCCCTAACGGTACTAAGGCAAGGCTTGTTCAACTACAAGGCAATCTTTCTGTAATAGCCAAAAACGAAACAACTTTATCAAATGCTATTGCTACTTCAAATACAGCACAAATTGCTCAAACAAACAGCACGTTATCGCAACTCAATACGTCGTTTAATTCAGAACTAACGGCCATCGGGATCGGCAGTTGTTCAATCGGAGCCGTATGAAAAAGGATCTGCAGACATGTAGATTTTTGGATTGATTGAGTCAATCCCAGACCAGTGTGATATCTTAGGTATCACACTGGTCTGTTTTTATTTATATTTTTGTGTAAATGCCAAGCAATCTGATCGTTTCTAATTTTTCGTCGGCTATAAAGTGTTTATAGGTACTTATACCATGGGTTCAACTGCATTCAAAGGTTTCCATAATTGAACTAGTGCTACACAAACCAACCTTAACGAAAGATATTCCAGATTAAGAACCATTATAAATCAATTTAAATACAGAAACCTTCAGGCTTCAATAATAGCTATACCAACTTCAGTAAGTTATTTCGGCCCAGAACATGGACGTATTGATAATTGATGATTTTGAGTTATTGCCTACCGAATCGGTTTGCGGACTTCCAATATACGTTTATTTACTTATTCGAATCGATTTAATTAACGAAACACAAATCATCTATGAATATCTCTGGAGATCTTTGTGAAGTAACTAACGGTAGCGCAATCATTTAAAAGATATCGGATTCGAGAACAATGCCAACTTGCATAAATTTAATTAAACACAATTTCGAAATTAGCTAACTGTAGTAGCCGGTAACATCAATAATAAGGTCGGCCTGTCCTGTATAGTTATATACATTAATAGATGCGGTGGCACCCAAACCATCTTCCACCAAATTCGCTACCGTATTTCCGCTATTCCAATTTAAATCAGAAATGTTCGGCGGAGTTGACGGAGTCGGTACAACCGTCGGATAAACGGTAAAATACCCACCATTTTGTGAAGTGTTGGTTGATGTTACATTTGCTACTACTGCCTGCGCATTTGTCGGAATGTTATCAATTCCACCGACCATAACCGTCTGAGTCTCCCCAGAACTAAAAGTTCCCGCCCCGTTAAGATTACACTGATTAAATCCAACATTAATCACGTCCACTGGTCGCGTATCACATATTCTCGTAGGCACTATTGAATTAAACCCTAAACCTGGCTGAGAAGATGCAGATGACGTAAAATAGCCGGTAACATCCAAAATAATATCCGTTGTCCCATTAAAGTTATAAATACTGATATCGCCGGTGACAACATTTATTGGAATAATTATACGATTAGCTACACTTTGACCCGCACCGAAGTTCAAATTAGACGAATTGGGCATTTGTATTGTCCCCCCTGGCCAGGCGGTCAAAAATCCACCCGCTGCCGTAGTGTCAGTAGCCGTCAGATTGGCGACTACCGCAGTTGCTGTATCGGGAACGGGGTAACTTCCTCCTGACACGCCGATGTTAATCGTGGCTCCCGCACCCAACGTGCCGTTACCGTTTTGATTGCATTGATTGGAAAATGCCGTCGAACGAGTATCACATACTCGTACCGGACTCAGGGGGATAAATCCTCCAGAATTGGTAAGAGTGGCAGACGGCGCAAAATATCCTTGAACATCTACAATGATATCCGTGGAGCCATTAAAACTATACACGGAGATCTCTCCGGCAGAACCAATTCCAACTTGAACTAAATTCGCAACCGTATCATTAGGTCCAAAATTTAAATTTGAAGCTGTGGGTCTATTAGCACCAGTGGGATAAACAGTAAGAAATCCACCCGCTGCAGTAGTATCTGCGGCAGTAACATTTACGACAACGGCGGTCGCATCAGACGGAATAGCCGGGCTACCCAATCCGGTGACTTGAATGTTTAAAGTAGAATTAGCTAGCAAAGGCGAAGCACCTGAGGTATCACATTGATTGACCGTTACGGCCGAGCCGTTGGGAGCTCTGGTGTCGCAGATTCTGAACGGTGTCACAGGGTTGTAAATTATTTCTAAGTAAGAAAAATTTAAACTGTTTGATGCACCAACATTTGTCACAACATCAACCCCCACCGATGCTTGAATTCCGCCAGGCGAAGGTGGCGAAACTGCCTGAACCAAATTGTCGCTAATAACTTTGAAACTAGCCGCCGGTGACGTACCAAAATTTACCGACGAAACACCGCTTAAAAAGTTACCTTGAATCGTAACAACTGTTCCTCCTTGAATCGGTCCATTTCCCGGCGACAGCGTGCTTATTGTGGGGACGGGATTTAAAGCCAACGATAGTTCGCTAAACAATCCACCAATCACAAGACAATTCGACGAACTAACGCAAGACACCGAATCAAGAGGATAGTTACCGCCAGGCTGATTCAGCTGTATCCAGTTGGCACCGTTGTTATTGCTTTCATATACGAAACTGGAATTATTGGACGGAACCAACGCGGTTACCACGCATAAATTTCCTGCAGTATCTATGTAACAAGATACTGATTTTAAAATATTGTTTGACGGAGCGATGGAAGCTATGGAATATGAGCTGCCAGAGTCGGTCGAGACCGCAATATAGGGATCACCGGCTTGATCTTCGCCGATTAAGATGCATGAACTGGTGGAATAGCAGTCTATCGAAGTCAGATTTGACGGAACCGTACTTAAGGTACCTTGCACAAATGAAGTGGCAGAATTTAAACTGTACAACGAAGTCGCAGTTCCAGAAGTAGAAGTTCCGATAAGTGAGCAGCCTCCGTTAGACAAACAAGAGATTCCAATTATAGTAGCTTGAGATATCGGTAGCGCTACCTGTGTCCAAGCAGCGCCGCTGTCTGCGGTATTGTAAACATAGGGCTGTCCGGTTAGCGTGCTTCCGGCAATATCACATTGGGTAGCTTGATAACAACTCAAACCCGTTACCGCCGCAACGTTAACTGGTAATGTAATGTTGCTAACCGCATATGAGGGAATCGCCAGATCTATAAGATTTGGATCACCGTTATTGTTGAGGGCAACGAAACAATTTGACTGGGAAGGACAAGACAGAGAACTAATCATGATGCCGCCAGGTTCGGTCAAAACAGGATTAAACGTTGCACCGAAGTCATTACTTATGAGTACCTGAGAACCCACCACAGAATCCGAAGACGTTGCAACACAAAAACCGTCACTCAAACAATTTAAGTTACTGAGATTGCTCAGCGCATTCGAAATATCACCAAATAATACGGATCCGTTTATATAGCCTGCGAAAAGACCAGTAACACCAGCGGCTTTGCCTAAGCTTCCGCAAAAACCGATGCCCGAGCAACTGACGCCTTCTAATAAGCCCGAAAATGATTCATTGCTAATAAGGTTAAAATTTCCATTTGAAATCGAACTAATAACTGCTGGTTGGTCATTGGAAAGTTGACCCACCGCCATGCACATAGAATTTAATTGCGAACTCTGACAGCTCACGGAACTGACGACTTGTAGATTAGAAGGTAGCTGTATTTGGGAATAGTTCAATCCGCTAAGACTCAATGAATAAGCGACGGGAACCGCATTTACCGAATTTCCTGTAACTATACAGTATTCATTTGGATTGCAACTTAGACCCGTAAGTTTACCGAAAGTACCCGGAAGTAATATAGACTGCCATGAAATTCCGAAATTTGTAGTTGCAAATACTTCTGGTGAGCTCGTATCGGTAATCCCTCCAATTACGCAAGTCTGCGAATTGATACACGACACCGAACTTATTTCAGCCAACCCCGACGGAACAACCGACTGATTAAAGGATGCACCTTCATTTGATGTGGTGTAAATTGCAGGATTTGAATAGACGTCATTTCCGACAGTCATACAAATTTGATCAGCGATACAGGAAATCGACGTAAAGTTACTTATGTTAGTAGGTCCGTTAGCCAGTGTCAAAAACGTACCGCCGCCATTTGTGGTTAACGCAAGTTGTGAAGTGTTGTTGCTTTGATTTTCTAACGCGAGGTAACAGACAGGCCCACTGGGGCATTGAACTATATTAATCGGGTTTATGCTTTGTGCGGCTGATAAAAAAGTGAAAGAATTTCCACCGTCTTTTGTTACTGCCAAGACACCGTGACCTGTTGAAGCCATGCCTCCGGCATAACATAAGTCGGCAACTGGACAACTAATGGAATCGAAATAACTGTTATCACTTACAGATACCAAAGAATTGACGGTCGACACAAATTTAGGTATTAACGTTGTTGGACTTAGCGAAGGTTGTTTTTTAACAACAAATAACAAAATTAACGGCAACAATACACACAACACAAATGCTCTTTTTAGCGAAGCCTTCAGACTTCCCTTAACTAGACCCATTGACTTAGCCCCAGGTGTTGTCTCAATAAAGCGAAAAATACGTCAGCCCTAACTACATTAAACGAGTTAGCCGGAATTGAATTTAAGGTTTGAACCACATCAGTTGGTAAGATATTCCAAGCAATCACTCCGATTGAATAAAATGCTGGCGTAGCTACATTTGAATTTAAGATTTCATTTAATATCAAACCAAGTTCTACCGTATCTGAAGCCAGCAAACCGGTAACAACTGGAAGGTTGTTACCTAAAGTTGTAACCGAATTCATTTTTGACCAGTCGGCCAATATGCCGATTGGGTTAACAATTGATTCATATTGCAAACCCTCCTGAGCAGTTAGGGGAATATATTGACCCTGAGGATGATTAAGAACATTTACGACATTCAGACCGATTGAGTTTAGATAACCAGCCGAGATTTGAAGATAATCAGCTAAATTGTTTTCAGGCCAAGAATTCGGAAAGATATATCCAGCACCAGATGGTCCAGCAATCAAACAGTCGTTAGGAGTAGAAGCGCTAAGGTAATATTCTAAAATATTCGGTGCGGCTTCAATTAAAAGCGGTTCAATGGAATAATTCATCGCTATTGAGCCTCTGTCTGCATCATCAAATATTACCCGTAAACGATGCTCATTATATTGCAGATTATCTCCTTCGGTAAAAGTGATTGTTATATAGATGTCGTTGGATAAGCTTGAGACGGCAGGCATCTTTTGAGGCGTGATTGACGCAGTGACGCCGGAGAATACAGTTAAATTTGTACAAAAATCCGACGCTACCGTTCTAAGCTGGTTCTTTGAACAAAGTTCAACGCCGGCATTCTCGCCGCCATTACTACCGTTGGCGAACCAGCCCATGTATAACGAGTTAGGTTCCTGGCCGGATATGATATTACCAAAAAGATCGTTTTGGGAGGCATTTAAAGGGTCCAGCCAAAGACAGAAGGCATTTACGGCAACGCAGTAATCCCTTAGAAAAGGGTTTGCCACATAGCTGTAGGGACCTTCTATAGACATCCCACCAATACCGATTTCACCAAAAAAAGGGTTCTGGTCAACTGGGGGTAGACTCACGGCAACTTGAGGCGATATTCCAACAATTATTCGCCTAGAAACTGACTTCTTCCATTGAGAATAAGACAGGCTATAAGCCTCTATGGCCGAATTATACCTTCCCACCAAGGACAATCTAACCGGCAACGAAGTGTAAGATTGAACCTCTTTTGCTAATTTAGGACTTACAACAATACTTGAATAAATTGGACTAAACGTGGTGGCAACATTTATAGTGTCCAACATATCTTCGTCATAAACTACCATTCCCCGCAACACGTCCTTATGAACTTCAAATAGATCCCACGGCGAACTAAAGAAACGATATTGCGTACCCAATTCCTCTAACCATGTGAGCCTACCTTCTTCATCATCTTGCAAGAGATAAATTTGAGGATTTATTCTATTTACCAGACCCTGTAACGTAGAAAACATTACCTGTTGATCTTCGGGCATTCCAACCAACGTTGCAACGTCCAAACTTTGGGGACCATTAAAGGTCGGCATGAGTTGATTGTCCGGCCAAGTTAAATTAACAGGAGTTGAGCTATTGCTAATTTGCGAATTTTCGATAACCGCACCAGTAGATTCATTCAATCGATACCCTTCATAAAACACCGCAGATCCGACCAACCCCAAGGACAGACCTAAAAACTTGCGGCGATTAATCGAAATGCTCACATAAAATATAATAACAAATACAAGATAATTTGTTATTATACAAATCCATATTTTTTGACATTACGCCCAACCAAAATTGAATGCATCGGTATTGAAGACTATAACTTTTTGGAAATATATGATCGAAGCAAAAATTGGTTTTACTACGTGTTGGCCTACAGTAACTGATTCAAGTAGATGCATTAGTATCTATAAATTTGTATAGAATCATACACAAGACTTTTTGCCGTTTTAATTTAGGAGATAAAAATGACCATATATGACTACAACTTAAAAACTTTAGCCGGAGATTACGTAGACCTATCTAAATACAAAGACTGGACTTTGCTGATCGTAAATGTCGCCTCCAAATGCGGACTGACTCCGCAATATGAAGGCTTAGAACAACTTTATAGGGATCACGTTGCCCAAGGTTTTGAAATTCTGGGGTTTCCATGCAATCAGTTTTTGGAACAGGAGCCCGGCACCTCACAAGAAATTCTTGCTTTTTGCAAGTCAACTTATGACGTCACCTTTCCTATCTTTGAAAAAATTGAAGTTAACGGTCAAAATCGTCATCCTATATATCAAGAGCTAGCTGAAATCGAAGATTCATCGGGAGAGTCTGGCGACATTAAATGGAACTTTGAAAAATTCATAATCGGTCCCAATGAAAGCGCCAAATTTCGCTTTAGACCGCAAGTTACCCCCGAGGATCCAGAGTTGGTCCAAACCATAAAATCACTACTTGCTTAAATAATCTGCAAATCGTAATTTTACTTTTGTCAGCACCTATAGCTAAAATAATGGAATAACGATAAAGGCTCGGCAAAAAACACTTGTTTTGTATTTTGCAACCATTGGCCAATCGTCAGGAGATAACTATTAAACAGAGGCAAAGAGCATGGCCGCAAGTAACTCATTGGATGATTCTTTAGACATAACCCTTTCAGATCCGAGTTTGGATGAATTGTTTATGTCACTGGTTGGGACCCCCGAAGGTCGCAAAAATCCTTACCCTATCTATCGCCAATTGCTTGAAATGGGTCCGGCATTTAAATTGCCTATGGGCTCCATTGTTCTAACAAAGTATGATCACTGCAGGCAACTACTAAGGGACAACAGATTTGGCAAAGACACCAATAACCCCGACGAACGCCGACAACGTGCTGAATTGATGGGTTTGACTCAAGATGAAATTGAAGATGCAGCAAAGTTTTTTGAAAACAGAGGATCCCTTCTATTCTTAAACCCTCCCGATCACACTCGCTTAAGATCGTTAATTTCACGAGCATTTACTCCCCGAACTATAGAAAAAATGAGAGAGCATGTCGTGCAGATTACCCAAGACATTCTCAAAGACCTTGAAAATGAAGTCGATATTATGGAAAAACTCGCCTGGATACTTCCGGCTACCGTAATAAGCGAACTGTTAGGAGTGCCTCAAGATCAGCGAGAAACATTTCGCCCGTTAGTGCGAGCAACCACTATGCTTTTAGAGCCCGTTCTTTCCAGGGATGACTTTCTAATGGCAATTGAGGCATTTAAACAGATAAATGCAATGCTAACAGACTTGGTTAACCTTAGACGAATGAGTCCCAAAGATGACTTAATTTCGTTGTTAATTGCCGCACGCGACGGCAATGACTCATTAAGCGAAATGGAATTGATTTCTACCTGCCAATTGCTTTACGCAGCAGGATTTGAGACGACCACTAATTTAATCGGGAATGGGTTGTATGCCTTGCTTACCCACAGAAGCCAATTTGAACTTCTCAAATCTAACCCCGAATTATGCCATCCCGCCGTCGAAGAGCTATTGAGGTTTGATTCGCCCGTTCAATTTGATGCAAGAACCGCTATGGAAGATGCTGATATTAATGGGCAGTTTGTACCGCAAGGAACGATAATTTTAACAATTTTGGGCGCCGCAAATCATGATTTCACCCACTTTAAGAATCCCGAAGATCTCAATATCATCCGAGACGAAGGTCCTCCGCTTTCTTTTGCAAACGGAATCCATTATTGCTTGGGTGCTCCATTGGCCAGATTGGAAGGTCAAGTAGTTTTCCAACAATTAGTCACGCAATATAAAGACATTGAGTTAATTGATTTGGATCCTCCGAGAAGAGACACCATAATTCTTAGAGGCATAAAAGAACTTAAGGTCAACTTAATTACAAGATAACCGATACATCAAATCAGGACAAACGACCGAATCCAATAGGTTGATTACTTTGTCATTAATATCGTGGTCTTGTTAGTTGTCGGTTACATTTTGCAATCTGGGGGTTAAGTCGTCGATCTTAGTTTTGGCCGACTTAATTCTTTTATCAAGCTCTTCAACTACGTCAATAGCTCTTTGAAACCTTTCGGCCAGATTATCAATATCTATGTTTCCCGAATTTAAATCCTCAATTATACGGTCCACTTCGTTCATACCATCGCCGAAGCTCAATTGGCTAACGTCAACCAGATCGTTTTCTGGCTTATCTGAATTTTCCATTTTTCTCCTTTCGTTTTATCGAACTGGTTATAACCCTGTCGAAATCTGTGATAATTAGAACATATCAATCTCTGTTATTTTTGAACTGACGATACCGTCATCAAATTCAGTGTAAATTGTATTACCTCTATCAAGCTCATTGACAGACTTCACCACATGTTTAGCCTCGGATCTGACCACTGCATAACCACGCTTTAAAATAGCTTTGGGATCGTAAGCCAACAGATTGGAACGTTTTAAATTCAACATCTGCGTTTTGGATTTAAAAGCTGCATTTTGACCAACTAGAAGTGAACTTATAGAATTACGCAACTCTCTGTTGTTTGATTCAATTAAGTTATGGGCGTGCAATGACAAAATCCCGCTTCTTGCCCTTAGCTCTCTGTTGGCTTCGACTGTAACCCCTATCGAACTTCCAATAAGATAGTTTCGAAGCGCCATCAATTTTGATTCAGCATCTACGATAACTCCCCTGCCACCATCTTGCAGTTTGTGCCGCCGCAATTCCACACTAGTATTGGACGAATCTACTATTTTAGTTCCTTCTATATTTATTCTGTCTGTAAATTTTTCCAATTTAGCCGTATTATCCGTAATTTGAAAATTTACAAACGTAAAGATCATATTAAACTTTTCATGTAAATCATCGTAAAAACGTTGTACCATATTTACAATTTGCTGGCCGCACTCTGTTGGTGTAATAAAATATCTGCTGGCTACTTCATCGACAACTGACATATCTTCGGTATGCCCGATCCCGGTAAAAACAGGTATGGAACAACTTGCGGCCGCCCGAGCAATGATTTCCGTATTAAATGCCGCTAAATCGTTTTGCGATCCTCCGCCTCGAACAATAACAACTATGTCGTTTTCGTTTATATCTACTCTTGAAAGAACTGCTGAAATTTTTAGAGGGGTCTCAGGTCCCTGTACTGGCACGGGATATTCCCTAATCTTAAAATTAAATTTCGATGTATTAATCTGCGTCATAAAATCAAGAAAACCTTGCGTGCCAGGCGAACCGACTAGTGCTACTTTTAACGGAACCACAGGAATGGGAATTTGTTTATTCTTGTTGAGCAGACCCTCTTTGCCCAACTGTTCCATTAGCTTAAGTCGCGCTAACGCCATATCGCCGATTAGACCGGCTACATCCAAATCGATGATCTGGAACTGTATTTGTGAGCGACTTGGGTAATATTTAACGTTGCCATTGACTTTAATAACGGTCCCTTTGGCGATGCTGAGTTTACTAAGATTCAATTGATTTTTAATTCTGGAATAACTGCTTGACCAAATTACGCAATTGATGTTAGGCGAACTATTTGAAGTTGAATCGTGATCAGAAAGTTCAAAATAACAGTGTCCGTTTTTCTCGGTGACGTTATTGCTGATTTCCCCTTTAATCCAAATTGACGAATTAAAAGACTGCTTAAGTGCTAACTCCAATCGCGAGAATAGCTCCGTTACAGAAATAAACGGCTGCTCCCCCATTGCGTCAAACAAATTCATTGGGCTTTTAGGCGTTACCATTTACGTGATTTCGTTTCAAAATATCTAATTAATCTAGCTTCTTAATTTTTAGGCCGCATCATGGGTCTTAGCTTGTCTTGATCCAAAATTAGCATTAGTTAAGCCTTGCCCAAACCTAAGTTCATTTAAAATTATAGAACAACTTTTAAGCAATGCTACCTGGATATCTATTCGACTTTGAGGGTTGAACCTATTTGTTGCAAGAATACCCAAAACCAGTTCATTTATGATCTTAATTTCGGACTTTAAATCAATTTTCATATAGATTATTGCATAATTTTTAAATCTCTTGACATATCGATCCTTTTCATCGTCATCCGACAAGATCACAACCGAAGGAATATAGACATTATCTAATTCTTTACTTTCCTTAAGAGCAGTTACCATCTTTATAAACAATTCTCTTTCCATGTAAGCCATTACCTTTTCTGCTTTTCAATTTTTATATCTGTTATCCAGTATGTCAGGTAAGTGTGTCAGCTTTAATGGACTAAAGTAATAATAGACGAGTTGGCCGGGTGATTGCGGCTTTTCAGCTGAGGAAGGTCGGGGCTCCGCAGGACTAAGGTGCTGGTTAACGGCCAGTCAAGGCGACTTGAAGGAAAGTGCCACAGAGAATAGGTAGCCGATGGAAGTAACACAATTACTTCACAGGCGAATGTGAAAAGGTGCGGTAAGAGCGCACCAGCGACGGAGGTGACTTCGTCGGCTGGGTAAACCCCACTTGGAGCAAGGTCATATAGAAGTTTGATGTCCTGTCTTTAACTTCTGGTAGACCGCTTAGATGGATAATCACCCGGGTAATACTACCCGACAGAACCCCGCCTACAGGCCAACTCGTCTCTTTTAATAAGCTGTCAATATTAAAATGCCAATATACAACCGCACTGTTCGCAAAAGTTTAATTGGTCTTTGGCAGTTTTTATCCTATTTACTTCGGCTTGTGCAATATCAACACTGCAACCGGTACATTTATTGGTAATCAGTTTACCGACTGCAACCTGTTTGCCGCTGCCCCGAAGCTTCAGATAAGTTTCTAAAATGTCGTGGTCGATGTTTTGTTCCATTGAAGCGTACTTTCGATTAAGTTCATCTAGGCTCGATGTTAGTTTTTCCAACTGTTCAGATAGGTTACGTTTTATACTATTCAATTGGTCCATAATAACTCGTTTGTTGTCTTGGTTATCTGCAAGTATCTTCTGTAACGCTTCGAATTGATCCAACAAGTTCAATTCCTCGTCTTCAAGTCCACCTAATAAAACTTTCTGGTGCTCAACCTCCTTAGCCACCACCTGTAAATCTTTAGACCCGAGTCCTTCTTGCTTATAAAGCCTGTCGTTTAGCTCATCAATCTTTGATTTTATTTTCATCGAACTGATTTCAATCTGTTCAATTTTGAGTGCCAGCAAGTCATGGTTTGATTTTAACTCTACGGCATCGGCACTGACTCGATTTAACTTTGACTCCAGTTCCTTGACATCTGCACTATTGCTGATTTCATGCATCTCATGTCTTATGGCATCACGCTCTAAATCAACAGACTGCAGTTCCAATAGATCATCAAAATTTAATTCCGTCATAATGCCTTCAATGTAATATTTTGCAAGTTAGCCTCCAAATAATGTTTTGCTGCGATCAAAGCATCCGTATTTGAATTGTCAATCGTAGTAAGTGCTTTGTCGTAAGAAAACCACTCCACTTTTTGACTTTCACCTATCGCTGGAGAAGGTTGACCTCCTGCAGTTGAAAATAAAAATCTCATATCAAGATGGCAATGTCCGTCGGGACCAGCAACTTCGGCCACATTAAGCAAAATCGGATCCGGGCTCAAGTCAATCATCTCCAAACCCGTCTCTTCCAAGGCCTCACGCTTAGCTGCATCATAAGGAGTCTCTAAAAAATCTAAATGGCCGCCGGGTTGAACCCATGTTTTAAGTTTTAAGTGTTCGTGTAAAAGTACTCCCTTGTCGGAGACGATGATCGCCGAACCGGTTAGGTGTAAATTAGAACCTTCGGCAGAAAATATCTGCTCCCCGCTCTCAATGGCATCACAAATCTTCCATGCGGTTTTAAGTTCTGTATCGCTTTGTGTTATTTTAATACGTGTCTTAAGCAATCTTAAAATTTCTGCGTCTCGCTGGGCAGCGCGTGTCTTTTGCAGACGATTCATTAGGTCGTCTGCTATCTCCGAATTAATACCGACTATTGGATGTCGCCTGCAATTAAAGTCATAGACGTTCAGATCCCTTCCCATGAGTTCTTTGACGCTGCAACCAAGCAAACCTGCAATAAATATTCCGGCTCCGTAATCCCATATTGCCAATCCATCCAAACTGGCGTCAAAGTATGCCCCCAACGACCCCGTAGCCACGAATGCAATTTCTAAAGCCGCAGATCCAAGTGATCTGCTCTGCTTCCACCCCCCCCACTCCATGGGATAACCTGAAAAACTGACTACCGTTTCACTGAGCTGATTTTGCGGTAGATCATCTACCTTATCTCCGTTTAAATACACTCCAAAATCATTGGATCCGTAAAGCTCAAAATCAAATCTGTGTCCTGCGATAAAACCAAACACTGGTATGTTTTTAAATAAAATCAGAATGCTCGTGCAAAACAACGGTATCTTGTTTGATGCGTTCGTAGAACCGTCGACGGGATCTAAAATGGCGACATAATCCGAATCACTCTTTGTGACCCCAGATTCCTCACTCAAAACTCCGATGTTATATTCGTCAAATATCTCAAGACCGACATTATCGGCAATTATATCCAAAAAATATTGCCCCTGTCTGGTACCGATTCGTTTTAAATCTTCCAGAGACGATATGTTTTCATTAATTTTACATGATACCCTGCGACAGCATTCTAGAAGCTCAGAGGACGAATAATTCATATACCCTATACTTTAATGAAAAACAATTGTCGTTTTTTTAACAATATCACTATCGGATCTCCCAATCCATTGCAAGACGATATTAAGAAGCTCTAAATTTTTTATTTACTACAAATTTTAGGTAGTTTCCTTTTTTCGCCAAAGCCTCGAATGATGTTGCTACAATCTTACGAGCACCGGAATTGACTTGATCTAGTCATAAATCAATACTTTGCCCCCGAAGTGACAAAAAGAATGAATTTTTGAAGACTCCTTACAAACTTAAGGAAGGACTCGACCCCTTGATGCTTTAAGATGGAAGCAGATAATTAATATACTTGATTATAAGTTAAATTCACGGCAACAATTGATAAGGAAAATATATGGCTGTCATCGACGTAGCAGGTTACATCACCGAACTGAAAGATCACTCGGTAGATCATGGATTTCATGTGCACGATGAGCGGCACTTTGTGGAGACCTACTCCCTATCACAATCATGGGAAGTCGACCTACATCCTGAGGAGGGATGCGGCGGTCCGTTGGACCTTCACCTATCCCTTGAAGTTGATCCTAGGACACTGCTTAATTTCGAAGACTTTATCATAGAACTTGACGATGATGACGATCCTTTTAGCGAGCATGCATTTCCTCTAAATTTTACATGGTCCATTCCGGCACTTCAAAATCCACCGGATTTATTACAGCTTGCCGTAAAATTGGCAGGAATCGGCGGAATTGAGCTTCCTATTGAAGTAAGTGCAATCGATTCTTTCAGCTCACCTACGGATGGATCTGAGCGTAGACTTACAATTGTCGCAAGAATTGAAGTAAAACTTACAAAAATATTAGCTGGCGAAGAGCTTATGTGCGAGATTTTTGACAAGGCTTTGGAAGTTAGCCAATATTTATTGGAACAACTTCCCGAATGGCTTTAACTTTTCTAAGACTAAACTTTAATTGGATTAAAGAAACTCCATTTGTATCCCAGGAAATAGCAAATTTAGATAGAGGTTAATTATAAAACAATTATCTGCCATCGGAGGGAAAACATCATTTTTAACAGTTGTTGTTTTATGTCTTACTGTTATTTTACTCTCGTCATGTACTTCAAATGAAGCCCGCTCAATGGCCAAACAAGCATGCACCTACGTCAATCAAAGCATTAAAGACTACAAACTAGGTACAAAAGACATAAACTCAAGTGCAAACCAACGTCTCTTAAAGCAAGCATACATCGATTTAAGAGACGCAGTTCCTTTAGCGGCAAATGCAGCAGGCAACGACACCAGATGGCAGGCATTAGCCACAACGGTTTCTGAATCGGCACGAGTTCCAGAAAAATATTTAATTAATGCCTTAAGCGCACAGTGTCAAAGTGTCAATTACGAAGGTTAATATAATGTTGACAGATTTCCTTATCTGACCACTGTTGTACCCGTTAGTCCAAAACAGGTTATTTATTAATTACAATTCGAGGGATACTGGGAGTCAGTCGGTAATTTAACCCGATTTGTACAGCCAATGAAAATAGATAAGGCGCAACATATTGTCCACCTTGCGGTTCGGCAAATGACGCTCCATTTGAAGATCGAACCGATGTTCCCTGTATGACAGATGAAAATTTTTGATTCGGGTCAACGGTCTTATTTAAATCAAACAGATAAAACCAATGGGAGTTATTTTGAACTATTGTTCTAATAATGGAGTTAAATGAATTAACCTTGCTTTGAGTAGCAACCTGTGAAAGCGAACCTCCAAAATATGGCACCGTACAGTAGATTACCGGTAATCCCGCAGTTTGAAAAATATCGCCCAGGCCTGTTAACGAATTGCTTAAGCTTACGTCGTAAGCGGCATTGCCAAGCCGATTCCATCCCGTATTCCAATTTGGTTGAAACACGGATGCTCCACCTACAACAACGATCACGACGTCGGGGCTAAAATTTATGATTGCATTCTTAAAAATAGTATTCCAATCCGAACATTGATTTGATATATTGGGCTGTGACCGGCTTAAATTCACCGAATTTATCCCGACGTTTGAACAGTTAGGCAATCCGACATTATCTACAGTTGTTCCATAAAGAGACTCGTCGTGCTGAAGACCGACGGAAAGACTATAGGCCATAGAATCTCCAATAACAAGTACTCGAATTGGATCTCTGGCCGTTAAAGCGAACAAATCATTGTTAGAAGATTTTAAAGTCGAATAAGAGGTGGCCAGAGTCGTAACCACAAAGATTACCACAAGCACGGTTATAACTCCCGCAAAAGATACGACCACAGACTTTTTTATTCTTCTAAAATAGACTCCCGTAATAAAAGGACGTTCGATAAAAACAAGTGATATGCAAGCCAAGATAAAGGTCACAACTTCCTGTAAAATATAAAGCGGTACAGTATTTAGACCAGTATCATGATAAGTTAAAGCTACCCTTATCGGATATTGCCATAAAAATAACCCCAAAGAAAGATTGCCCAGCAATAAAAATACACGGTTTTTAACGATACTCATCAATTCGCTATTGGGGCAAAGAACCACAAAGGCTATTAAAACAGCCACAAACACATCAAAGACAAGAAATCCTCCTGCGAATACCCAATTTGAAAATCTTGTAGCATAGGCAGTCATAATCAATGAGACAATGAAAACATATGGGACAACAGAATCAAGCGTTGACCTGACCCATTCTTTGACTTCACCGTACATAGCCATTAAGAAAGCCAGCGCAGCGCCAATCATAAGTGCTTCTGAGCGGCTATCAGTAGAATAGTATCCCCCATTAATATTCGCACCGTGATTGTAAGCTGCAAACATCCTTGCCGCCGACAATACGGCCAAGAATAAAGTCATACGAAATAGCAATCTATAGGTTTTGAGCCATTTGTACATCCCAACGACTATTAATGGCCAAAGAAGATAGAATTGCTCCAATATAGATAGAATCCAAATGTTTAGCAAACCGTTGTTGCCATCACTAACCTTATAAAAAGTAACGCCTTTTAAGACCGCCTGACCATTAACTAATCCAAAATGCTGTGCGTGAGCTTCCAAACCGAATCGTGTAAAAATTAAATACCAATTAACTACCCCTAATAGTGCTGCAATACAATCTCCCCTAACCGATGAGATAATACTGCCAGCACCAAATATAGTTTCTGCGACGGCATACACAAAGATGACTGTTATCAGAGCTGGCAACACACGACGAACACGTGGAATCCAAAACTTTACAAGTTTTATCCGACCAGACGTGTTAATTTCTTTAATTAATTTTCCAGTAATTAAATATCCGGAAAAGACAAAAAATGCATCAACCCAAATAAAAAAACCGCTAAAGCCGACTAACCCGGTGTCATAGAGCGCTACCAAAATCACAAATATGCCCCTTAGACCGTCCAAAGCGGGATTCCTTGCGATATTACCCTGTTTTCGCCTATTTGTACGAGATTTCTTATTGATATCAGAATCAGAATTTTCGTCAGGTAAAAACAGATCTTTAAATATTTTTAATTTATTTGGCATGCTAGATCAATCAGATATTTGCAGTGTGTATTAATTCTAATTCAAAGGCATTTAAATCGGTGAACAAACGCTTAAGGTTGCCTTCAATTTTGAAATGAATATCCACAGTTAGCCAGTAACGTTATTCGAAAAGCGAATTAACCGCTTTTAAGCTGACATGTCAATTTTCGTTAGTCCATTGTTTTACGGATCAGCGTCGAATCTGGGCTATCTAAAATAATTAAGTCTAGAATTTTGAGACTACTTACTTTGCCTATATTTCAAGCCCACATTAACGGCCAATGGCAGAAGTGTTTGGGCTATGAATTCGCCTCCCTGAGGTTCAGTAATATGAATTCCATCGGTCCATCTGATTTCAGTGCCGTCAATATATTCGCTATAATGCCCGTTGGGATCAATTATTTTGTTTAAATTATAAACGAACACATGCCCGGGATATTTTGCAGCCACCTGATTTACAACTGCATTATAAGCATTTACTCTAGAAGGATTTGAAGAATCCTCCAATGCTCCGGTCACAGGATTTAGTGTATCAAAATACGGCGTAGTACAAATAATTACCGGAATTTTGTATACGCCCAAAACTGCGACAGCTTTTTCAAGGGAAGCTGCTAAACGACTATCAAAATACGGTTCACCCGCATGTTCCCATCCGTTTCCCCAATTGCGATCATAGACTTCCCACCTTCCGGCCATCAAAATAGCCACATCTGGATTAAACTTTTTAATATCACTGGCATAAGTTTGTGGCCAAAGAGAGCAGTTCGCCCCAATCCCTACTTGATTATCGGCAGGCATATTAACGTCTGCCCTAATTAATCCGTGAATTAGAGTTCCACAACCCACCAATCCTTGGTCATAAAGTTGTACGCCATACTGTTTATCAACTGTGGCCAACCCAAAACCAGCCGTTACCGCCAATGAATCACCCACTAGCAGAGCACGGATGGGATTGGATTTCAATAAAACTGCCTGAACTTTTATATTATTTGAGGCAATGGCAAAACTTTTAGACTCAGGTGTCAGTGTCCCTATTACAACTGCAATCACAACAACTGCCGCCATAAAAGGACCAGCGACGATTAATGATTTCGCTTTCTTGAAAAAAGCCCCTATTCGAACAGGTTTCTCAAGCAAATAATAAGAGCTTATCGCAAGCAATACTGCAATAATGGTTTGAATCGCGAACAAAAACCAACCAGAGAATCCTGTTCTGGCTTGATTTACGACTTGGACTACGGGATACTGCCAAAGGTATAAACCATATGAAATCATACCCAAAAAAGTCAGCGGTTTTACCGAAAAAAGGTTTGCAAACACCGTATGGGGGAAAAATATGACGTATGCCAAAGTAATTGCAATGCACACATCAAATAAATAGAACCCTCCGAAGAACATCCATTTAGCCGGACCACCAGCGAACACGCTAATGATCAGTGCGCCAAATGCAGCTGCTGGTCCAGTCATTCGAATAAACCGCATAAACCACTCTGGGAGTCGACCTATGTTAAATGAAATTAACCCCAACGTACAACCCAAAAACAAAGCCTCGGCTCGAGTTTCCGTTCCATAATACGCACCGTTTAAATTTGAACCGTTGTTGTATACCACAACCATCAAAACGGCGCAAATCAACGAAAAAATCAGCGTAATGATCGCCATCAAGTGGAATTTCTTTAAAGCTTTATAAAGTATGGCTATAAGAATCGGCCAAAAAATGTAAAACTGCTCTTCGATGGCAAGAGTCCAAGTATGCTGGAGCGGAGATTTCACGACACTTATTCCGAAATATCCAACGTGAGTGAATATATAATACCAATTCGAGACATAAAATAGCGCCGCCAGACAATCACCCCTAACGGTGGGCAACATCGCGGGATCACCAAACAACGCCTCTCCTATTGCTACCACTAAAACCAACATAAACAATGCCGGCAAAAGCCGCCTAGCTCTTTTAATCCAAAAAGATTCAAACTTTACCCTACCGAATTGTGAGATATCTTTGACAAGCAACGACGTGATTAGGAATCCAGACAACACGAAAAATCCATCAACACCCGAGTAAAACCCGCCCGCCCACGAAATACCGGCGTGGAATACAACTACCAATGCGACAAAAACGCCACGCAAACCGTCTAACTGAGGTAAGCGATTCTGATCATCAATTGAAAATGTAGATTGGTTTTCGGTTCTGTTAACCATGTAATGTTTACAATTAGACTATATTTTATGCTGAAATCACTATGACAATATTTTGAAAAACGATACCAATAGGTATAAAAATATACCCATGGTACGAAAACTTTAGGCTTCAATAACGCGACTAACCTCTAAATTTTAATTTAAATATTACCCGGTTAAATATTACCCCGAGACAGATCATCGATCAAACTGCATGGATTATTTGAATACGTTCTTAAATTAATCTCAAAAATCAGTTTAATATTGATAGTTTAATACCAAATAGCAATATATTGTATCGCACACAGACGTTAGAAGCGCGGAATAATTCTAGACATTAATTCAAACCATTTTTTGACATCACATTTAGTCTGTTAGCTGATTTATTGACGAAACCGTAGTTCGATGTACCTTTACTATACTTAGAGCCACTAAAATTGAATTTCAATTCAAAATTTTTATCAATAATCGCAGGTTCTGAACATGTCATCAGATTATCTAGATCTAATAAAACAAAGAGTCGTTGTCTTTGACGGCGCTATGGGTACCAACTTGCAACTGCAGGATCTTTCGGCTGCTGACTTTGGCGGAAAGGATTACGAAGGATGCAACGAGTATCTAATACTGTCAAAGCCTTCGGCCATCGAAACTGTCCACAGATCTTTTTTTGAAGTGGGTGTAGATGTAATTGAAACTAATACATTCGGAGCGTTTGACATAGTTCTACAAGAATATGGGCTTCAAAGCAAAGTCGAAGAGATCAACTCACAAGCTGCCCGCTTAGCGAAAACTTTAGCAATCGAGTACGGAAGGACCGGAAGCCCTAAGTTCATAGCTGGGTCGATAGGTCCCGGGACAAAATTTCCCACTTTGGGGCAAATTTCATTTGACGAACTTTCAGCATCTTATTATAGGCAGGCAAAAGTTCTTTTAGAGAATCAGGTCGACCTCTTTTTGATCGAAACCGTATTTGACCTTCTGCAGGCCAAAGCGGCCATCGTTGCCTGCAGGAAAGCCATGGAAGAAACTGGGATTAAAATACCGATTCAAGTTCAGATAACGATCGAACTAACCGGAAGAATGCTCCCTGGAACTGAAATTTCAGCTGCACTATGTGTTTTGGATGCGATGAAACCCGATTTAATAGGGATGAATTGCGCCACTGGTCCCGCCGAAATGATCGAGTCTGTCAGGTACCTCAGCTCGCATTCAAGATTACCTATTTCAATACTGCCCAATGCAGGATTGCCTAGTGTAAAAGACTCAAAGATGCATTACGATTTAACGCCCGACGACCTTGCGCTTCATCATCGGGATTTTATTGAAAATTACGGCATTGAAGTGGTAGGTGGCTGTTGCGGTACGACGGATCTCCATCTAAAACATGTTGTTGATATGGTCAGAAAAACTAGGCGTCCCATCAGAAAACCGGTGATCGAACCTGGAGCGGCATCTCTATACTCATTTGTACCTTATGAGCAAGAATCGTCGGTTCTTCTCGTCGGCGAGAGAACAAACGCCAACGGGTCTAAACAGTTTAGAGAAGCTATGCTGAATCAGGACTACGAAACCATCTCTTCTATGACAAAAACCCAAATAGCCGAAGGCGCGCACATGATCGATGTATGCGTCGATTACACGGGCAAAGATGGGACACTTGATATGGCAAATATTATAAGTCGCTTAACAACTCAGTCCACCGTACCGATAGTTCTTGACTCAACCGAACATCAAGTAATTGAAACTGCCCTTAAGTGGATCGGCGGTAAACCAATTTTAAATTCAGTGAATTTAGAAGAAGGAGATGTTCAGGGAAGTCGCTTGGATAAATTTTTAACGTTAGCGGCAAAATACGGCTGCGGCGTAGTCTGTACCTGCATCGATACGCAGGGGCAAGCTCGAACCGCAGAATGGAAGCTGCGTGCGGCTCAAAATATTTATACCATCGCTACCGAAAAATACGGTATCAGACCCGAAGACCTAATATTTGATGCATTGGTACTCCCACTGTCAACGGGGATGGAAGAATCCAGAAGAGACGGCATCGAAACAATTGAAGGGATACGACTAATCAAAGAAAATCTGCCTGGGGTTCACACCGTTTTAGGCATATCAAACGTATCTTTCGGTCTTAAACCAGTCGCCAGAAAATATTTAAATACCATATTCTTAGATGAATGTGCCAAATCCGGTCTCGACGCGGCGATAGTTCATGCCGCCAAGATTCTACCGATGCATACTGTCGACGACGAAATAAAACAAATTTGCCTTGATTTAATTTATGACCGACGACGACCCGAAGGGCATGAACACGGCTACTACGATCCGCTGGCAACCCTACTCGAATATTTTGCCGACATTAATGATTTCGCTGACGATGAAAACGCATTGGAAACGCTTCCCCTGGAAGAAAGATTAAAAAAACGTATTGTCGACGGAAATAAAGTCGGGATCGAATCCGATTTGGATGAAGCCCTTGCTAAACAATATACGCCCTTAAATATAATTAACGATTTCCTATTGGACGGAATGAAGGTCGTCGGTGACCTTTTTGGCAGCGGACAGATGCAGCTTCCGTTCGTTTTAAACTCCGCTGAAACGATGAAGCTGGCAGTAAGCTACTTAGAACAATTTATGGACAAGGTCGATACCATTAGCAAAGGTTCTATTGTATTGGCAACGGTAGCCGGAGATGTGCACGATATCGGAAAAAATTTAGTTGATATAATTTTGAGCAATAATGGCTACACGGTTTACAATCTTGGGATTAAAATTCCGATCACAGAAATGCTTGAAGCTCAAAAACAGTACAATGCGGACGTAATAGGTATGTCAGGACTTTTAGTTAAATCAACTTTGATCATGAAAGATAATCTGGAAGAACTAAACCGGCGAAATCTTCACGACGTGCCTGTAATTTTGGGCGGTGCGGCATTGACGAGAACTTATGTGGAATCGGACCTCAGAAAGATATACAAAGGCAGAGTTTTTTATGGCAAGGACGCATTTGAAGGTCTATCTACTATGGCAAAGCTAATTGAATTGAAACTTTCTGGAGCCGATGACGAAACATTCGGTAGGCAAATTAAACAAAGAACCGGCGGTCCAAGAAAATCTGAACTTTTGGCTAAAATAGATCCGACTACTTTGCCTAAGAGATCTGCCGTCGTTCAGAGAGATAATCAACTTTTTATGCCTCCTTTTATAGGAACTAAAGTAGCTAAAGGAATATCGATTAGGGACATCTCAAAATACCTTAACGAAACTTCGTTATTTAGGAATCAATGGGGATTTCGTCCCGAAAACGGTGAAACAGATCCTGACTTTAAGAACCGAGTTAGAAATATCCTCCGCGAAGAGCTTGATTTTGCCATTACCGAACAGATTCTCAATCCTATGGTGGCTTGGGGATATTTTTCTGTACGTTCTCAAGAAAATACATTAATAGTTTATGAAGACGAAACAAATAACAAAGAGCTCACCAGATTTGAATTTCCGAGACAAAAAGAGGATCCATACCTATGTATAGCAGATTTTTATCGCGATATAGATTCCAAAGAGAATGATCATGCTGCCTTTTTTGTAGTCACTATGGGTTCTAAAGTTTCAATAGAAACACAAAAACTATTTGAGGACAATCAATACAACAGTTACGTCAGGCTCC
Organism: Actinomycetes bacterium; assembly: GCA_021852345.1. Lineage (GTDB taxonomy): Bacteria > Actinomycetota > Acidimicrobiia > Acidimicrobiales > JABEUL01 > JAJZNL01. The sequence goes on from JAJZNL010000032.1 coordinate 23,843, forward strand.
ATGGTTTGGGAGTCGAAATGGCAGAGGCCTTGGCCGAATACTGGCATCATCGAATAAGACAAGAGTGGGGTTATGTCAATGAAGACGGTCCTAATCTAACCGGACTATTTAGACAAAAATATCGGGGCGGTCGTTACTCTTTCGGATACCCTGCGTGCCCAGATTTAGAAGACAATGCAAAGGTAGTGGAAATATTACAAGCTGATCAGATTGGAGTTACCGTAAGCGAAGGCTTCCAACTTCACCCAGAACAAACAACACTTGCAATAGTAAGTCATCACCCGAAAGCAAAATATTTTGTCGCCTAAGTTAGCGTTAATCAACCTCGTTTGAGGCTAAAAAAAACTTAACGTTTTTTATTTAAATAATTAAAAAATTTTAGTCTATATATTTAATGTTTCGCCGCCGTCAATCACCAAACTAGCACCGTTGATATATCCGGCGTGAGTTGAGGCAATAAAAGCAACCGCCTTACCAAAATCTTCAGGATTACCTGCAATAAAATTAGTCTCGCTCCCGCGAAGTTCCTTTATTCGGTCAGTAAGATGAATGCCCGGACATATGGTATTTATCGTTACGTTTGCATGGCTATTTCGCAAATCATATGCGGCGGTTTTAACCCATGCCGCAAGTGATTTTCTGGCAATATTAGAAAGCGCCAGATTGGGAATTGCCTGTACGATGCTGTAGGATGAGATCGATATCAGTCTACCAAAACCATTTTTTATCATAGGATCCATGGCATTTTTAAACAGCCTTACCGCCGACAACATATTATTATTAATGGCACCTAATATCTCATCTTCAGTTAAATCCATTGACGAAGCAAGTTTGGGGCCGTTTGCATTGGCAACAACGATATCAATTCGACCATATTTTTCAAGAACTGAATTTATTAACACAGAAGGTTCAGACGGATCTGTAACATCCCCCTGTATCGCATTAACTTCAATCCCTAATTGAGTAAGTTTTGAAGCAGCACCTGCAAGATGCCCTGCATCACTTGAATTTATAATGACTTTGGCGCCTTCTAAGCCCAAAGCCAATGCACTAAAATAACCAAGTCCTTTGGAGGCGGCCGTAACTAGCGCAATTTTACCTTTTAAACCAAGATCCATATTATATCTTTCTAGAACGAATTAACTTATTGCTTACGTATCGAATCTTCAAGAATCGCCGCCTACAGAGGATCGGTAAAGATACGCGGCTGCCGAACCTTCGGCGTGGTAGCTTGATCTTGTAAACGGAGACGCCTCTATATGAGGGATTCCCATGGATTCACCGTACTTTTTAAACAACGCAAAATCCGGCAATGACACATATCTCATCACGGGAAGATGCTTGATCGATGGGCGCAGATACTGTCCTATAGTAACAATAGATACGCCCGTCGCATAAAGATCTTTAATAAGTTCGAAAACTTCCTCGTTAGTTTCTCCGAGTCCCACCATAAAACCGGATTTCGTAACCAATCCGCTTTGTTGACTCTGCGCCAACAGACTTAATGACCTGCCATAACTCGCGGACGGTCTAACCGCTTTATGAAGTCTAGCCACTGTTTCCATATTGTGATTTAGAATGTCGGGATTCGCCTCTATTAAACCATCAATAATTTTGGTGTTCCCTTTGAAATCTGGAATGAGAACCTCTATTTTGGTTGCGGGATTTATAACGCGAATTTGATTTATGGTACCAACCCAATGACTAAGCCCCAAGTCCTTTAAATCATCTCGATCAACGCTTGTAACCACTGCATAATTTAGATTAAGTGCATTTACTGCTTGTGCTACTTTACTAGGTTCGTCACGATCTAATGGTTTGGGTTTACCCGTTTTCACGTCACAAAAACCACATGCTCGAGTACAGATATCACCTGCTATCATAAACGTAGCCGTAGAATTTGACCAACACTCGCTAAGATTTGGACAACTTGCTTCCTGACAAACAGTAACCAAATTTAATTGCTTTAACTTGGATTTTAGTGCAATTACATCTTGATTGTAGGTAAGCTTTTTTTTCAGGTAACCGGGTTTTGTCGACTGAAACGTTTTTGCCTTTTCCAAATCGCTTTTAGATTTGGCAAGTCGCACAAAAGAACTCGGCAATGGGATATTAACAGCGGGTCGTTCGGAACTTATAATTTCAATATTCTTATTTATAGCTGTGGCAGTGGCTGCTTTAGCAGTTTCTTCGACTGTATCTGCGGGTGCGTCGATCTCATAAATCGCATCATCCACGTTTTTATAAGTAGACAGCTTATCAACTACAAAACTTGAACTGTAGGACTTGCGTCGTTCAAAAACATCGACAAACGTTTCAGTTGTAACATCTATTAAGTCCGCTAAATCAATCTCTAAACCAATCTCCGATAGTGAAGTCATCTTATATTCAGAGATGCCACACGGATTAATGGATTCAAAGTACGTAAGATCCACAGTATTATTAAGAGCAAATCCGTGCATTACCTTAGATCCTGTAGCTCTAATTCCAACTGAAGCAATCTTACGGAGTGAATTATTGTCAGAAGGAACAAAGACTCCAGGAACGCCTTCTAGTAGCCGGGCAGTTTTTAAACCGATCCTAGCTAAAATTGCAATCAGAGTCTCTTGTAGTTTCTCCACGTATTGCCTTACGTTTGCCTTACCCTCCCCCACGGTTAAAATTGGATAACCCACTAACTGTCCAGGACCGTGGAAGGTAACATCTCCGCCTCTGTCGGTTACAACCTGTTGAACCATGTTAAATTTTCCCGCGTCAATCACGTTGTCTAATATACTTTTTGAGCGATACCGTAACCCGAAAGTATAAACAGGTGGATGCTCTAGCAGCAATAGATAATCCATTGGACTTCTGATAAGTGATCGTTGCAATATAAGTGACTGATCATAGTCCAAAGTTCCCAGCCAACGAACATTTAGATGCGGTACAATTGCATTAACCATTTATACGAAATATTAATCTGACTATGGACTAAATTATATTAAATTTCCCCGTCCCAATCGTGAGACGACAACATATCAGCGATGGTTGAAACAAATTTGGCGGCATAAGCGCCGTCAATCGCACGGTGATCAAAAGTAATTCCAATTAATCCTATCGAGTGTATTCCGATATACTCTTCCGTACCGGAATCTACAACTACCGCCTTACGCTTTACCGAATCCGTTGCCAATATTCCTACTTCAGGCTGATTAATTATGGGGATTGTCAGCATGGTGTGATACGGACCCGGATTACTGATTGTAAAAGTACCTCCAACCAATTCATCCACGCTAAGTTTTTTGCTCCTTGCCCTTGACGCTAGGTCAAAAATTACCGAAGCCAAACCAGTTACCGAATATTGATCCGCATCGTGTATGACAGGGACTACAAGACCTTCGAAATTAAGATCGACTCCAAAACCCAAGTTAATATGTTTGTGAATGATTAAACCATTTTCCGCTACACTGGCATTTAGTTTGGGGAACATTTTCAACGCCTCAACAGTAGCTCTTGCTACGAACGGCAAGTACGTAAGATGCACTTCTTGTCCAATTGAATGTTTGTGGCTCAAGTCGTGACGCGCTTTTTCCACAGCTTCAAAATCAACTTCTGTAATTATAGAAGAATGAGGCGCTACATGCTTTGATTGCAACATGTGGTCTGCGGTCAATCTTCTAATGTTATTAAATTCCACAAATTCGTCGTCGGCGATAGATGATCCAACACTTTTAGCGCCGAAGGGTGTAACCAAGCTACCAGGCTTTGTAACCACATTATCTTTAACTAATTTGGAACCGATTGATCCGTTTGCCGATCTCGCTAACACCGCAGCTTTAACGTCGTCTAAAGTAATCCGGTTTCCAATGCCCGTCGGGCTTACTTCATCTAAAGATATCCTATTATCTGCCATAAGATTTCTAACAATCGGCGACACCACATGTTTTTCATCGCTGGGAGCATTATTATTTAAGTTTCCGCTATCGACAAACTTTTGATTTAATTCGACAGCGCTGCTCTGCTCGCTTGAATTTGAAGTAAATACCGGTTTAGGCGGAGGCGGGGGTGGGGGGACCGCCTCAACGCCACCAACCGGCATATTCAACTTTAGCGGAGTTTCAACAACATTTGTCATCATTCCACCGTTTTTATTTTCCGAAAATTGATTACGATTTGCGGTATCGCTGACGCTGTTGATGCTGCCGTCAGATTCAATAGAGTCGGATATAACTGCCAGTATCGTTCCTACTTCAACTGTCTCGCCTTCGTCTATTAAGATTTTTTCAACGACACCCCCAGCTGGCGAAGGAACTTCAGTATCTACTTTATCGGTGGAGACATCAAACAGCACTTCATCTACACTAACGCTGTCGCCAACTTTCTTATACCATTTTATGATGGTTCCTTCGGTTACCGATTCTCCCAACTGCGGCATTAAAATATCAACCAACGTGCAACCCCCTTCCGGTAAGTGCGATTACCGTCTCGCCAAAACTCTCTGAAATAGTAGGGTGGGGCTGAATCAGCTTAACGATGTCCGAAACTTGAGCACCCCAATTAACGGCAAAATAACCCGCACCGAGCTGTTCGGTTACCCATGGTCCGACCATGTGGACACCTATCACCTCTCCGGCCGTACCATCGTCATGTTTTTTAGCAATAACTTTAACAAGTCCGTCAGGTTCGTTGATAATTTTCGCTCGCGAGTTACCCGCATAGGGGTCTTTTTTGACAACTATTTCTATGCCCGCTTCTTTCGCTGAAGATTCACTGTGTCCGACAAAAGCAACTTCCGGGTGACTATAGATACACCAAGGCACCTTAGAATAGTCGATCGGCACTGGATTTTCTCCTAAGATTTTTGCAACGGCGACCAACGCCTCCGAAAAACCGATATGAGCTAATTGGGGCGTGTTGACCACGTCACCAATCGCATAAAAATTCTGTCTTGAAGTCTGCATAAATGGATCAACCTTTATATACCCCTTTTGGTCGATTTCAATTCCAGATGACGGATCTATAACTTCGTTAGTGTTAGGGGAACGCCCTACGGATAACACAACAATATCGGAATCTACGGCCGTGCCGTCGGCAAGTTTTACCGTAACTGAGCTTTTTTTCACTTCATGATCTACAATTGTTACACCCGTTAAAGTTGTAATTCCTTTTTTCTTAAAAGAGCGAGCCAATGCAGAAACCACATCTGCGTCACAACCCATTAATAGGTTCGGTAGCGCTTCTAAAATCGTAACTTGTGAACCAAGATCTGAAAATAAAGACGCAAATTCGCAACCAATAGCGCCTCCACCTATCACGGTAACCGAATTTGGAACTTTAGCGTATTCAAGCACCTCGTCTGACGTCATAATTTTATTTTTGTCGATTTCAAATCCCGGTAAAGTCTTCGGTGAGGATCCCATCGCTAATATCGTAGATCTGCCCGAATACTTAGCCGTCCCACCGTCATCGCCAGTTACGGTAACGGTTCCGTCGGCGTTGATATAGCCGCTTCCCTGTATGATTTCGATTTTTCGACTTTTTAAGAGTCCGTTGAGCCCCTTATACAGTTGGTCAACAATCTCTGTTTTTCTCTTGTGGGACCTAGAATAATCAAATTTAACCGTACCTGTTTCGATTCCAAAATCCGCTAATTCTGATAATTTTTTATAATGTGCGGAGGTCTCCAACAATTCTTTGGCGGGAATACAGCCGCGATGCAAGCAAGTTCCGCCCACCTTTTCTCGTTCAACTAACCCTACCTTTAAATTGGCCGCTGCGGCATTTAATGCCGCCGCATATCCACCTGGACCTCCACCTACTATCAATAAATCAAATTCTTTATTATCACTCATTTAAATAGCTACCTCGTTTAAATATCATCTATAATAATCCTACTAAGCATAGCAAGTCCGATATGCAAAAACTTTAGCTGCGGCTTCTCACTGCCCCACCATATATAAGTATGTCAGTTTTTAGATCAAAAACATGAAGAAGGCGGGTGTTTAATGTGATAATTTTGGAATATAATAACTACGACCAAATCATCGTTATTTAACCTGTTCGAATTTGTTTTATTTTAATTTTCACTAAGGCAACCTTGTCAAAATCATCTCAACGGATTGTTATAATTCTTTCCGTTTCAATATTCGTACAATTTTTAGGGGCTATGGCGATATCACCGATATTGCCGATTTTTCTTAAACACACTTCCCAAAAAGAGTATTCTATCGGATTAATAATAGGTCTATTTTTTGCATTTAATCTACTTGCCCAATACCCTACCGGTAAATATGTTGATAAACACAGCCCTATCATAACTATTGTTGCTGGATTGACGACATTCGTAATCGGTTCGATCTTTATGGGATTGGCCAATAACTTTGTAAGTCTTATTGTCTTTAGGTCAATTCAGGGTGCTGGTTCAGGTGCATTTATGGTTTCCACTAATTCATTAGTTGCAAAAACCTCGACAAATGACGAAAAGACCAAGGCGTTTGCGTATATCTTTGGAGCACAAATGTCAGGTACAACCATCGGCGCTCTTTTGGGTAGCACATTTGGACTTACACACCTTAGGCAAACGTTTTTTTTAGCGGCGGGTCTGTCCTTAATATCTTTAATTTTTACATTATTTAATTTAAAACTTATTAAAGATTCTCATATTCAATCCGAATCTAAAGCCAATTTAGTCTTAAAGGATACGGATCAATCTTTAATAAATCCAACTTCAAAAAGACATAGCATACTATTTAGAAACCCGGCGGTTTACGGTGCGATATGCTGGGCAATAGCAAGTGGTTCGATATCAGGGGTCTATGAAACTCTCTGGAGCCCATACTTTATTTCCAGGGGGGGAAGCGGGTTAATGCTCGGGCTATCCTGGTTTTGTTTTGGAGCACCCTATATCCTATTTTCATGGAAAATTGACAAAATATTTAAGCATTTAAAACTTACCTCTCTCGCTTTAACTCAACCAATATTTGGTGGAATCTTTATCTTTGTTTATGCAATCTTAAAGAATGTAGATATAATTGTTATATTCTGCGCAGTTGAAGCGATACTGATTCTTCCTGGCTCTCCGGCCATTCAAACCATTCTTACCCGGTCAATACGCTTTCATGATCAAGGTCGCGCTCAAGGATTGATCCTATCTTTTCAAATTGCCACGCAAGCCATATTTGCTTTTGCCTCGGGTTTACTAGCCTCTAAAAGTATCTATTTAAGTTTTTACGTAGGGGGTATTTTTTCGGTATTGCTAGCCGTCCCCATGGCAATTTACATAAAGTCTGCCGTAAAAACCGATAGTTCTCATCCGTAGCTGACACTATAAACTTTTACCGGGTTGCCCCCTGAAGTATAGACTCGTACTTCTATTAAATCACCCTTAGGTCCGCTAGCCGGCTTTGCCACAAATATAAATTTTCCTGTATTTGCAACAGACAAACGAGTTACATTACTATTAGGTACAGTACCTTCAAGGTTGAAGGTTTGCCTTACGCCGTTAAAATCGGGCTGCAATCGATCCAAAAGGGTATTTGTAGAATCGTCCCACAACTCAACATCAACACCTGAAAATGACGACAGCTTAACCTGAGCGGTTACCGATCTGCCTGGCATAACTCTGTCATACGCACCGTAAGTTACATATCCACTCTGAGTTCCCCCAGCGTACATGTACGAATTCTGCGAATCGAAACCCACGTATGGAATACCGACATTAGTTGGTAGAAACGATGCTGCTGTCAAGTTTTGGTTCTTAAAACATACTCGTTTTTGAGAGTCGTTTACTTTTAATAGCCAGATATTATTCGCATTGGATACAATATCTGCCCCCAATTGGAATATGGCTTCAGACAAAACCGATGCAGTCTGAGACGATGTAAGAGTTTCAATTCCTTGATTTTGCGATACGACGAACCAGACGACGGCAGTTTTGAGGGGAACACATCCCAAACTTCTCAAGGGATACACATATTTTCGAGTGGCAAACCTACCTACAATTCCTTGCGATGCAATTACTTCGTCATTTGAAGGTACCTCTGCAAGGACTGAATTCAAGGTAGCAGATGATGCCGAACTTACCTTTTCCCAATTATTTTGTACTTGAGGAATCCAAATAACTGCCCAACCTATTGATGTTAAAAGCAGGGCAAAAACAGTAAGAACCGATACGATGCCCACTGTTTTTGTTTTAAATTTAGCAAGAATTTTATAAGATCTGCCGTTAATCAACTTGACAACAGTATCTACAAAACCTACCACCATAAAAAACCCAATTGGCATACCCTGAAACCCGGGAAATGAAAATACACCGTGTCTGTAATTGTTGGTCATATTTACGAATAGAATAACCAATGTAACACCCAGTCCCCAAGGCGAAATAATTCCTATCAAACCTGGTGCGCTTACGTATGCCCAGATGTCTTTCCATCTTTGCGCAATTTTAGAAATAAGTCGATTTAAATGCTCAAAAGCACCGATTAGCACACTAAACGTGGATACATTAGCTCCAGATGAAGACAAATAACCATAACCTTCCGAAAGAGTGTTAGACTGATCGGCCCCAAAAAACCCCAGAATTAGATACCAAATGAATCCCGTGAGCAATAATTTGAGCCCCCTGATTCGTCTATCGCCTGCAAATACAACCGAGATGGCCAAACCTACTAACCAAATGGCGGCAACCTGTCCGCAAAGTAAAGTCAACCCAACGGTTACAATGTATTTTTTATCATTACGATAGAGATATCGCCCGCTCATTACTAAAAATAAAGTTGCTAAAGGTTCAATATGAAAATCAGCACCAAGTGCCCAGTAATTCCAAGGATTAACTAGCAATATAACAACCGCTATAAAAAATAAGATGTTTTTATTTCTGATATTCGTACGATTATTTTCAGTAGCTTCACTAAGATTTTGATGATCAAAAATAATCTCATATATCCAGAGTAATGTGAATGCTTCAGTTGCTATCAATGCGACATCTTGTAATTCCAATAAAAACAACGGTGATCTAAATATCAAACCAAACAAACCAAGCAGCCACATGATCAGCTCACCGTGATTTCCAAAAAAAGGAGCGTTGATGGTGGTTGAATAAGGCCAAAGATTTCCTTTTGATATTAGCCACCACGGCTGAATATATAAAGAACTATCCCAAGAGAGCGAATCGTGATTAAAAATCCCAACACTATATACAATCAAGTAAGTTAATTGTCCCAGCAATACTATTACTAGCAAGCCTCTTAGAATATTTCTAAATTTTGAAGTCATGACTATTAAATTGGATCATTCAAAGTCAAATTTGTTAAATTATATTCATAATTTAGAGGGGTATCAACATCTACAAAGTTCCGTCAAACTCTTCGTTGTCTTCAAGATATTCATAGCGTTTAATATTGCTCTTATGAAGCCGAAACTGGATAGCGGTATTCAAAACGCCAAACCCGTATTTAACACTTCGCCTAAAGTTAATTGAAGACGAACCTTCATCGTATCTTGTGGGACATGATATTTCGCCAACAGCAAAATTGCCGCAAACGATTTGTGCAATCATTTGATTATCAAATACAAAATCGTCGGACAAAAGATCCAATCTTAAACTTTTTAGCAATTTACTGGAAAAGGCCCTGTAACCAGAATGATATTCCGACAGCTTATAACCTATCAATAGATTTTCAAAAGCTGTAAGGAACCTATTTGCAAAATACTTCCATACTGGCATACCGCCTTGTTTTACTGCGCCAGGACCTATGATTCTCGAAGCTAGCACAAAGTCATAAACGCCATAGGCAATCATGGAAGACATTGCTGTAGCCAATAGTGGCGTATATTGATAATCAGGATGCAACATAATTACAATATCAGCGTCAAATTCCAAAGCAGTTTTATAGCACGTCTTCTGATTAGCGCCATAACCTTTATTCCTATCGTGTTCGACAACAACAATTCCCAGATCTCTCGCTATCTGAACCGTATCATCTGAAGAGCAATCATCAACTAATATCACGACGTCTACAACATTGTGATCAATTTCATCATATGTAATTTTTAGTGTAGAACCTGCGTTATATGCAGGCAACACCACAGCTATTTTTTTTCCGTTAAGCATAACAATTAATACTAAATTCTACCATGTGATCAAACAATTTTCAACTCTGTTTGAACCTGACAGTCAATATTTCAGAATAACCGTAGGGATATAATTTAGTGGTGTTCACTAAGTCAGCTTCAAAATAGACAGGATCCCTAAATACTGTCTTTCCGACAATATAAAACTCAACCTGCCCGCTGCTATTGGTAATTCCATGAACTGGACTTGTTCCTAAATATTTAGTATATTCATTGTCCGAATTCGAATAAATTACGGCATACCCAGGCAACAAGCCCTGTTGACCATATACAATTTGTGAAAAATAGATTTTAATACCCGACAGATGTACCGGTTGATTAAACTGATTAACCAATTGTGCCTCAACAGGAATGACCTTTCCTAAAGGCTCAAGTTTATTTATGGCATCTGGATAGATTTTAATGTGATATTGCTGCGCAATAAATACACTGCTCGTAGACACCGATCCAGGATTGGAGGTATATGCCACTAATTGAAAACCACCCGTAATGGGGGGCATGGCATAAAAATTCGGTGCATCTAAAATCACAGTTACCGTCTGATGGGGGGCAACCGTTGTAATATTGTTTGAAACATTCCAGAAGGCTGTAACTGTACCATATTCTTGAATAGAAAAATATGGTCTTAAAGTTTTATTAGTTTCATTAGTTATTATTGCTGTTACTTGATCGACAGTTTGAACCTCACCGGTTGTATGAATTGACACTATGTTTATTTGAAATGGCGAGTTAAAGATAATACCTATCCCAAAAAATGCCACCATGACCACAAGCATTCCTACAAAGTAACGAACAATAGTTGCCTTAGACAAACCGATATTACTTCGTTTCACACTAATAACGGATATCAAAAGAGCAGGCAAGAGAGTTACGAAGTAGGATCCAAACGAACGAGTAGCGAAAAAGAAAACATATGCCGGTAAAAAAAAGGCCAGTTGCTTCAAATATCGATAACCGATAGCATACCCAAGGACTATCATAATAACTGTCAACAATTCAATGACCGTATAAATCGTCAGCGAACCGCCACCCAAGCCAAGGTAGAGCGAAAACCCAATAATGCCTTGGCCCGCCGGTACAGCACTGGCCAATACAGGTTGCAAAATACCGTCGAACCATTGAATCGGAGCATCTATGATAAACGGTAGATTCGGGATAATAAAAGCGACGACCGCAATAGTAAGGTATTTTAGGGCTTTTTTTCTCTGCATCTTATGTGATGAAAAGACCTCACGATCTTCCAGGAAAAGAGCTAAGCAAATCAACGGTAATACGAGCCAAATATTCTGTTTAATGGCCATAGCTAGCCCTAAGCAAACTGGCGACAGATATCGCCTAACGAATGAAAGATCCTCGCTACCAAATCGATCCCACTGATAGGCTGCTAAAATAGCAAAAGGCACAAATAGGGCATCGGTTACTCCGCCTACGGCATATCCTATGTACACACTAAAACTACCGACAATGACAGATAAGGCCTTGAATTCTCTAGGCAATAACCTGTACATCAATATAATAGAAACGGCCCATGCGATTAAATTTACGACAACTGCCCCCTGCTGATCTATCCCTACCCACTCTAATGGCACGTAAAATAGAAACGACAAAGCAGGATATGAAAGCTTCGAAACCACGCCTCCGTTCAATAAAAAAGTGTAGCTGTTGGGGCTAACGTCATAACGCCTAAATGAAGGAAGCATTGAAGTCAAATAGGGATTGTGCCAATGAGCAGCGAGTACCCCTGCATACTGATCAAATGCGAGTTCGTCAGTGCCATAACCAGGAATTTGATACACCTGTAAATATGCCCAAACTCCCAATAAAATTATACTCGCCGCTAAAGCTGAAATTCCCGCCCATCGCAATTCAATACTCCTATGTGACTCCGAGAGAATTGCAATAAAGATAATAAACAGACCTAGCCCAATCGCGAGGACACAAAACAAAGTGACCCAACTCAACGAAGTTACATAGTCGGCGATACGCAATCCCCATAAAATAACCACAAAACCAACTGTCGCCCACAATAAGCGAGCGACAGTTGGTTTACTATCTAAGACTATATTTGTTTGATCCGAAACAGTCAATTACGAAAGGCTAAATTCCTGAACATTACCATAGGCGCCACTCCCTACAGCGTCCCACAATGAATTGCCACTCACCGACAGGTTAATCTGTACAGTTGCTAATGGTGCAGGTAACACTTTAGTAACTTGTTGACCGGCAATATTTACGACTGAAACATTGCAACTACCTGGTGGACATTTTAATACAAACAATGTTTGCGAATCCGGACTAATAATCATCGAAAGCGCTGCAGAACCTACGCTAAAACTGTTAATCTGACCAACGCCACTAGCAGGCAATTCGTCTACTTTACCATTTGCCTCTAATACGAAAATATCGGCACCATTAGTTGAAGATACCACCGAGATTGCATCACTAACTAATGGAATAGTCGTTCCTACAATGTGATAAGTATCTAATGCAATCTTCTGAAGAGAAACAGCCGTTCCACTATTTTCTACAACGAAAGCCAACGAACCGTCAGCACTAACCGATAACGACTGCACCGCATCAGAAACCGGAACTGTACCCAATAACGTACCGTTAGAACCGTTCCTTATTTCAACCGCTCCACCAGAAGGAGTTGACAAACCAACAAGAAGCACCTGGTTTGAAGTTTCAGCAACAGCCACTGCTGATGAACTTTCAGGAATAGGAGTTCCAATGGCGCCAGTAGCTAAATTCATCTGTACCAAGGTTTTGTCTGTGTGACCTCCCGCTAATAACCATTGGGTATGATTAGACATAACTGCGGTAGCACCATTAATCTCTTTTGGACCGGCGTAGCTTTTAATAGGTTTAACTGTGGAGGAACCAGCTGAAGAAACACCTCCGCCAGAGACATTACTGCCTGGACTAGAAGTAGAACATGCTGCAAGTATCATTGCCACGCCTATGAACAACGCAAATGACACAAATTTATTTATTCTTTTCATTGATAATTTCTCCATAATTAATTAACTCAAATCGTAACTCTTACATGGGTCTACGATAGACAAAAACACGCTAATAAAATTCATAGCTCACGCTAAATTATATTATCAATCGGAGCTTACTTAAACTTATTCCTGACATAAACAAAGCTCTATACATTAAATATGCATAGAGCTTGCTCTTGCTAAATTGCTCTAGAACTTAATTCCTTATGCTCTCTTTTTCTTAGTTTTATATAACATCACTGCTCCGAATATCGCAGCTATTCCAATTGCTCCAGCCCCCAATTCCTCTCCAACGAAAGGCTTGCCTGTAGTAGCTGTAGTTGCTCCAGATACAGTACCAGTGGTAGAAGATGTCGATGTAGTACTCTGAGCCAACAAAGCAAAGTCAGGGTCACTATTTATATTAATGTTAATTCCGCCAGTTATGTTGCCTGGAACTGTATTCCAGACGCTCGTAGCCGGATAGTACATTGCTAAAATATTCGCACTTTGAGGCAGGATCATTGAACCACTTGCGGTTAATGTCATTGGAGAACTAAGAACAGTCTCATATACAGATGCATTTGTTGTATCCAAAATTTCAACACCGAAGCAAGCGTATGCTGTATATCCGTTTATTCCCGTTACATCAGTTGCAGGATTAGAACACGTACTCAATATCAACTCATAGTTATCAGGTGTACTACTGGTATTGAAGTCACCTCCCGGCAAGGTTATATTGATCGTGATCGTACCAGCTGCTATTGTCAATGTACCTGTTAGGGTTGTAGCCGTTCCATTCTTAAGTATTGGAGTCTCGGAAACAACTTGCGTATAACCGGTCACTGGGTTAGATGGATTCTGAGTAACACCGTATGTTGGCGTTCCTGCCGCATCTGCACTTCCAATTTGCGACAGTAAAAGCATTAGTGTCATGGCCCCTGCCATCGCGATACCGACTGCCAATGTTCTGAGTCTGGTTTTCATTACTCCCTCTTTTTCTCTTAAATTAATTAATACCGACTTATACTATTCTTTATAACTATAACACACTTCTACTTGACTTACAACATTATCCTTAGAATTTAGGTTATTTTTTTCTGTTTCTACCCTAAGTTTTATTTTGCTAAGTATGTATCTGTTATAGACCTGTATGTCCTCTATTAACGCTTTTAGTTCGTTGGTATCATTTTAATACATTTTTTAGTGCTTGTCAAGTAAATTTATGAGTTTTTTATTTTTATTATGAAACTTTTGGTTTTTTAGCTCTATAAATTTCCGATGGATTCATTGTACCGATTAATAGTTTATTGTTATTTCCGTCTAATTTAATAAGATTAATACCTTTAATGAATTCGCGGAATTTTAAGGTTAGCTGCGTTGCATTTTTTTGAGAGACCATGAGACTCTAAGTTCGTCCACATAATCGTTAGCAACTCAAACTAATATATTTTGCGATAAGGCCGCATTGCCAACAGTAAATTTTAAATCCAATACTCATACAAATAACAAGACTGAAATCGATGGAATCAAACCATTAATATGACGAATATTTGACATAATTATTAGAAAATTTAAATAGATATTGATTTCTTGCTAGCTGAGGTTTATGATTTGATCCCAAATTACTTCACTGATTATGCCATTTAAAAACTATTAAAGACATACAAACGCGAAGTTAGGGCGTATTGTGATATAATAAAAATGCTACATTTTAATGTAATTTTAAGGTAGCATCAATTCAAGGGGGGTTCCCCATTACAAAAAGAAATGTGGTGAAAAATGACAAAAACAATTAAACACTGTTACAGCCTAAGCTTCAAATATTTAAAGCTCTATATAGCTGCTTTAATAGGAACAGCTATATTACTTGCGTCGTGTTCTAGCTCAAGCAATAGCACGTCCAATACAACTTCCGGAAATAACAATAGTTCCACGACAACGCAAAGTAGATCACAATCCAGTCAAACCGGATCAACCTTACCACCCCTTAGGACCAACAACAAGGTCGTAAAGCAGTTTTATAACAGTTTGCAAACACAGGCGCAAGCTATTTATACTGCAACTTACAACCAAACAAGTAACGGCCAGGTCACGCCTTTGACTCTAGAGCAGCATTCTCCGGATTTTCTTTTCGTTGAAGGCTCAAAAGCTACTGGGTTAATGTTTATAGACACAAAAACCTACAGTTACGAATGCACGGGCGGAGATTCAACCACCCCAGACACTTGCATAAGGCAGCCAAAAAGTTCAGGTGGCGGATCAGCTCAAGCAGTTATTCAACTTTTTAGTGGAAGCTATATTGCAACAGAAATGTTACAGTATGCCGAAGTTGAAAACTTAAGCTTCACAACTTCGTCAAAGGTAATTGACGGAATAAATTCAAGCTGTGTTAGTTTTAATTATTCAGGAAGCAATAATATGTATTGCATTCAAAAGGATGGCATAATTACAGAAATTAATTCAGGTTCGGGCGACAAATATATTTTAACCAACCTAACAATGTCAGCACCTCTAGGTGATTTTGCACCGCCCGCTGGAGCCAACATTCAAGTTGTTTCGGGTTAAGACACGAACAGGAAAGGTTTGCACTTAACCAAGTACTTAAATATGTTATTCTGAGCCTTTTACCACGAATGAATTTGATTGTTCGTTCGTGGTAAAAGGTCTATTATCACACTAGGACTATTACGCTAAAATTTTACCTGTGGATTTTGGCTGAACTTAAGAACACTATCGTAGCTAGATTTTTGATTAGCTCTCCAGAAATGAGCAGAAAACAAATTATCATCAATTC
This sequence comes from Actinomycetes bacterium, assembly GCA_021852345.1. GTDB lineage: Bacteria > Actinomycetota > Acidimicrobiia > Acidimicrobiales > JABEUL01 > JAJZNL01. The sequence goes on from JAJZNL010000032.1 coordinate 39,734, forward strand.
TGAAATCCCGGGGAATTGCTCTGCGATTTCAAGAAATAATGGTATTGCAAATCTCTTTGATACTACATTAATGTCTTATCGCATTTCAATTTTTTTTGTAATTCAAGACTTTGCCAGCAGCACTTGTCTTTCAAATTGGATCGCGGCCGATCCCTCTCCGATCAACATTTCATATAGATTTTAATAAAGCCGCTTGCTTTTACTATGGTAGAAACTTATCGATAAAAATTTGTTACGGCCAAACATACTTGTTCTAGAACTTTAAGCATGAGTGTACATTGTTTGCATCATACAAAACGATTCACTTAGTTAGACACGATGATTTATCATCTGAAATCGATTAAAACAAAGTAGGTACTGCATTTGCTTATACAACAGCATATTACAACTACAGTTTGCCCAACTATACCAGTTTCTCTTCACGCCGACTAGCTCGTATAATAACCCATAACATCTACAATTAAATCAGTTTGCCCAACAGCGTTATAAACATCGATTGAATCGTTAATTCCTATCTTTACAACTGACATATTTGCAATTGTTTCTGTCTGACTCCAATTGAGATCAGAAATATTTGGAACTTGAGAAGTTGATGCTGGATATATTGTCAAAAATCCACCATTAGAAGTGGTATTTGTAACTGTAACATTCAAAACAACAGCGCTTGCATTTGCGGGTATTGAATAGATGTTTGAAGCAGCTACCGACACTATTTCGGTTGGATTTAACTCACCCGTATTGCCTAAAGAACCATTATCACACTGATTTGAAATTACACTGGTTCCGCTGGCTGCTCTAGTATCGCAAATTCTGACTGGGACTATTGGGTTAAAGATATCACCGGTGACCAGGGAATTACCACCAGTGAAATAACCGTTCACATCAACGATAACGTCAGTGCTTCCGTTATAACTATAGACCGAAATATTTCCGTTTGCAGTATCGATCGGCACTACCACTCTATTGGCTACGCTTATACCCGGTCCAAAATTCAAATTGGAGGCATTCGGAGGTGATGCAAGATTTGATGGGTAGACGGTCAAAAATCCACCGTATGCAGTTGTGTTCGTGGCTGTTACATTTAAAACTACTGAGGTCGCATTGGACGGTATTCCATCAAGCGACCCTCCGCTGCCGCTACCAGAAACATTGAGGCTGATAATCTGTCCTGCGCCCAAAGGGCCATTATTGCCCAAAGAACCATTATCACACTGATTTGAAATTACGCTGGTTCCGCTGGCTGCTCTAGTATCGCAAATTCTAACGGGAGAAATCGGTACAAACTGTCCTACGGTACTCACAGATGCAGATGGTGCTGTATATCCTTCGATATCAACGATAACATCAGTACTCCCATTGTAATTATAGATTGAAACGTCCCCATTTGTCCCAACACCTATTTGAACCAAATTCGGTACATTCTCATTAGACCCGAAATTTAAAATTGATGTATTTGGTTGACTTTGTCCTGTAGGCCAAGCAGTTAAAAAACCGCCTGGAGCAGTCGTATTGGTGACAGTAATATTCAGAACCACCGAATTAGCGTTAGATGGTATTATAGTTGACCCAAACGTACCCGTAACATTAACATTTATTATCTGTCCGGCAGCCAACGGACCGCTATTGCCTAAAGATCCGTTATCGCATTGGTTAGAAATTACTCCAGTCCCATTCGCAGTTCTGGTGTCGCAGATGCGAGTAGGATTTACCGGTTCATAATTAAGATATGTAAATCTATCAACAGATGAGACGGCTGAGCTAACGCCGTCTAAATTTGCCGTGATATCTACCGTGCCACTACCCTGAGGTGAAACAGCATCAAGCTGTGTGGACGACACGAAAACAATACTACTTCCTAATGTACTACCAAAATACACTGAGTCTGAAGGCAAAAATCCACTGCCCGATATCACAACTTGAGTGCCACCGGTACTAGGACCTTTATTTAACGAAACCGATGATATTGTCGGACTGATGATATAATCCAATGGCTCAAGAGTTGATGAACCCACATATGAAGCCGCCATGCAAAATAGATTACTCGGGCAAGTTAATTGATATAGGTCTTGTACGTTTGCCGGCGGGCTTAAGAGAGTCCAAGAAACTCCATAATTAGTAGTTCCAAAAAATTCGAAAACTTGATTTGAAGAACCATTACCCAGCGCATAGCAAGTCGACCCCGAACAAGAAATACTGAATATTTCTAAATATGCACCTGAGGGCAGAGTCGACGCAATCCAGGTTTGACCACTGTTACTTGAATAGTAAGAGATAGCTGTATTGGACGTTCCCACGCCGGCTACTACACAATCAACAGTCGCATCACAGCTTATCGTGTAAAAGACAGAATTTGACAAATTCAAATTAGATAAAGTCCAACTGGAACCCCCATTTGTTGAATAGTATACCTGTCCGTTACCGGAAACGACACAATTAGAAGTTGAATTACAACTTACCGAAGTCAACTGAGACGACCCAGACGGAAGTGTTCCCAAAAGCCAACTTTGGCCACCGTTATTAGAAACTAAAACCTCGCCTCCAGCTTGTCCGTTTACATATCCAGCCCCAACGCATTGACTCGAACTTACACAATCCACTCCAAATATAAATGCAGAATTTGGCAAAGAACCGGTACTCCATGTTGTACCTCCGTCAGTTGTGTAAATTTCCATACTAGCTACAGAGGAGGTCATACCAAAGATTACGCAGTCGGCAGTATTTGCACAACCAACAGAAAATACTTGGTACAACGCCGGTGGCGTCGTACTCTTATTCCACGTTTTGCCGCCGTCAGTAGTTATCAAAATTGTAGCGCTAGGGTTGCTTTGGCCCACCATTATGCACCAAAGTACGGTGACGCAGTGGATATCCGTAAATCCATTTGAAGTAGGTGTCATTGAAGCTACGACTTGCGAAATACCGGAACTTGAAATAGACACATTCAAAATCTCATTCGCATAATTAGCATTGGTACTATCTACCGAAACCAAACAAGTCGATGAGCTGTAGCAATACAAACCTGGCATTATCTCAAAACTTGATGACAGATACTTAATCATCCATGAAACTCCCGAGTTAGTTGAATAGGAAATAACATAGCCGCCTCCCTCGCCAGTAACACAAAAGCTTCCATTGCACGAAACAGCAGTAAGAGAAGCTGTTGGTCCCACGTTTTCGGGAGTCCAGCTTGTTTGATTAGCCGAATACAAAATCACGCCATCAGTACCGTCATTGCCGGCGGCCACACATGTAGACCCAGTACAAGATACAGTATTTATAATTGTTACCGTTTGAGGACTAACGAAAGTGTCAGCGGGAATTGCATCTGAGGTCCAATTCGTTCCCTGATTAGAAGTACTAAGAATAATTGCACCTGATGAAGTCGGATTCGTTCCACCTGCAACGCAAGTAGATATGGACAAACATGATATGCTATTCAGGCTGCCGACTCCTGCTGGCAATACAGATTGTAACCAAGTAGCCCCACCATTGTCACTTTAATATATTGCGTCATAGGAAGTCGCGTAACATATTGTAGAACTCGGGCAAGATACTGAAAGCATCGTATTCGAGCTTGACAGGCCCGATCCGATGCTCCAACTACTACCTCCGTTTGCTGTAAACATGTCAAAACCCTGCCCATTCAGACCTAACGGACTGCCAACTGCTACACAAACAGAAGCGGTAGCACAAGAAATTGACTTAAACGGACCTGCACCCGCTGGAATATTTAATGCATTCCAACTTGACCCGCTATTTTGGGATTCAAAGATTACACCGCTTTGATTTGACTGTCCAGCAATACTGGCCTGTCCCGCAGCCATACACATGCTGGAAACACAGGAAAATGAATTTATTGGTGACGACGTGGCACCAAACTGAACACCCTGACTCCATGTGCCATTCAACGTCGCTGCCTGAGCTGGTCGAATGTTATTAAAAGTTGCTACGGTCATCATAAAAATCATGAGTGGCACAATCAACAACAAAGATAGCAGCAATTCCATATGATTATGCATCCTACTTTTCAGAAATTGAAAAATATCTTTGGTATTGACAACCGACGATGACTTACCATCGACTTCTGAACTCATTATTCTCAAGTAATCCACCATAATAATCTCTTAATCCTCCACTATTAAGCCGATACGTGTATTAAGTAATTCTTAATATAAACACAATTATAGCCTTAATTTACAATATAAGGATATTGAAGACGCAAACTATAATGCGACATACGCTGACTATAGCTTAAAGCGAGCCAATATTTTGACTAAGACTATTAAAATACGCCAGTACTATCAAAATATCTCAGAAGTATCAAACCGCCCTAGTGCACGCCATTTAAAGGTGCTCGCCAATCAAAACTTGTCGCTCGAGAACACATTAGATCGACGGATTAACTATAATGATATCGCGATTTGGGAATCCAAAGACATACGAAACTTTACACGTCACTCTATTGCTGATAGTCCGATAGAAATACACTCATCCGACCAATAGCTTGACAAATATTTGTCATGAATTTGCATATTTCATGACAAATCTACGTTCAAAAGATCTGCTAATTAAATAACTATTCTGCTTCGTCGGAAGGGGTAGGACCTTCGGAATGCAAATACTCCGCCCAGGCTGCCTGAGCTTCAGTCTCGGGAGTAAATCCAGTATCCGCTATTGAAAATCCGCCAATATAGTTCCCTTCACTATCGTAAGCATGCTCACCGAAAGCTTCCTGGTATTCCGGCGCAACATCGCCACCTTCAGCAGCCTGTTTGACCGATAGACTAATTCGTCGCCTAGCTAAATCGATTTCAATAATTTTGACCCAAAGCTCTTCACCCAACTGCACAACCTGATTGGCATTTTCCACGTGATGAGCAGCGATTTCAGAAATGTGAGCAAGACCCTCTATCCCGTCTCCGACTTGAATGAATACACCGAACTGCACAATTTTAGTAATTCTACCGTAGACCAACTCCCCTGTCTTATGAGCGTCCGCAAACTCTTTCCAAGGATCTTTTTGAGTAGCCTTAAGTGAAAGTGATATTCTCTTTTGAGCCATATCAACCTCCAAGATTTGAACTTTAACTTTGTCGCCTACAGACACTACAGATGACGGATGATCGATATGCTTCCATGACAGTTCCGAAACATGGACTAAACCATCCATACCTCCGATATCCACAAAGGCTCCGAAACTGACTACAGACGAAACGGTCCCCTCTCTTTCTTCGCCAGGCTTCAAATTAACGAGGAACTCTTCTCTTTGCTCTGCCTGAGACTCTTCCAGAAAAGCTCTGCGAGACAATACAACATTACTTCTGCTTCTATTGAGTTCGATAATTTTGGCATCAATAACCGTGTTCATGTACGGTGTCAAATCCCTAACCTTGCGCAAGTCTATTAAAGATGCCGGTAAAAATCCCCTTAACCCGATGTCTACGATTAGCCCGCCCTTTACAATCTCAATAATTTCGCCGCGAACAGTACCGTTGGCCTCCTTAATTGCTTCAACGGTCTTCCACGCTTTCTCGTATTGAGCTCTCTTTTTTGAAAGTACCAGTCTGCCGTCTTTGTCTTCTGTCTGCAAAACAACCGCTTCGATTTCATCGCCGATCGTTGCAACTTCAGCTGCACTAGATACGTTTCTGATCGATATCTCCTTAACGGGAATTACCCCTTCGGACTTATAGCCCACATCAACCAGAACTTCTTCCTTATCAACCCCGACTATCGTTCCTTGAACCAAATCTCCGTCCTTAATGATAACAACCGAATCTTCCAAAGCCTGCTTAAGCGCATCTTCACCCATGTCATCCTGAATGACTTCCCGCGGAACATAAGTCCCATTTTCATCGAATTTACCCATTTTGGATTCTAGGTCAAGTACATTGAGTACAACTTCTGCCATTTTATTTAAATTTCTTCCTTTTTTTGACTAAAACTTTTATTTACTAAAACTAAATTACGCAAAGTTAAGGTATTGAATAACGACCTAACTACCAAACTATATTTTAGAAACTACTTCAACTAACCAAATTTATACTACCCGCACATCGACTACCATAAAGCCAGCACATGTTTTTAATTGACCAAACCTGACTTATTCGCTACTCATATCATTGGCTTTACGCCTAATTGACTAGCCAATGCCTGCTTTGGTTTCTAATTCACAAACCTGATCGCACAGTTCAAAGAATTATCTGGTATTCCTTTTACCTTATATATTCTACCATTTAAATAAAACAATTAACAAACAATTGTCGCTTCGAACCGTTCATAATCAAAGTACAGAGTCAAAATTAAATTTCGTTATGAATTATGTGGTCTTTTTGGGTAGAAATCCCTTATTGCAACTGCTCCACCGATTGGCACAACATCAATAAAACAGCTACGCAATTAACTCGACCTACATTCATTATTTGTTCGCCCACGAAGATCCTGAACCGATATGGACCTTAAGCGGTATTCCCAATTCCGCAACACCTTCCATATTCTCTTTGACAATATTTTTGACAGTCTCAATCTTTGCGATCGGACATTCAATTATTAGTTCATCATGGACTTGTAAGACGATTGATGAATCAACATTACTTGCCTTGAGACCGCTATTCACACGGTTTATAGCCAGTTTGAAAAGATCTGCCGCGCTACCTTGAATTATGGAATTTGTTGCCTGTCTCTCTATCGCCAGTCGCTGGATCCTGTTCAATTTATTTAAATCTTCAAAATAACGTCTTCTGCCTAAAATAGTCGAAATATATCGGTTAATTTTTATCTGTTCAATAGAACCGTCTATAAATATTCTAAGCCCGGGGAAACTTTCAAAATATTTGTTCAAAATGACTTTGGCTTCTCCCACCGATATGTTAAGTCGCTCCGACAGCCCAAATGCCTCCATCCCGTAAACTAAGCCATAAGAAACCATTTTCGCTACGCTGCGTTGCGATTTGTCTACCTTGTCAACTGGAACACCATATACTACTGATGCCACAAAATTATGAATATCGCTTCCTTGTATAAAAGCATTTAGTAGATTTAGATCCTTTGAATAGTAAGCCAGCAGCCTGAGTTCAATTTGATCATAATCAGCGATTACAAAAGCATGATCGGGCTTTGCAATAAATACCTCTCTAAATTTTTGACCCAAATCCGTCCGAACAGGAATATTATGCAAATTTGGACTCTCAGAGGAAATACGTCCCGTCCTAGCAGACGTCAATGAAAATGAAGCGTGTATTCGACTGTCAGTGTCAATGCAATTTATCAAGGATGTCCCATAGGTGTTCAATAGTTTATCCACTTCACGATATTCTAGAACCATATCAATTACGGGATGCAGCCCCTTAAGCTTGGCCAAGGTGTTAGCGTCTGTAGATCGACCGGTCTTGGTCTCTCTTTGCGATTTGAGACCGATTTCATCATACAGTACACCGGAAAGTTGTTTAGGGGAACCTACATTAAATTCATGTCCCACCGTTTCGTAAATCAACTGAAGGATAGTCGACCTTTTTAATTCAAGGTTGTGGATAATTCCTTTCAACTTAGATCGATCGACTTGAATTCCCAGCAACTCCATCTCTGTCAGACAATCCAAAACCGGCATTTCAATGTTTTCGAACAACTCAAGCTCGTGAAGTTCAGACAGTCTTCGATTTAACAGGTTATATGCTTTAATCTGAAAAATATATTGCTCAGGTAAGTTTTTAATTCCTGATTCATGCATGGTATCTGTAGCATCAGATGCCAAATCAATATCTTCAGACTGACTCAAAAGATCATTCTGTTTGGAGGTTTTAAGTTTTTCGGTCCGGCCGATAGATATTGCCTCAGAATAATCCAAATCGGCAGGAATATAATTGGAGAGATAATCAACGACAGAGGGAATATCTAACCTATTTAGATTTGGATCCACCAGATACGACGCAATTGAAAAGTCGAAAAAAGATTTTGGCGTACAGATCGCAATCATATTTAATGACCTTACAAATTCTTTTAGACCAGCCCCGATTAATAGCGACTTCGACATCAAGTCAAAAAGTTTCTGTAGAGTCGATAAATCATGTTGTTCTGGGTGAATTATGCAATACCGAAGGTTCGCTTGTCCATCCGTTTCGATCGTACCATCCTTAACAAAAGCCCCAATCTCACAAAGTGCAAACCATTTTAGTTTCGATCTGCCAGGAACCCCTAAGTAACTTTGAAGAACCATAAAGCATCTTGCAGCTTCAGGTTCGTCATTTCTCTCAGGGGTGCCAGGGATATTCAACATCTCGTCGGGTGTCAACTTACTAAATTGCTTTAAATTTAATTCGAGATCCCCTGAGTTTACATTAGCGTCAATTCTGCCGGCTCTTGGTTGAATTACTTCATTTGACTTGACGCCAACATTTAAAACTGAATTTTGTTCTACATTTTCGATGTAACGAATACTACCGCCATCGATATCGCTAACTTCGGCAGATTTAATTGAATTAGTTGAAGGATTACCCGCTCTACTTGAAACAAAATCGGTCGAATGCCTGGCTAAGACATTCTTAAGGCGAACCCAACTTTGAACAATTTGCAATTTTGCAAAATACTCTTCCAATTCATTTAAGTTTCTTAAATCACGAAACTTAGATTCAAAATCTAAGTCGATATTTAAATCTCTTCTAAGATGGACAATTTCAAAAATTTGATAGATTCTTGCCTTTGCCTCCACAAACGACTCAGCAATTGCAGGCCTTAATTTATCAAGATTATTATAAATTGCATCAAGGCTACCGTATTCGTTAGTTAATAAAGCCGCAGTTTTTTCACCTACCTTACGAACTCCCGGTAAATTGTCAGAGGGATCTCCCCGTAAGGTAGCATACATAGGATAATCACGAGGCCATACGCCCGTTTTATCGTAAATGGCTTTTTCATCAAACAATGATGTTTGACTTAAACCTTTAATCGGATACAAAAGACGAACGCTGGGGTCCTCAACTAATTGAAAAATGTCTCTGTCTCCGGAAACTAAAATTGTTTTACCATTCTTGAGTTTTACCAACTCACTTACCGTTGCCAAAATATCGTCAGCTTCGAAACCGGGAAGTTCAAAAATGGGTATTTCGAGTAATTCCAGAAATTGTTTGACCAAAAGCAACTGAACTATTAAAGATTCGGGGGTTTCTGGACGCCCGCCTTTATAATCTTGTATTAATGCATGTCTGAACGTATCTTCGGGTAAATCAAAAGCTACCACAACCTGATCGGGGGAATAGCCTTCTATTACGGTGGTCAGCATATTAACGAAACCATGAACGGCGCCAGTCTCGATGCCTTCGTAATTCGTTAAACCAGATCTCGAAAAGGCAAAAAATGCCCTAAATAACATCGAATTACCATCTATTGCTACAACATTCATCTATCCAATGCTATTGCATTGCTGAGGGCAAATTATTACTATATATTTTTTTGCTTCGACTTCACAGCTTTAAGAAATTTAATAAACCACAATTAATGATTTTAAAAGATCCACTATTATTGTTTATATGCCAATCGGCTTTCATCCATCAGTTGAGCAATATCTCGAAACCCTGTACGATTTAAGTGAAGACGGGGAAATTATAATTCAAGCGAGACTAGCCGAGAGACTAAGGCATTCTGCGCCAACTGTATCTGCAGTTGTAAAAAAATTGATTCAAGATGGCGACATCACCAAGTCGGGCCGAACAATAATACTAACCGAACAGGGTCTGAAAAGAGCACAGTCAGTAGTAAGGAAGCATCGGTTGGCAGAAAGATTGCTAACGGATATCTTGGGAATCGAATGGTATCTCGTGCATGAAGAAGCGGGGTTGCTCGAACATGTAATTTCAGATCGCGTGGAGCAAAAAATCATTGAAATAACTGGCACCCCTTCAACGTGTCCGCATGGGAATCCAATACCTGGGCTTCAGGGAAAAAGGAACACTGCCGAATTTCGGCTTATTCACGGCCAGGAACACAAAACTTATAAATTGTCCAGAATTGGCGAAATTTTAGAGTCCGATACCCAAACCTTGAATTTACTGTACAACTGGGGAATTACGCCCAGTAAAAATATTTTGCTTAAATCAAAAACTAAATCTGACGACGACACGAGCCAATTGTTAACAGTTCAGACCATCAAAGGCATCAACATCATAAATTCAAAAATTGCCGAGCAGCTCTGGGTAATCTAACTTGGCTGACCATAATTCACAGAACAATCAGAAGACATATTCAAAACCAAAATATTTTAAACATTACTGTTCTTGAATGAAATCGACTTGTTAATGAATTTGCTAATTGGGCTTAAGTTGGTCGAAACTCCCCCGAAATTATATCTTGACATACAGCAAGCATTTGAATTCTCTTGTCCATTGCAGTCTTTTGAATAAATCGAAAAGCTTCAGCTTCACCCATATCGAAATTGTCCATAAGCTTCCCTTTGGCTCGATCCAATAATTTTCTAAATTCTATTTTGGCTTCAAGCTTTGCTTTTTCATCATTTAATGAATCTATGTAAGACTCGGCTGCTGTAACCTCTTCGTGTCTCGCCAGAGCAATTTCTATCGCTGGCAACAATTCATTCTCCTGAAACGGCTTAATCAAATACGCCATTGCTCCGGCATCTCTTGCTCTTTCTATTAAGTCTCTTTGAGAAAATGCTGTTAAAAACAGAATTGCGGGTTTGCGTTCAAAAGTGCTAATCTCTTCTGCAGCTTTTATCCCGTCCACGCCAGGCATCTTAATGTCCAAAATGACTAAATCCGGGCTATATTTTTTGACCAGCTCTATGGCCTCATCTCCTCTGGAAGCTTCACCAACTACCGTCAGACCCCGCTCGGTCAATATTTCTTTCAAATCAAGCCTAACGATGGCTTCGTCTTCAGCAATTACAACTTTGATATCTTCTTTTAAATAACTATCTTTTGACATTGAATTATTAATTTTACTACCGTTCAAGACTGGAAATTTAAATTTCGCAAATCGTTGCAGCGCCTTTCTAGTTCGTCAATTTGCAACTCCAACACATGTTTATCTTTTAGGTAGGCATCCATATGGCGTTGGTGCTCATGCCATATCCGCTCGGCCAAAGGAGTTTCAGATACCATCGCATCAATTCTGGATCGGTCTAGTTCCTCCTCCAGCGCAACAATCTGCTCATTAGTAATTCGAAATTCTTCGCGTTTCTGCTCCAACGTCCGTTGTGTTGCAAGAAGCTTCTTTTCGTTGGAAAACAATTTCACATATTAATTTTAACCATTTTGATTGTAAAATCAACTCCGACCGCACTATATACGTATATACGAGGAAATAGATGTTACTGCGCGGTTTCGAGTCTCACAACAAATTTAAACTACCTAAAATCAATTGCGACGCTAGCGGCTACCTTTTCTTCGTCTATGTAATTTAACTTAAAATCTTTTCCCAGACCAAAGTCCGTCGATTCAATTTCAAATCCTAGCTGATTTGCCTTCAATTCTACGATCTTTGGTTGCTCGCACAAATCAATATCCAGTCCCGAATTCTTTAAAGTCAAATCAGGAATTAACCGAAATTGACTAAGCGATGCCAAAACCAAGTCAACCCACTTACCCAAATCCGATGAAAAATTCCCGCCAATATATCCAGTAACGCCAACTTCTTCCAAAATATCGTGAAATTCAAGCACCTGCAAAATTCCTCCCATCCGACCCACTTTAACGCAAGGAATATCACAAGCTCCTATTTCAATTAGGTTCTTACCAGCAGATGCTGATACCATGGGTTCATCCAAGCAGATCGGAGGAGCGACTAGTCCTCCCAATCTTGTGTTTGCCAGAAGTTCGTCTCTTTCAAAGGGTTGTTCAATCATACTCAAATCACACTCTTCGATAGCTTTGAAATACTCAAGAGCTTCTTTAAAGTTAGTAAAAGTCCCATTTGCGTCTACAAACATTTCGAGGTCGGGGAATTCACTTCTCAGACTTCTAAAATAACCGGGACTCACTTTGGGGTTCATCTTAACTTTAACTCTGCTATAACCCAAACTCGTTAAATTCGCAATATCGTTGACCGATTGTTCTATCGAATTCGTTCCGTCCGTTACTGCCCCAAAAGGTACTGGGTTTGTTTTGACGTCTAGCAACGATTCTAAAGTTGTCTCTGAGATTTTAAGAGCCAAATCGATAAAGGCCATCTCCAAGGCAGCTTTTGCCATATTGTGTCCCTGGACCATTCTGAACAAATCCGATAATTCAGCCAAATTTATTTGAGAACCCATTTTATTTTTTATTAACGGAACCAATACATTCTCAATGACCAATAGAGATTGGTCGCAATATTCACTCGTATAATAAGGCAATTCAAGAGCCGCACACTCTCCGTAGCCGACAAGATCATCCGAATGCACCTCGACGAACAAAATCGGGCGATTCGAATATATAATTGCTCCATCTTTTACTGCAATAGATCTTAAAAGTTTGGAATTGATTTTCTTAAGTTTTATAGTGTCAATTTTTATTGATACATTCTCAATAAAATTAAACATCTTTTCGTTACTCACAATTAGAACCTTTCATAACGAGTCAATCGACTATATAAATAAAGTCACCAACAAAATTAAACATACACAAGCAACTAGAACAAACGCAAAGAAATCCTTTTTCGAGGTATGTTTTCTAACACCCACCACTTCACTATATCCACCTCTGGCCTGCATTGCTTCACTCATCTCAGCCGCTCTTCGAACAGCCGAAGAAATTGCCGCCGACAATAAGTTAGCGCCTTCTTGAAAAATTTCTCTTACCGTAATTGCAGTTTCAAAAGCAGGCTTATGCATTCGCCTCTGCTTTTCAGCTGCCGCTAAAAGTCGCAGCTCTTCAAGTATTAAAGGAATTCCCCTAAGGGACAGTGCAAAGACATTGACATACTCAGTGACAGGTAGCCCCAAGCGTCTAAAAGGTTTCCCTAAAGTAGATATAGCATCTGCAACCTCTCCGAGCTTAGTAGTCCAACTTAAAATCAATAAACACAGAATAATCTCCAAGGAGAACATCAAAAATTCCGCAAATGTTATCAATCCCCCGATTTTAATTTGAGCAGCGCCAATGTGAATAATGGGTTTGGTAGCATCAGAGGTAATCCCGGTTAATATTCCAGAAAAAATAATCAAATAAATTAACCACCTAGGCAATCTGGGCAGTGCCCCCACGGGCACTCCAGATATTATCCAAACTATCCCTAGGAATATTCCGAAGACAATCAAAGCTTGCCAACTTATCATTAACGTAATGGCAACAGTGAGTACGATAAGACTAATTATTTTAGTTCCAGCCCACAACGAATGTATCGGAGAGTTTTTGTCTACGAATCGAAAAATTACGATTTGTTTGGCCTGCTTGGACTGCTTCTGTTTCGACTTATTTCCCATTTTCTTGTTCCTTTTGGTTTTCCCAAGATTCTGGATCTCCGTCAAATATCACTCTGCCTTGATTTAGTCCGATAACCCTATTGCAAACAGGTATTATATCTTCATAGTCATGTGAAACAACGATTGTCGCCATTCCCATATTAGATAACGATTTGATAATATCCCTGACTTTAAGCTTTGAACTATAGTCCAAACCGGCAAGCGGTTCATCAAAAATTACTACCTTAGGCATGAGCGCCAAGACCGATGCAATGGCGACTCTTTTTAGTTCCCCGCCCGACAGTTCATAGATTGAACGTGTTAGCATATTGGAGTTAGGAAAGCCTACCGCAGCCAAACACGCACTTACCAAATCATCTGAGGTCATGTCCTTTAGGGTAATAATCGGTCTAACGCTGTTTTTTACGTCGCGTTCGGTTAGTTGAAACGCGGCATGCTGAAAAACTATTGCCGACGTCACATCACTTGCAGTTGATCTACTGCGATTTTGCGACTTTTTAAATTCTTTATCTTTATTGTTATTAATATAGATGTTCTCTCTGGATCTCGTTTGAGACAAGTACTCAAAAGATAAATTTTTACTACCAATATCTGAGGTACTAGCCAAAGCGTCGTTAGACGGGTCATCGCTCGAGATTAGATTATCCCTATCTTGAGCCTGCCAGCTTATCGTCCCTTCACTCGGCTCTATCAACCCCGCCAATACCCATGAAAGCGTTGTTTTCCCCGAACCATTTTCTCCTACAATCATTATTGACTCGCCGGAATAGACTGCCAAATTAATATCTTTCAAAGCTCTATTTTCCCAGGGAGTTTTAGCCAGATATATGTGACCTAGATTTTCTAAAATGACCAACGGAACGGAATTAAGTTTTGCGGTTTTTCTTTCTATTGTAGAATTAGCATAGTCTTCGGTAACCGAACTATAAAAATCGGTTGAGATGGCCAGCAATCGTTCAAATGCCGATACCGAGCTGATCTTTTCGCCATTGCTTTGAAAGTCATTCACGATCTGTCCCGCTTCAGCTTCATTGTCATCTTCGCTATTATGCCGATCGCTTTGAAACAATTGATCCGTCGTAGAATCGGTGTTTACATAAGAATCCAAGTATTGCCGGTATTGCTCGGCTTCAAAGCCTTTAAAGGTCCCTTTTATTTTCCCGTTCTCAATTAAATAAATTTTGTTCATCGAATACAATTCATTTAGTATGTGAGAAATATGAACTACACCAGCTCCGTCTTCGGCTATCTTCTTTAACAAAGACAAGACTCTTTCCCGCCCAGAAGGATCAAGCAAAGCAGTTGATTCGTCCGAGATTAACAAGGCTGGTTTCCTAGCAAGAGCAGACGCAATTGCCAGTCTTTGCAACTCACCGCCAGATAGCTGGGATGTTTCTCGCTTGCCGAATCCTTCAAGGCCTACCTCAGCTAAGATTTTGTCAACATCTACTTCGGTAGCCGTCTTTTCGCTAAGACCCCATACAACATCGTCTTCAACCATAGACCCGAGAACCTGTGATTCAGGCCTTTGAAAAATCACCGATGTTCCAGCTATCTGACCGAGACCCACTTTCCCATTTCTCTGAACGGTTCCACTATCGGGCTTCATACCGATTAATACTTTGCCAATGGTAGATTTCCCTGACCCGTTTTGACCTACAACACCAACGAATTCTTTCTTGGAGATATCGATATTGATTTGATCAATCGTCGGTCGCGCGCTGTTTTTATAGCTGAAGCTAACATTTTCCAATTTAACGGGCAACGGTGCAACGACTTGTTCATCATTGGTCCATCTTGTAATCGATTCATCTACAAATTCAGATTTACCGTTTCGTCCCTGAATTAAAGAATTTTCAAAACTAATGTCAAACTCTTCGTCCGCTCTAAATTCAACTGCTGGCTGTCTTAAATTTTTAAGGATTAATTTTAAAAGCGGTCTGCTGATAATGTCCATTGCTATAGAAACGATTAACATCGATAAAATAATCGATAGAGGAAACAATAAATACCAGTGACTAGTTATCCATTTGATCAGATGTTCAAAGGAGATTGAGAATCGATATAGTCCGCTCCCCATCTTATGTACCAGTTGATCAAATGCATTTGGAGAACTTTTTTTGGATACGTATGGATGACTTTTAAGATATTTTCCCATCCCCTTCAATATATTTCCGATGCCGTCCCATACCACTTTTATTTGATTTATGGTTAATGTCCGTGCTTTTGAAAAAATAATGAGCAATAATTCCCCTACTACCGCTGCAGGAATTGCTCCTTTTACGATTGTGATGAAAGCCGTATAAATAAAATTTCGATTTTTTACAAAAGCCTCTCCGACGGCAACCCCAAGAACTCCAGCTAAAAATACCTGCAAACCCAACGTAGCCCCGCCAATTAAAACCGATATTCCGATAGTCGATGCAGTCGCAAAATAGGTAGCTCGTTTTCTATGTCGTACTGTTATCAATGCAAACGGTACGACCGAAAACCATTGGATGAGCGCTCCGATGGAAATAAACCAGCCGATCAGCTGTAAACCAAGTGCGAGATCGCCGAGCAAAGCCGCTTCGGCGACTTCAATAATGCTTAAGGGTTGTTTACTCCTTTTTTGCGATTTAGAACGAGACTTTAACTCAGAATATGTCAATTGTATTTATGTATTTAAGATTCTCAAAAAACCAATAGTTATAAAATGTTAGCTTAATTTATTCAAACTCTCAGCCCGCTTTACACCCTTAACAAAAATCCACGCCAGAAACCGATAGCGGTTCCGACACAGAGTCTACGTTTGCTACATGTAGTGAAATCGTCAATTCACTAATTCACTTCAGCAAAAAAGCCAAGCAAAAAGAGTTTAAAACGATTTGAAAACATAGTGTGCTTATTATTTATGTTCGATCCACTTGAGAATCATCAAAGCAATGGCCGCTTTAAGACTTTTAGTTTTGGATTTCGTAGTTGATTCAACTTAACCCCCCCTAATCTATTTCAACACTATGTATGCTTAATACATGAATTCCGAAACAAATTATTTTTATGGGTTTTTCACGGTTGCTTTGGCAAGATTGCTATTAATTTAATAAATAATTTTCAGCTTCATCGATATATGGAATAAGTTATATTGTGTGATAACTTAAGAAATATCTACATTGAGTGACACGTTGAAATATCAATTAAATTGGAGCATTAACAAGATGACGCGAACGTCAACGCCAAGGGTTAAAGCCAAAAACTATTTTAAAAATACTCTTGAAATATATATTAAACTTTAAATGAGCACAGGTTTCAACCCAAAACATTTACAACTAGAACAGTTGCCCGGGTGGCGAAATTGGTATACGCGGCGGACTCAAAATCCGTTATCCTTACAGATGTGCGGGTTCGAGTCCCGCCCCGGGCACTTAATATCGCACGAATATTCAAAACCGATATTAAAACTAAGCTTATGCCAAAAGTCGCAAAATATATTTCTTTGGGGGATGTCGTTAAAATGATATCGCAACTACGTAATTTTAGAAATGTCTCAAAAGGGGGTCATCTTTGAAATGGGCTGGTCGAATTTAATTGACATCAGATGTGAAGCAATGACAAATTTAGATTCGAATTATTCGCCAAAACAATTTCATTTTACCCCCGATACTAATTTTGCTGAAAATAAAGATAAGGGATTTATTTACTTAAAGATTGGACACAAACAATGATTGCATTCGTATTTCCGGGACAAGGTTCCCAAAAATCTGGAATGGGTGCCGCATGGATATCCCACCCTGCCTTTGATCTCGTTAGAGAAGCTTCCGAGGTTCTAAAACGTGATTTTGAATATCTGCTTATCAAGGCTCCCATCGAAGAGCTTACCAGTACGGAAAATGCTCAGATGGCCACTTTTTTGCAGTCATTAATCGTTCTTGATGCCGCAGAGAGGATGGGTTTTGCTCCCATAGCGGTCGCTGGACACAGCCTAGGAGAATATACTGCCTTGGTTGCTAGCGGGGCGATTTCTTTTGAGGACGGACTAAAACTAGTTGACGTCAGAGGCAATGCCATGAAACAAGCTACAGACGCCGTCAAAGGGTCTATGGCTGCAGTTTTAGGAATTGACCTTACGACCGCAGAAATAGCCTGTTCGTTGGCTGGATTAGATTGTGTCGTGGCAAATGACAATTCTTCGAGTCAAATTGTGATATCTGGTCCCGAGGATGAACTCGATGCGGCGATTCAGCATTTAAAGCGTTTAGGCGCGAAAAAAGCTATCAAACTTCAGGTGGGTGGTGCCTTCCACTCTAGATTGATGCTACCGGCGAAAATACCTCTAATTGAGTCTTTGGGCTCGGTGGAATTTAGAGATGCCGAAATACCCGTAATCACTAATGTCGATGCACGACCTCACACTAGTGGCCATGACTTTTTCATGCTGGAATCCGCACAAATTACATCAAAAGTTAGGTGGCGCCAAACCATGGAGACATTGTCTGACATGAACATAACTTCTCTTGTCGAGCTCGGACCGGGTAGCGTTTTGTCAGGTTTGGCTAAACGTGAACCATGTTTAAAAGCTGTTTCCGCAATTTCAATCGAGTCTCCAGACGACCTTGACAAACTACTCCATTTAACAAGCTCGTCTATTGAGGTTTTTGAAGATTCTCATAAAAATGAAGTCTTAGGCGAGGCTTTACATACAAAAATGAGGGTTATATTATCCCCTGCATCGGGTCTATTCCGCGGAAGCGACTATTTTGAGTTTGACAACAAAAACCCAAATATGCCGTTTGAAAAAATATTAAAAAATATAGTGAAAATTCAGGTTGGAGACCAAATCGGTTCAATCGACGACACTCCAGTGCTTTCCCCATTTAAAGGCACCTTAAAGGGACTCTTGGCAATACCGCTTCACAGAGTTGAGAGAGGTGAGCCACTATTTTGGATGTTAACTTCAGACTGAAATTAAGATTATTCGTTTTTTTTGAAAATATAGACCAGGGGTTCTATAAAATATTACCGTTAAACTTTAAGCAACGCTATAAGCATAGATATCCGCCGATAACTCTTATAGGTTACGCCGACGTAAATGGACGATGACCGCGAATCAGAAAGAAACAATATGACAGGAACTTCAATTGCAGGATGGGGAACCAGCCTGCCAGAAAAAATAGTAACAAATTTCGATTTAGAAAAGATTCTAGACACCAATAACGATTGGATCGTTGAAAGGACCGGTATTCGAGAAAGACGGTTGGGTGGAACTACGGAATCGCTTGCGACAGCAGCGACGATTAAAGCTTTAAAAACTGCCGATCTCGATTTAGATTCCTACGGTGGGCTTATATTGGCAACCACGACTCCAGACAAGACAACCCCAGGCACATCAGCGTTGATTCATAAAAATCTTGGGATCAGCGGATTTGCTTTTGACATAAATGCAGCGTGTGCCGGTTTTATCTATTCTTTTGTGGTTGCGCATCAAATGGTCAAATCTCTAAATCAACCTATTGTCGTAGTAGGTGCCGACACATTGTCAAAAATAACCGACATGACAGATCGCTCAACTGCAATTCTATTGGCCGACGGTGCCGGCGCCTTGGTAATCGCCCCGTCAAACGAAGGGGATTGCCTTTTAGGGTATGATCTTCAGGTTGATGGAAACTTAGAGGACATATTATATTGCGATTTAGGCGGATACCTTAAAATGAACGGGAAAGAAGTCTTCAAGCGTGCTATCAGAGCTGCAGAAAAAAGTACCAACAAAGTGGTAGAAGAAGCGGGATATTCAATGGCCGACATCGATCTGTTAGTACCCCATCAGGCAAACAGAAGGATAATGGATGCTTTAAGCGAACGCCTTGGCATCCCCGCCCAAAAATGTGCATCAGTCATTGAACGTACGGGCAATACATCATCTGCGTCAGTTCCACTTGCTTTGATTGATTCTATAGAATCAAATTCCTTGAAACCAGGATCCTTAATTCTAATGACAGGATTCGGTGCGGGTATGACCTGGGGCAGCGCTTTAGTAAGGTGGCAATAAACATTATGGACGAATCAAATAATATTATTTTAGTGACAGGCGGGAACAGAGGTATCGGCCTTGAAACCGTGAAGCTGTTGTCTGCAAATTTAGGCAACACTGTCGTATCGACTTTTAATTCGACCGAACCCAAAGATGATGTATTTAATTCGGCCAACGTAGTCGCCCTAAAATGTGACGTAACAGACGGCAATCAGTTGGACTCGTTATTTGCTAATGTTAAAGAAAACTTTGGACAAATCCTTAACGTTGTTTGTTGTGCGGGTATAACAAAGGATCAACTGATTTTAAGACATAAGGATGAAGACTTCAAAAAAGTTATCGATTCTAACCTCAATTCCGCATACATGACCGTTAGAAGAGCTATTCCTGCAATGATTAAATCGCGATTCGGCAGAATAGTCTTTGTATCGTCAGTTGTGGGGTTTATGGGGTCACCCGGACAAGTTAGCTACAGTGCTTCAAAATCTGCAATGTTGGGTATGGCAAGATCTATAGCGCGTGAAGTTTCAAATCGGAATATTACTGCAAATGTCATTGCCCCTGGTGCCATCGACACGGACATGCTGCGTTCTGCCGGCGAGAAGCGAATTGATGACATGAAATCGCTAATACCGCTGGGAAGAATTGGGCAACCAGCTGAAGTAGCCGAGGTAATATCTTTTTTGGTGTCATCAAAGGGTTCTTATGTCAATGGAGCACTAATATCGGTGGACGGCGGCCTTTCGATGGGATATTAAAATAACTTTAAACTCTACATTATCTTAAACTTGCGCGTTAAACGAATGCTACTGACATGTAATTCGAAAACTTATTAAGTTTCTGGGTAAATTAGCAATTCTACCGCATTGCTGCCACAAACTTGATGCAATCAATCAACTAATATAAGTTAATATTACAATTTATCCTGACCACAATAAAGGAACTTAAATGAATCAACCTATTTTGGCAAAGACCATATCAATACAAGGTCACAACGGAGACTGGATTAACGCCTACATTGCCACACCGCTTAATGAAACAATGAACGGCAGTGTCGTTGTTAATCACCACATGCCTGGTTGGGATGAGGGATCCAAGGAGATCACCCGAAAATTCGCAACTTACGGATATACAGCCATTTGCCCCAACCTTCATCACCGGGAAGGACCTGATTTGGCTCCAGACGATGCAGCAGCAGCGGCCAGAGCAATCGGAGGCGTTCCAGATGAACGTTACTTAGGAGATTGCAAAGGTGCAATTGAGTATCTCAGAAATCAACCGCAATCAAACGGTAAAGTCGCAGTAATCGGATATTGCTCTGGCGGAAGACAAGCGTATCTGGCTGCATGCAATTTAGACATAAACGCTGCGGTTCCCTGCTATCCCGGTTTGGTAACAGGGCAACTTCCTCCCAATTTTTCTCTAAAACACATGAAACCTATTATCGATCAAACGCAAAACATTTCATGCCCAATACTTGGTCTTTTTGGAAAAGAAGATGCAAATCCCTCACAAGAACATGTTGCTGAGATAGAAGCCGAACTCAAAAAATACTCGAAGACCTACGAATTTCACAGTTATGATAATGCGGGTCACGCATTTTTTGCAACCGACAGGGTCAGTTACAGGCCTGAAGCTGCCATAGACGGCTGGCGGAAAATATTCGAATTTTTTGATCGTACTTTAAAATAGAACGGAGCTTTAAATGTCGAATTTTTTAACGTTTACGCCAAGCGAGACCAACTTATTTAAATATATCTGTGTACAATATTAATGCTGCCGCGCCTTAAGACGTCTTGAAGATTTGATGATTTATAAGTAAATAAATGTAGATAGGAAGTACAAATAATGTGCAGTTACAAAACCGAAATAGTAACGCTGTCAGGGAGTATGAAAGCAAATTCAGCTTGGACCAAGTTATCTCAGGCAAATATTTATCTTGATCACCCATTCGATGCTCCATATAGTCACACCCTAAACATTGATTTTATCGATGCAAATAAATCCTACGGAAATCGAGTCGCAGTTGAATTAAATACCAACGATGCCCGGGAGTTAATTGAAAAAATACAAAAACTGCTTGACTCAGAAGCGCCATCCAGCCGGAAGGATTGAAAGAACAGGATTAATTAATTCCAATCTTCTTTTGATGAGAACATAAAGAAATGAATCCAATTCACTGGATCGTTACGAACTTAGATATAACGGATCGCAACAAATAAAGTAGACGTTAACATGGCGTATTGCTTGTGCTGTATGTCTATTGACCTGTCTAGGATATAAAGCACAATTGAAAATTAGGCAATCAAATAGCACTGAAGAAAACAGTTCAGGCAAACCGGTGCAATAAGTTACAAAATGGATCAACGAGGTTAAATGCCATCGAAGATTAACCTTGCATTCCGATACATAAATTTGATTGAAAATTGTACTGAATTATCAAACCGATCAAATCGTATAAAGTAGAATATAAAAGTAATTTTAAGAAAGGATTATTTAAATAATGGACAAACAAGACGCTTTCGATAAGTTTAAGTCGTGTGCCGTAGAAATTTTACAAGTTGAGCCCGACAAAATCACCGTTGAGGCAAAATTTGGCGACGATCTAGATGCCGACAGCTTAGATTTAACCGAATTAGTTATGGCCCTAGAAGAAGAATTCGAGATTGAAGTTGACGAAGAAGAGCTTGACGGGGTTGAAACCATTGGACAAGCATTTGACTTAGTATTCGCTAAGATCAGCGCATAAATGCGAGTAGTAGACCGAAGAGTAGAAAAGGTAAATCCAGATGGCACCGCAAGAGTAGTTGCCGTTACTGGTATCGGAGTAGTTTCAAGTTGCGGCATAGGTGCCGATAACTTTTTTAATGGTCTTTTAAACCCGACAAACCTGGAAGCACCGAGACGAGTAATAGACTTTGATGCCAGCAGCTTATTTGAGCCCAAAGAGCTCAGAAGAGTTGACAGATTTACACAGTTTTCAACCTTTGCCACCCATGAAGCCCTTTTACAATCCGGCATAATCAATGCGGATGAAACGATGGTTTCAGACATCAACCCTGAGCGCATTGGAGTCATGATAGCTACGGGTGTCGGAGGCTTGGAAACATTGGAAGGGCAGATTGAAGTTCAACTGAACAAAGGCGCAAAAAGGGTTTCTCCGTTTTTGGTGCCTATGATGATGTCAAATGCTGCATCGGCCAACATCTCAATGCGATACAAATTTCAGGGTCCCTGTGAAGCCGTAATTACCGCGTGTGCTTCGAGTACTCACTCAATTGGAAATGCAGCCAGACTTGTCGCCACTGGAAGATGTGACGTAATGGTTGCTGGCGGTGCCGAAGCTCCTTTAACAGCGACTGGAATAGCGGCATTCCGAAATATGACAGCTTTATCAACAACAGACGTGTCAATGCCATTTGATGCTCACAGAGACGGGTTTATAATTGCCGAAGGTGCGGCTACATTGATTCTAGAGGATATAGAGCATGCTAAAAAACGTGGTGCGACAATTCTAGGAATTATCATGGGTGCTGCGTCATCCGCTGATGCCCACCACATTACAGCACCTGCTCCAAATGGAATAGGGGCACTAACTTGCATGCAACTCGCCTTAGATGATGCCAATCTCTCACCGCAAGACATTGTTCACATAAATGCTCACGGTACTTCTACTCCCTTAAATGATGCAGCCGAAGCTGAAGCTGTATCTAAACTATTTTCATCCAATAGACCTCCAGTCACTTCAATTAAAGGTGCAATTGGTCATGCACTGGGAGCCGCTGGAGCCATAGAGGCCGTGGCATGTATATTGACTAACCAAAAAAGAATTATACCCCCCACAATCGGACTAAAGCAACTTGATCCCGAATTTGATATGGACGTCGTGAAAGACGAACCCAGGGAGTTTACTCCTGGTAATATTATTTCAAACTCATTTGGTTTCGGTGGGCATAACGGATCGTTAATAATAGGACCGTCTGTTTAATTCGGGTTATTTTGTAGTGCGAGCCAGCTTTAATGTAATTTTTTGAGTTGACCTGCAAGTATTAAAGCACAATTGATCTGTTCTAATTAATTTAATTTCTACAAAACAAACAATTATTTTTGAACTCAACGATTACCACACGTTGCATATTAGATACCAATGATTTTCGGTTTGTAGATAATAATTGACCTATAACCTTCCAAAAGGATTTATCGGATAATTTATCTACATGTTGTTGCATGAATGAATTAGGCACTTGCAAGAATTAGTCACTTGCAAAACGATTAGATCTAACTTTTAAGAAATTCCTTAAGGTCATTTAGAACGGGTATCGGTCCCGGATCCACTCCTATAATTTCGGCCATTTTAATTGAAATTAAATCCGCCTTAAAAATAATATCGAACAATTGGCATAGATCACAGTCACCTTGCGCATTAAGTTCCACCACTTCTCGGACTTGTTCGTTTAGTACCTCTTTGACCCATTGCATCCTTCTATTCATCTGCGGGTGAATATTGTCAAACTTGATTTGTACTAACGAAAGTACCTGCCTCGTAACATCGCCCATTATTCCCCAGCCTGCAAGTTCATTGTGGCACAGTTCTGGGTAAACGTTGACAAAAGCAGGTGCCTTGACATTTTCGTTTATCTGTTTCTTTAATCTGTCTACAGCAACCTGTCCCATTCCAGCCGATGAATAGATCAAAGGTATCGTGTTTACCAGAGAATTAGATACATCGTTTACCAATTTTGACTCGTATAGATTTTTATTCTTTCCCAGATGTTTTATAGTTGTATCAATCCAGCTGTCGGCACCGGGTAACAGGCCGACCTGCTCTAGAATTTTCAATACGGGAACAGTCATAGCTCCGATTGCTGCTCGCGGCTGAGGAATAGAATTTGGTAACTTTATGTGCTCAATTTGCCATTCAGAAGCTAGCTTTTCCAGAGCACCGCCAGAACTGATAGCAACCATAGACGCCCCTGCTTCATAGCACTCTTCTGATGAGGTGACGGTTTCTTCGGTGTTGCCGGAAAAAGAAATTGAAATTACTAGACTGCTTGTACCCACGAAAGCTGGCATTTCATATGACTTGACCACGGTGACAGGCACTGGTGACAACTGACTCGCAAAACTGGCGGCAATGTCCCCGGCGATAGAACTCCCTCCCATTCCAAAGATGACAACGTTTTCAATGTTATCGTGATTGATTAATTTCAGGGGTTTATAAGCATTTTTTGCTTGGTTCATTTGATCAGGCAAGTCAAGTGCTGCCTGCAACATGTTACACGTATCCAACAAAGTTTTTAGTCCTTAATAGTAATATTCTTTAAAATAGTTCTCACCGATTGTCCGGTTCAAACGTTGGTTTAATATTGTTATCTTTGATCAGAGTTTGAATTCTGAGGTCTTCCTCTGTGCTAGCTGCAACAGACTCAGATACCAAAAGTACCGGTATATTTTCCTTAATCGGATATATACGCCTGAGTCTCGGGTTATAAAAAATCTCTTCGCTCTCAATATAATAAAGCGGGCCCTTGTCTTCTGGGCAAGCTAACAAACTTAAAAATTCACTGTCAATTTGAGCCATCTCATTTCTCCTGTCATCTTGTGGGACCACAACTATGTAGTCTTAGTATTTTCATTAGTTATTTCGTCGTTTCTAAGTTGAATTAAGAGTTATTGCAATCTTCAACAAGCGAGACTGTTTACAAAACTAATTGTAAACAAGTGCCACGGTTAATTTTAACAAAGTATACTTGCGCACTTTTACCGGTGATCTTTTATCGTCTATATTACATCTACAAGAATTAAGCCTTATCGGTCTTATCTGTAGTTAAAGATTCCAAGTCCTCAATGATCTTTAAAATATCTTCAAGATTTTTCATCATATTGTCGTAGGTGTCTGCTTCCAGATTTATCCTAAGCAACGGTTCCGTATTGGATGGCCTGATATTTACCCACCAAGAATCAAAATCTAATGTTATTCCATCAAGGCGGTCGATTAAAACAGTTGATTTTGCAAAGTAATTCTCTATGCCGTCTAAAATTTGAACCGTATCTTTAACGGTTACGTTTCTTTCTCCAGAAGCAAAATATTTCTCAAAGGGTTTACGAAGCTCTGACAGTTTTTTATTGGACAACAATATTAGCTCGGCAATAATAAATGCGGCGATCAAACCTGAATCGGCTCTGTAGTTATCTTTAAAGTAGTAGTGGCCCGAATGTTCTCCGCCAAATACTGCATTAGTTTCGGCCATTGTTTTTTTGATAAACGAATGACCCACTCTGGTTCGAACTGCACGACCTCCATTTGACAAAATAGTCTCAGGAACAACCTTAGAACAGATTAAGTTGTGCAAAATAGTTGCACCTGGATATTTTTTAAGCATTGAATCGGCAACTAAAGCCGTAGTAATTGACCCCGACAGCGGCTGGCCTAAGTCATCTACCAGAAATACCCTATCGGCGTCACCGTCAAATGCCAATCCTACGTCAGCTTTGGTCTCTAATACTTTGTCAATCAAATCTCTTTGATTCTCTTCCTGTATCGGATCTGCGGGATGGTTCGGAAATGTGCCATCAAGCTCGGGATAAAGAATTTCAAGCTCTACACCCATGCCTTGGAATGCTGCGGGAACAATCAAGCCACCCATACCGTTTGCGGTATCTGCCACTACCTTCATTCCGCCAAAGTCAGTTACACTTATGAAACTTCTGACGTGTTTGACAAATTCATCCAATAAATCGGACTCCACAATAAGATCAATGTCGCCTTCTAGAACTAAATCTTCTTTTAAAACGTCTTTTGCCAATACTTTAATTTCAAGCAAACCCGTTTCTTCGCCTATTGGAGAGGCTTTAGGTCCGCACATTTTAATACCGTTGTATTGAGCGGGATTATGAGATGCAGTAAACATAGCACCGGGCACGTCAAAATACCCCGATGCAAAGTACAGCATGTCGGTTGAAGCTAAGCCTATATCGATAACCGTAACTCCAATTGAGGTAACTCCCTCGCAAAAGGCCTCTATGAGCTTATTGCCCGTAGGTCTCATGTCTTTGGCCACGACGATGGTGTCAGAAGATACGACCTTGGCAAATCCATATCCAATAGCTCTTGCCATAGTTTCATCCAGATCTTCCGGGCAAAGACCTCGAACATCGTAAGCTTTAAAAATTTTATCGAATGCTTCATCAATCGATTGGGACACTGCGGCACCTCTTTCAAATAAATCTAAATTACTGCCATAATACTTTCTATTTTTAGGCGATAACTTAATAATCAATATTAATCCAACCAGCCCTAAACCCGATAAAAAGTACTCAATCCAGTCGATAGGTTTTGGACCAAAAAACAAAGTTACATGCTTAGAGGTAGGTATCACTACCATTTGGTTCGGAAAAATTCTATACGGCCCTACAGCATTTGTTGCCTGCCAGTTGGGGAAATAGGATATCTTCACTTCTACAGGAACCCCTATTTTGTTCACATTAAAACTAATTGAACTTAATGAAGTCGAAATATTTGTAATTTTTATTGGTGCTAACCTAGGCTCCCTAAGCGACGTCAAATCGACTCCACGTGTTGGCGACAATTCACCTTTATACGCAGAGATCTTCTTCCATGCATTTGGACCCGATGCTGCGACCTCTATTCTCCAGTCGGCAGGATCTAAATACCAACTCTGAGCAGCCGTAGTCCATGAACCTATAGTCGGTGGATTGGCGGAAGGAATCTTATCTAAAACAACAGGATTGTACTTCAAGGCTCTCACTAACTGACTTTTTGCTACTTTATACACGTACCACCTAACGCTCGCTGGCGGAGTAAATCCAGGAGGTACCTCAAATGGGCCGATAGTATCAATTAGAGTCAATGACGGATTTATTAAAGCCTGTCTATTTATCTGCGGCGATGAGACCATCAGATATCTCACGCCCATCATCTGCAGGTGCTCGACCCCTATCGTCACATCCTGTTCGGTTGACCCATATGTTAATCCTTGCATCGCATAATCAGGAACTTCTGAAAGTTCGGCTTGATTTATAAAGTGAAACGGTGTTGTCGCCGAAGACTCAAAAAATAACCCCTCCTCGGAATCAATACAATTATTTGTGAAATAGGGAAGTAACATTAAAGCCATCGGAGTGCCAAATCGATCCAGACTCGGCGAATATTCCCAAAAAGCCCTCCCGCATCCATATTCGCTTCCCATTTTTTTCATTGTGTTAATGACCGTGGCAAATTCCTTATAAGAAGGTTTCGCCTGATAGCCCGTAAAATTCCAATTAACCCAACTTTCGGCATTGTTTTTTGATACATTTCCAATCATAGGTACATGTATCGTGCCTTGGGTTTCACTCCCGAATGTAGTTTCGACGACAATCAATAAACTGCAAAGAGCAATCAAAACTCCGACAACACCACGGACAACATTACTTTTTTTGATAAAAAGGTTGGGCCGAAAATCGCCCATAATAGACTTAAATCCATTAGCACAAGCAATTGCTATTTCCCCGAATCCAATGCCTGCCAAAGCGTAAATACTTAATGCATACGTAGGCAATAACCTGGCATTATAAAGTTTGGAATCAAACGGAAGGAATCTAAAACCGAGAGCCGATATTAACCCAATAATCATAAATATAACGGTAACTGGTCTTTTAAACCAGAGTACCAGCGAAAATACGGCAGATGCAATAAGCAGGCAGACGTATAGTGGAAAAAATGCAGCTCCAGCACCTGTTATCCCCAACATCAACACACATATAACGTAATTCTTATTGTTATAAAGAGCAAAAAATATCCCGACATACAAGAATAGAATTACCCACCTATAATCAAACGGCGTAAGGTATTGATAATATGCAACTATTTTCTGGTAGCCCATGTTGGTGGTATAGGCCAGATTGAGCGAAAAAGGGAAGGCCCAAAACGCCATCGAGATACTGGCTATAACGCCAACCAACAATGACCTTAGAAATACCGATACATATGTCTTTGGATGGTTAAATATGAATACGGCCACTAATGTTATTAACACACACAATAGCGCTCCTAATAAGTGGCTCATTGTTGCGCCAATAAATAACGCAGCACATAGGAAAGCTCCCTTGGAGGTTCGATACCAGCGAATTAAAGCGGCAAAAAAGAATAAGCAGAATAGTAGCGAAATAGAAAAAGAGTATTCGCCTGCCAAAGTAGAAAATATATTACCGCCATCGATTGTATAGGACTGGTTAATTAGATAAGACACCATTGCAACCGACATCATTGACGGCATGGGGCTAGGCAACCTAGCAGACCTGCCGACGGTCCAAACCGCAAATGGCAGAAGGATCGGCCCTAAAGATATGATTAGCTTAAAAGCGACAGAATAAGGAAGCACGACAGACAGCACGGCAACCATTAGGCTTGGAAGCGGGAAATAAAAGACATTTACCGGCCAGCCATTATACCAATCGGGACTCCAACCTGTAATTTGACCTTTCGGGAGTAGATGCATTAGCACAAAATGGGGAATGTCAAGGTGACCACCGTAGTCCCCTCCCGTTAAAATTGAGTTTGAAAATATCAAACTCGGTTGCATGATCATCACAACCACGATCACCGATACAATCATTATGCACAGGTCAATAAAACCGTTAGTGCCCTGCCGCTTAAGCCACCTGCTCATTATCGCGCCCGTATCAGCATAACAGCAGCTACTGCATTAAATCCCATATGTGCAAAGATAGTCGTCCCGATTCTGTTTGTTCTGAATGCAATAAATGCTAAAACCATTCCAAATAATGCCAATGCGGGAAATTGAAGAAGCTCGCCGTGCACCAAACCAAATGTCAAGCCCGAGACGACGATTGAAATGCCAGCATAATATTTGGTGCGGTTTTTCAAAGAATCCATCAATGCCCTAAGCAAAAACCCCCTGAAAAAAATCTCCTCGGCTATTGGAGCTATAACCACAACCAAGAAAATTTCGAAATAGAATCCGGTTGCGCCAGAAGCCGCAGTTAAATTTTGAGCTGGCTGACTTAACGAATGCTTCAGAGTCTTACTTATCAGTTCAAAAGGAAAGTATAAGGCGTTTACAAGAATAAATTGACACGCTACCCCCGCAATTAGTCCAACGACTACGTCGTATTGCCATTTTACCGAAAGGCCTATGTCTCTAATAAAATTTTTGGACCCTCGAATTCTCGATTCCAAATACGGCGATCCTATAAAGCCCAGCCATAATCCAATAAACCCTGAAATTTCTTGACCCACGCTTAACGGACCGTTTATCGTAGATAATTTCGAATGTGTAATTTGAAGCCATATAAGAGTCGTTACCGATTCTAATATGACTGCTGCAAGCAGACCCATCGCGGCATCAAATATATTAAATTTAGACTCGGAACGCAAATACAATTTTACCCAAACACCAATTAATTTTAAAAGTCAGCCTTTAAATTACAATCTAAATTGCACTAAATAACCTTGCAACAAAATACAATACTGTCGATAAACTCAACAACATTTTACAAAATTATTACAATTAAAGATATTGTCGAGTGTTCGAATTAGTTCACAAAAGATTTTAGAGCATATTAAATTGGTTCTTAAGACACTACTGCTATTAATTTGATTATTGCTCTCTGATATCCAGACGTAGTCGGTTAGTTGGATACGGCTACGTTAAAATGTAGATCGATCAATCAAGTTAAACACCCTGCCCTTATGTTTATGATTAAGAGGAAAAGCTATTGATATCTTTATAATATAATTGATATCGTAAATAACTTCAGTTATGAAGATATGTTGCAGCAAGGTTCAATTAAGCTCAAATTCCGATATTAAGCTTGTCGGTTAACCTTAAGAATTAAAGCGATACTACTTAACTTTTTCTACGAATGATCAAAAAATTATATGTTTATGGTGTATTAAATCACTATTTGTTGCATACGATATAAGATATGGATAATTTCAATTCACGACGACCTGATCAAGATCTGCAACCTAAAGGTAAAGGCGGAACCGACCTCTCAAGGATTTTGCTTATTGCAGTCATAATCATCGTTTTATTCATTGTTTTTGTATTACCTTTTTTTGAAACCTCAAATACGCCTTCTGCAATAACAAATTATTCTCAATTTATGCAACAGGTACAGGCAAAAAAAGTCTCGACTGCTGTTATCAACAACAATACTGGAAATATTGCCGGGAAGCTAACAAATAAAAAAAGCTACAGCTTCGGCGGTCCGATTCCCCCTATAAATCAAGACGAAGTTACCATGCGAAAAGATGGAGTAAATGTTAGCTATACCACCCCCTCGGGCAGCTGGCTAACTTTGTTGCCTGACATATTTTTAATTGCTTTGCTTATCGGCGGAATCGTACTAATGGTTCGTTCTGCTCGCGGTCAAATGGCTTCAATAATGTCAATTTCTAAGTCCAAGGCAAAGTTATATACCTCAGAACGACCAAAAACTACGTTTGCTGATGTGGCCGGATACAGCGGAGTCAAACTTGAAATATCTGAAGTGGTGGATTTCCTTAAAGAACCCTCGCGTTACAATGCCATTGGAGCAAAAATACCAAAAGGTCTACTTTTGGTAGGTCCTCCTGGTACAGGTAAGACACTGTTAGCGAGGGCAGTTGCAGGAGAAGCGGGAGTTCCATTTTTGTCTGTATCGGGATCAGATTTTATGGAAATGTTCGTTGGCGTAGGTGCTTCAAGGGTAAGGGATCTTTTTCAAACAGCCAGAAAACAGGCTCCAGCAATCGTATTCATTGACGAGATCGATTCCATAGGCAGGAAAAGAGGAGCGGGTCTTGGAGGCGGACATGACGAGAGGGAGCAGACATTAAATCAGTTACTTTCAGAAATGGATGGATTTGATCCCGCTCAAGGCGTAATTATGATTGCCGCTACAAACAGGCCTGATATCTTAGATATGGCTCTTTTGCGACCAGGTAGATTTGACAGGCAGATAGTGGTTCCGCTGCCCGATCTAGAAGAAAGACTGCCAATATTAGCGGTTCACTGCAAAGACGTTAAGCTCGGCGGCGACGTGGACTTAGAGATTGTAGCTCGCGGGACACCAGGCTTAAGCGGTGCAGATTTAGCCAACTTAGTTAACGAAGCGGCTTTACATGCCGTCAGACGAAACTCTCCGGTAATTGAAATGTCGGACTTTGAGTCCGCCAGAGACCGCGAATTAATGGGTCAGCGCCGAGAAACGACAGTATTATCGGACGAAGAGAAGGAACGAGTCGCCTATCACGAAGCAGGGCACGCCGTTTTAGCTTACGTATTAGACAATGCAGATCCACTGCACAAAGTTACTATTCTACCAACCGGAATGGCACTGGGAGTGACTCAACAGCTACCAGCAGAAGAAAGACACATCTATTCAAAACAGGTCATTGAAGATAGAATCGCCGTCAGAATGGGTGGCAGAGTAGCTGAACTTTTAATTTACGGGGATTTGTCCACGGGTGCATCAAACGACCTACAAGGGAACACAGAGCTTGCTAGAAAAATGGTAAGAGAGTGGGGATTCTCCGAGCGGCTTGGTCCACTTTCTTTTGGCGACAGCCACGATGTCTTTTTAGGCGAAGATTTGATGCACTCTCGTGATTACTCAGAATCCACGAGTCGTGTCGTCGACGAAGAGGTGTCCAGAATTCTCCAGGAACAAGAAGAGCGAGCGATGCAAATTCTGGCTAAACACAAGGACGGATTAACAAAAGTTACACAATTGTTACTTGAAAAAGAAACAATATCCGGTCAAGAGGTGGGGCGACTCATCCAAGATGCATTTGGTGGACCAGTGCATTCGGGGAAAGCCGCAACAGTACCGCATTTCACGCCACAAAATGGCAAACTTACACCTCCTGGGTCTGATAATCCGGTTGCGGCGACCACCCGAGACAGCTAGAACTTTTTTAAATATAATTTTTTATTTAATCTGTTTTAATAAAAAATTAATAACGTTGAGCGTACACTACTCATCTTTTGATCGTTTTGATTTTCAACTTGATGTTAATATATGAGTCGCCCACAGCAACCTGACATTTAATAAAATATCGATTTTAGATAGACGCTCTTTATGACATCACCTGTATTCAGGTTAGATTGACCTTGAAACCTGTACTGGAACAATTTGAGTTACAGTCGACCCGTCAATTACGATATCGGGTACTATTCCTTTTGAACTACCTAATACCGCCGCCGCCGGAATTAAACTTGTCGCTTGGGAAACCTTCAACCAGGGCTGGATTTGCTGAATTATTGGTGCTGAAACAGTCAAATTAGCTTCATTAAGCTTAATCGACGAAAGCTCCAGTTGTGTATGTGCAATAAATTCCAAGATGGGTTTGATGCTCACGCTAGTTTTTGAGTTTGAGTCTAATGCAAATTGACCGCCAAGAGAATTCGAATCCATAATCGGAATTGCGAAGTAAGATTTCGAATCCGAATACCCAAATTCCAACGAAGTGCTTGAAGGGTTATATAACCATGCAAATACCTTACCTTTAAGATCTAGCTTGAGTCCATAGTTAGAACCAGTCGGAATTTGGGTTATTTGCGAAATATTTACGTTCAAAGAACTTTGAGGCGGAATCGATTCTCGCATCGAAGCTGAGTCTAAGTTTTGCAAAATTGGCTTAATTTTAATGCTTACGGCATTCTGGGTCGGATTTATAAACGTAAGTACCTGATTTTCGGAATTGACATTTGTTGCAAAAGTTACCCTATTCAATACATGGCCAAAAGCTGGTTCGATAAGAAGATAGTTACTCGAATAACTCATTGTCGCCATTACAATATCTGAAGCCCCAGAAGGAACAGAAGCTTTAATAAACTCAATATTTTGATTCGGAACTATTTGGGAAAGATCCTCTACGCTGATGCTATCAGGATTGACGACTAAACCCTGCAACTGCGTCGGAGCCAAAATTCCACTAGAGCTGTAAGCTTGAACATCAACTACCGCAGGTTGCGAAGTAGGATTCAAAATAGCCACTTGGCATATATTGCCATATTGAGTCGATCCGCCTGAGGAGATTCCAAAATTACTTATTTGCGGAGTGCATCCTACAAAGTTGCTGTAATTAGCGGTCTGGATCTTCATCTCTACCGCAACCCCTCCACCATTTAAATTAACAGCTACAACTGGTATGGATGCCTTTGAAAGCCACGCCAAATTGATTACGGTAAAAGACCTTGGAGCCAAGCTAAACTTTAGTGCTTGCGACTGATCCGATAATCCATACAAAACATAATTGCCTGTCACTACATGTTTATTAAGACTTGTAAGCAAGAGTTCGGTCTGAATGCTTTGGCTATAGACTCCATTAAAATCAAAGCAATACCAACTCGACGAAAGTGCACCAGTAGACGCCCCTGCCAAGTTGTCAAACGAATTAGCTGGGTTCGTAGAGTTAACATTATTGGGCAACAGCTGAGACAATAGCAGCACAGTAATGCTAAGAATCACAATTATTATTTGTGGTCCGTGTTTTTTTGAGAAGGGAATCACCTTAAAATCTTTCACAAGTCATCGAGATTAGCAGTATCAGTGTCAATCTTGACATAGTTCCTTCGTATCATTTGATAAATTGCGATCAAAATAATACAACCAAACAACAAAAGTAAAATAACTGTCAAATCAACTGAAGTAACAAATCCCATTTTATAGTTTTTAGATTGCAGATTTTTTGGCGGTATCAGTTGAAGAGGTTCGAGATTTTTAAAGATATATATGTTTGCGGTACCGCTGTTATAATATTGCAAATCACGCTGACTGTCCAATCCTTTAATTAGATTGCCCGCAGTTACGCCGCTATAACCTAACGGTGTCATAACTACAACCCACCGTATGTTTAGTGGCACTAGAGCCGTTCCTGCATTATCTAAATTACCAAGTGAAATCTCCTGCAAAACCCTGCTAACATGAGCCGACATTATGTTATTTACTCCACTTAAATCCGATATGCTGTTTTGTCCGTCAATTACCGTGAATCCTACCGACGGAGATATCTTATAGCTGATATTAGACACATTGGAATTGAACCCCCCTTTGCGTGCATTTACGTAAAGAACCCAGTGTTTAGAATTTACAACTCCCGATGGTAAATCATTCTGGATACCTACAGGAATATCGCTGTTACCGCTCAACAATTGGGGCAAGTTGATCACAAACATTGACGCTATTATAACTACAATTAGTACAACTACTCCGTGATACATACTAAATTTCATCGACGACAGCTCGCCAATTATGACTTCGCCTACTCCAAGAACAATCAATGAAAAACCGGCATATATCAATGGGTAAAAAACATCCGTTGGCAAACCCAATCCATACCCTTTTTGAGAAACCATCTCAAATGTCAATGCCAAAACTACCAGACCGTATCCCAGCGAAACAATTAGCAAATTTTCACCGCTCATAAACAATAATGCAATTAAGCCGAGCACGAACAAAGCTACCAGTAAATAGCCGATTGAATTACCGGCAAACAGGTTCTGTAAAGTAAGTTGCTTGCTTGCCGGCACAAACAGACGATTGTGAATAAAATCATCGAAAACATAAAGTGACCACGGTGCAGAGAACAGAATCCCAAAGACTGAAGGAAGTAAGATCAGCGAAATGAATCTTTTAAAGCTACCAGTTTTAAATTCATTAAGTTCGCTCAAATTGTCGCTATCTTCGCTAAAAGAGGCTAGAGAAA
The DNA here is from genome assembly GCA_021852345.1 of Actinomycetes bacterium. Taxonomy (GTDB): domain Bacteria; phylum Actinomycetota; class Acidimicrobiia; order Acidimicrobiales; family JABEUL01; genus JAJZNL01. Next base: position 74,867 of record JAJZNL010000032.1, read on the forward strand.
ATAATTTAACTATAGTCAGGGATACAATACTAACCAGAACAAGTATTATGGGCAAAAAAAACTCAAATCCGATACCCAAAAAGATCAATACCGTAACGCCGACAAACTTACTGAAAGCGATTTTTTGTGCATTAAATAGGGTAAAGATAGCCCATGGGACGCACGAGCTAATTACCAAAAACCCAATATCTCCGTCGTTGAAAGCATAAACTAAAAACGGCAAGGAGGTCGTTAAGGCCATCAAAACCAAAAGTCGTTCCGAAGTTTTAACTTTAGAAGTTTGAACAATTAGCTCAAATAAACTGATCAAATTCTTGAACGTTAAATATACCAGAAACACCATGATAAAAATTAGCGTCGTGCTTGTCGAGTTAAAAAATACAAATCCCAAAACAGCAATTACTAAATTCGCCGGAGATTCGGTCAACAAAGATACTCCATACTGATCTGAATGGAAATACCGTCCCAACAGGACAAAAGGAGACTCAGCGATATAGTGATTATTAAAAATAAATCCATAGAACAGCGAGCTGCGAAGAGCGACTATTAATAACAAAACCAAGAATAAAGTCAATCCAATTGACGTTTTTCTTTTACTGTTAATTTTTATTCCGCGGCCCTTACTCCTGGCGTCTATAATTCGTCTGAATCGCCCAAATGATTTTATCTGCAACGATTTAAGTTGTCTGTCCGATACCGTCTTATATGTTAGAACAGACTTGCGTTGTTTTAATATTAAACCGAACGAAGAAACCGACAGCAACAATACTCGCATCACGGAACTCGCCCGAGAGTTTTTTTTAAAAATAGAAGACAGCGCTATTTCGACCAATGACATACAAAAGACCAAAACGTACATAAGAAACGCTCTGGGAGTCGAATAAACCGAAGTCATCGTTTTTATCTCTCCATATCGCAGAGCTTCAAATCCGTTCTTAAAGTTTTGACTGGACGCAAATCGAAGCTGTTTTGAAAGGGCGGCCAAATGAAATACTTTAGCTTCAGGAAACACATATACGCTGGCACCGCTGGTCTTGGCACGCACGCAAATATCTATGTCTTCGGAAAACAGTGTTAACGCAACGTCAAATCCCCCGATGGCTACGAACAAATCAGATCGTATCATCATGGCAGCCCCATCTACGGCTATTACTTCTCGAATTTGATCGTATTGCCCCTGATCAATCTCGCCCTGTTCCGACAACGACACTGGCACCATAAAACGATCCGTTAGATATCCAACAGACAGAATTTCCTCTTTTGCTTGATAATCGAGAACCTTGGGACCTGCGACTCCGCAGTTATACATGTAGGAACCCTCCAGAAGCAACTTCGTAGCTTCATGGTCTAAGACAACGTCATCATGCATGAACAGATAATGACTGGCCCCTTTTACGATCTGCATTACGCGATTAGCTGCTTTAGCATATCCCGTACCCACAGGTAATTTTTTATAAAAAGCATTCGGAGCAAGTTCGGCTACTATTGACGCAGATGAGTTGACCCCGGTGTCCAAAACCAATACAGAAGTATGCTCATAGCTTTGAGATACAGCAGAATTTAGACAATCTTTAAAATAAACATCTGGATCTGATGCAACTATAACTATAACGACATAAGGTACTTCGCTAAACACTTCCCTATCGACAATACTAAACATTTTGACATCACTGATGCAAACTTGAAGTTAAATATACTATAGTTATACTTATGCTTGCAATAGTTAGCACATGTGCTATAATAGAACTATACTGATGTTTCAGAGTAGTTTAGAGTAATTTAAGGAGGATATAATATGACAACTGTTTTAGATTCGGCAAAAGGTGTTGCCGAGGATATTTTTTATGTAGGTATCGGCGTCGGAGTAATTGCATTTCAAAAAGCGCAAGTGAAGCGACAGGAACTGAAAGGTAAGTTTTCAAAGCCAATTGAGGATGTTGAAAAGCAACGCGATGAAATTAAAGTGAAGCTGATTGATAACGTTTTGAGGTTAGACGATAGTTTAGACAAGGCGATCGAAGGTGTTGGAACTTTTTTTGAGCCGGTTGAACAGAAACTTCCTGAATCCTTAAGAGACGTAGTGACCAAAGCCAAGGGATTTTCGAAGGATTCTAGATATCAACTTAGACAAATTCTTGTCTCTGCCAAATAATTCGATTCTTACTTAAAAAGAATCGATCGATTAAAAGGCGTCGACTTACACTATGCCATTAAATCAACCTTAAGAGACTATCTCGCCCTTATAAAATATGCTTCACCCAGATGGTTTCTTAAGTTGAATTAAGACGGCAAATTAATCAATACCGTTGGTAAATTAATAATGCTGTAATCGACGCCTTTTAATCCGTAAACATTCGAATTCTAAATATAAAGTCTATTTGCGGCAAAATTTTAACGGATAAATTTTGCTAATCAACTTTTTTCTGATCCCAAAAATTCAATATATCTTCAAGGGTACGGTCAAAGTCGACATCGACTTGCCAACCTGTAGCCTGCCGAACTTTGGTAGCATCTCCAACCAAAACCGGTACGTCACTACCTCTTGCCAAATTCTGATCAATTCGAAATTCTATTGTGACACCCGCAAGTTCCATTAATCGAAATGCAATATCGGACACGGATCGAGCTATTCCGCTGCAGACGTTGTAAATTTCTCCGGTTTTACCTCCTGTAATGAGTTGTCGGTAACATTTCACCACACTTCTTACGTCGGTATAATCCCGTTTTGACGAAAGGTTTCCTACCGAGATATAACCTTTATTTAACTTCTTAGCCTCAATGATGCGCTTGGCAAGAGCAGCTACTACGAACTTATCACTTTGGCCGGGTCCGACATGATTAAATGGGCGAACAATTACAACGTCGAGCCCCGTAGTAGCTGCTTGTAAACCAATGTACTCGGCTGCTACTTTCGAAGCTGCATATGGCGTAGAAGGTTTAATATCTAAACTCTCTGTTATAGGTAGGTCAATTTCGCTAACTTTGCCGTAAACTTCAGCTGAAGAAACCAAAAGCAATCTAGCCGACGGACATGCCCGTTTCAAAACTTCCGTAACGTTTAATGTCCCAAGGGCATTAACCTTAAACACTGCTTTGGGATTCCCCCAAGAATCCCCAACGTGACTTAAAGCCGCAAGATGATAAAAAGCATCGGGCGAAACTTTCTCCACCTCTTTTTCGAGCCGATCCTCATCATTTATATCGACATCAGAGGGAAGGCAATATACCTCGTCTCCACAACTAGTTAACCACTCCATCAACCAATGGCCAACAAATCCGTTAGCCCCCGTAATAAATACTTTCATGAAATCACTTTACAATTTTTGACGTTACGTTAATAAAGTCTACTTTGTTGAACAATGTCATACCGTCTTTTGATTTCTTTATTATAGCAACCCCTCATAAGATACTCTCATATAACTCTATATGTTTTCTTGTACTATTGATCCAAGAAAACTCGTTTGCGATTGAGCTGCCGATATCCAATTTAAAACTTTCGCAGTAACCCGTAGTAATCTGCAATATCTTTGCAGACAGATCTTCAATGTCACCACTTTGAAAATAAGTTGCGGAATCTTTTGCGAAATGCTCCATGACAGATCCCGATGTTGTAATTACTGGACTTCTGGCCGCCATAGCCTCCAGAACAGGAAGGCCGAATCCTTCGGTTTGAGATGGATAAATTACGGCAGTTGCTCGTCTAAACAGTGGCGGTACATACTTTTGGTCCAGATATCCAGCCTGAACTATTCTGTTGTCGTCATACTGCTGCAAAAGTTCCTTTACCGACTCACATTTCCACCCGAACTTTCCCACCAAAAGTAATTTTAGATTTTGATCGACTAAATTTTTACTGACAAGAAGCCTAAATGCCTTTATCAGTTCATCCACTTTTTTCCTTGGCTCAATCGTACCCACGTAAAGCAAATACGGGAAATCGACATTCAACTTCATAAGAATTTCTGTATCAGCTAAGTCCTTGTTTGAACTCGGCTCAAATTCTTTTATATTAACCCCATAAGGCACAACCTTAACGAGACCTTTTGGATTAAATCTGCTCTCGATTTTGTTTTTAATATAGTCAGTTCCACAAATAATAACGTCAGCTTTTTTTACGGCCGTTTTTATCTGATTTTTAAAATAGGCAACTTTTGCAATTTGATGGAATCCCGGATTTTCAAAAAAGATCAAATCATGAATGTTCACAATTAAAGGAATTTTGAGCCCCATAGGAACCGTATAATGCGGGCTATGCAGGAGATTGATCTCTCGAAGATCCCTTTTTAAAAGTAAGTTTTCGTATGCTAAGCGCAAAGGGCGACTGTTTGGCAGGACATTAGTAATCCGATCATCTTGATTTAATAACCGTTCCCATCTGGCACGATCGTCACTTCTGGAAAAAAGCTTTAATTTAAAAGATCGTTCCTGATCTTTTAAATTACTTACCAGCTCTAAAATGTAGCGTCCAGCTCCAATCGGATTTTTTGGTACCATTGAAACATCAATACCGACTGATTTCAAAATTAATCGCCTTTAACCTAGTGTTATGCCTTCGTCTCGTAATAGAGTTTCCAGCTGCGTCTTTGAATGACGCTCCCCTTCAACAAGGCGCTTAATTATAAGAACACACGGCAAATAAAATATTCCACCGGTAAATTCTCTTTTTCTGCTAGCGGTAACCGCAACCGACCAAGGTGGCACCACGCCTCGAGAAACTTCTACTCCGGATTCTGCATCTATTACGGGTATCGATGGTCCTAAAATTACGCCCGGTCCTATCACGGATCCCTTACCGACAATGGCACCTTCAACGATCATCGCTCTTGAGCCGACGAAAGCCTCATCGCCTATTACAACTGGTTTGGCATTGGGCGGCTCTAAAACACCACCGATTCCTACTCCGCCAGACAGATGAACGCGCTTACCTATTTGAGCGCAGGACCCTACTGTAGCCCATGTGTCTACCATCGTTTCGCTTCCGACATGTGCGCCGATGTTAACGTAGCTTGGCATTAAAACAACATTTTTGTCGATAAAAGCACCGTATCTGGCAGATGCCATAGGGACTACCCTGACACCAGCCTGCTCATAGTTACCCTTCAAGGGAAGCTTGTCCCTGTATTCGAAAGGACCGATTTCATTAACTACTATCTCATTGACTCTAAACCAGAGCAAAATAGCCTCTTTTACCCAATCGTTGACCTCTATTTTCGTAGCGTCTTCATTAACATCGGCCACCTTAATGTGCCCCTTGTCAAGCAGATCGATTACTTCTTTTACGGCCTGAACTGCCTCCTTATTTCCGGGATGAACCTGATCTAGGTCTTGCCACAGCGATTCAATTTCAGCCTTAATATCTTCGTACATAATCATTAAATCTTACTAAAACAATTCAACCCGCAAAGCCCAATAGCTGTGAGCAGCCTAAGCAATATTTAAATCTTAGATATTAAGCAATCAGCTCCATTAATAAATCAGTCATAGCAACTGCCGCCACTCGAACGTAGTCTCTTCCGCCTTCGCCGTAAAAGATTCCCGGTGAAACCAAAACACCTGTATTTAAAGCTATCCAGTGAGTCCATTTCCAGCAGAGATCATCGTATTGGTCAAGACCATTTAGACGCGAATCAGAGATTAACTTAATCCACAAATAAAAACTGCCTTGTGGTAACTGAACCTCCAATCCAATTTCCCTAAAAAATTCGGCAAGGATCTCAAGCCTCTTAAAATACGTGTCTTTTTGAACTTGAATATATTCCAAATCTCGAAACGCTGCAGCAGCGGCCTTCTGCGAAGGACCCGGTATCATTAAACCGGCATGCTTACGAACTTCTTTTAAAAATCCGACGACTTCGGCATCACCCGTATAGCTTCCGACTCGAATACCAGCGGCATTAGATCTTTTTGACAGTGAATGCACTGCCAAAATATTTTTACAATCTTGTGACAGTATGGATTTAGCATTACCATTCCAGTTGTATTCGATATAACATTCATCGGAAACCACCAATAAATTTTTCTCTTTGGCAAACCTGGCGATGCGATCTAAATCATAAATTTCGCCTGAAGGATTTGCGGGTGAATTAACGTAAAGACACAACGACCGGTCAATCACCTCATCACTTAAACCGGTTAATTCCGGTTCGCCGTTTACCACCTCAATTTCTTCGTAATTCAGCCCGGCGAGCCTAGCTCCCATCTCATAGGTTGGATATGCCAATGCAGGTCCGATTACGGTATCTTTCTCTGGATATTTAAGTTTTAATATACCCGGTAACGATGCAATGAACTCCTTTGTACCAATACAAGCGCCAATTCGCGTACTATTGGGCTTAAAACCTATAAGATGTTCCAGCCAGTCTGATATAGCCGAAATTAACTCTGAGGAACCGACTGACGGAGGATACCCGATTTCGCTCCCGTTAAGATTGCAATAAGCCTCTTTAACTGCCTCAGGCGAAGGATCGACCGGTGTGCCAATAGAAAGATCAATCACACGGCCAAATTTTTCTGCGACTTTGGTTTTTAATACATCCAATTGATCATATGGATATTGAGGAAGTTTAAATTTGTAGCTCATTTTTAATAGTCTTTAATATATATTTTTTTAACATTCGGATCTCTTCAGTATTTATCTTGGTTAAGGCAAGAACTACGGGAAAAGTATAATTGTTTAACAGCACTGAATCATATAATTCTTGTTGAAATTCATCTGTTATCTTAAAATTTACCCCGCCTGACACGTTAATAAAATTGGTCAAAGAGGCAATATTGTTGGTTAGTTCAAGCAAAGGTTCGTCTTCTTGGCTTGAATCAAATCGGAAGTTAAAGTAAGTTCTATATTGCAACTTAGTAATCAGGTCTTGCCGAAATTCCGGAATGGCAACTACTGTATAGTCCATCGAGTTTAAGTAAGCTTCATAGATCATCTCCCTAAGTCTGTCCAAGTTAAATCCGTCTTTAGCTGATACAAAAACAGCGAAATTAAACTTCTCTGCCAAAGCTCGACAAAGTTCCCTATCTTTGTCACTCTTATTGACGGCAACCAATTGAGGAATATCCGAGAGTTTAAGGTCATTCAATACCGTTTCGACGGCCTCAATCTGTCTCACGGGGTCTTCGCTTGTACCGTCAACTACATGAACCAACAAATCCGAATCTTCAATTTCGCTTAACGTTGATTTGAACGCTTCCACGAGATGATGCGGCAACTTTCGTATAAATCCAACCGTATCGGAGATCAAGATTGACGAATTATCTCGGATTTTCAATTTTTTAATTTTTGTATCCAAAGTTGCAAACAATTGATCAGCGACATATTCGTCTGATTCTACTAGCGAATTTAATAACGTCGATTTTCCCGCATTCGTATACCCGACTAAAGAAACTCTGAATTGGTCAGTTCGGTTTCTCAGTCGTCTCTGAGTGTCGGCAACAATAGTCAGCTTTCGAAGTCTCTTTTCAAGTCTGGTTTTAGTTGCCAACAATTGACGTCGGTCAGATTCAAGCTGAGTTTCTCCCGGCCCTCTGGTGCCTATACCTCCTCCTTGCTGAGAAAGCGATATCCCTCTACCCCTCAGTCGCGGTAGGCGATAATTTAGAAGTGCCAATTCTACCTGCATCTTACCCTGTTCACTTTTGGCATTTTGAGCAAAAATGTCCAATATTACTGCAGTTCTATCGATTGCAGTTCTCCCTAGAATAAGTTCAAGATTCCTTTGCTGTACGGGACTCAAGTCATTATCGAAAACAACCGTATCAACGTCAAGCGTGTAACATATTTCCTTTAACTCAATTGCTTTTCCACTGCCGATATAGGTATTAGGATCGACGACGTCTCTTTTTTGAATGATAGTATCGACAACTTTAGCTCCTGCGGTACGAACCAACTCTTTTAATTCAAGCAAATCCACGTTTAATTCGTCAACAGATTGGTCTCTGCTCATCACACCGACTATAACGATTTTTTCTTGAAAGGACCTCTCGATTAATGACATCTAGATGCCTTCGGGACTCATCTCAATATTGGCTACAAATTGCGAAGGTCCCGTTAAATAGCCTAGGTATTCATTTTCTGCAAGTTCAACAAAATCAACTTTTAACTTTCCACCGGGATTGTTGACTACAATGGTTCCATTAACGTCATAAAGGGTTCCGTAACACACCGCACTTGCCACCGAACCTGTACCACAAGCCGATGTAAGACCAACTCCGCGTTCGTAGACGACCATGTCTATCTCCTTATCATCGACCCTTTTAATAATCTCAATATTTATTCTGGAATGAAACAGTCTGTTTAGTTGGTTAAACAGTTCGAGATGGTTAATTTCTTCAGATTGCTGATGATATATGACCAAATGTGGATTGCCAATATCCACCTTCCAAATCCCCAATATGGAATTTAAATATGGGCTTACAATGGAATACACCTCGTCGCTCAGCGGAAATTTATCTAGTGTAGCACTGCCCATAAGTACTCTAAACTCCATAAGATCCAAATATTCGTGTTCTAAAATCAACATTTCGGCATTTAAAGCCGTAACATCCAAAATTCCAGCGTCCGTTAATATTCGAGCAGTGGGTCCTTCCACAAGACCATTATTAATTAAGTAATGCATAAAGCAGCGGATACCATTTCCGCTCATCTCCGCTTCGGAACCGTTGGCGTTATAAAGTTTCATCTGAAAATCAAAATCTGCTTCAGTTCTGTTGCCCAAGACCAGCATCATTCCGTCCGCGCCGATTCCATAATCTTTGCTGCATGCAAGCTTAGCCAATCGACTTCCTTGGCGTAAATAGTCATGTCTTTCCGTTATCAGAAACGAATTTCCAAGTCCTTGGTACTTTGCGAATTTTACTGTTCTCATAGCTGAATTGCCTGTGATTATGATTTTAAATGAGTCTCATTTAAAGTTTCAATAATAGCTTAATATCATCTAAGCCGAGAATGTTCGGGTCAACAAAAATTGCACGGTCGTCTCTTTTGAACCACTTGTTTTGCCTCTTGCTAAATTTATTTGTTCGATTGATAATATTTTCTAAAGCTTGTTCTAAATTCAGCTCCTGATTTAACACACTATTTAGCTCAGCATAGCCGATAGCTTTTTGTGCTGTCTTGGAAAGAAACCTATAATTCTTGCTTAAATCAGCTACTTCCTGGATAAAACCATCATCTAACTGATTTTTCAAACGTTCTCTTATTTTTGTTTTAAGTTCATTAACGTCTGGATCTAACACCAGCAATATGTCATTTTCACGAGCTGTCGAATAATTTGCAACCCCTGAACCGAAATCTGAAAATTTTATACCAGAACCAAGGCAGACCTCGAGAGCCCGTACGATTCTTCTTGAATTATTTGGATGGATTTTTAAAGAAGCTACTGGGTCCAACAATTGTAACTGTCTATAAAGGTCTTCTGAAGTTGATTCCAAAAGTTCAGTTTCCAATTTTCTCCTAATTTCCGGATACGATTTGGGAACATTTAGGCCGTTTAGAATACTAAGGACATAAAGTGCACTGCCTCCGACTATTATCGGAATTTTTTGTGATTTGATAATTCCGTCTAACTCGCGATTACAATCTTTTTGAAATTCAGCGATCGAATACTCTTCTTCGGGCGAAACAAAGCTCAACAATCTGAAGTCAATATCTTTCAACTCAGCATCTTTTGGAACTGCGGTGCCGATTTCCATCCCCATATAAACTGCAAAAGCGTCACCATTAATTAATACAATACGATCGTCGCTTTTGGCAATTTCAATAGCAAGCCTAGTTTTGCCGCTCGCGGTTGGACCCACTATTGCCCTTAGAATATTGTCCATCTTGGTTAAAATAGGATGTATGCGACTACAAGCTTTCACCAAATAAACAGTGTGTGCTGTAATCAATAATTTTCAAGTTTATAAAGTCACCAGGTTTCAAGTCACTTGTAGCAATTGACTTCTTGAAATGAACCAATTTACCTTGCCTGGTTCGACCGGTCAAAGAAGATGAATCCTTCTTGCTGTCACCTAATATCATCGCCTCTTCCTTATTACCGACTCTGTGCTTATTGCGTTGAACAGCCGAGTGCTCAACCACAACCCGTAACTTAGCCATACGCTCTGCCACCACAGATTCTTTTACGAATTGATCGATTTGTTGAGCGGCAACGGTGTTCGGTCTTGGCGAGTAGACAAAGGTATACGCTGAATCAAAATTTGCTGCTGCCACAAACTCCAAAGTTTCATTAAAATCAGAATCACTTTCTGAAGGATAGCCAACAATTATATCCGTGGTAACCGCCAAATCATCGATCTGGGATCTAGCCATATTCAGCTTTTCCAAATATTTTTGAGTGGTATATCCCCTCCTCATAAGAGACAGAATCCTATCAGATCCAGATTGAAGTGGTAGGTGCAACTGTTCGCATACTGAAGTAGTTGTTGCCATTGCATCTACCGTCTCTTGCCTTAGATCCTTAGGATGTGGCGAAGTAAACCTCACTCGCTCAATTCCTTCTACGCTCCCTACCTCTTTCAACAGCTCCGAAAACAGCGGTTTTATGGTTGTTATTTGCCCGCGCTTTCTATCTGCAAGATTAATATCCCGTCCATAAGAATTCACATTTTGACCCAAAAGAGTAATTTCTCTGACACCGGATCTAGCTAGCTCCTGGACCTCTCCTATGATTTCTGACATTTGTCTGGAAACTTCGGGTCCTCTCACTGCTGGAACGATACAGAATCCACAAGAATTGTTACAACCTATCTGAATTGTAACCCATGCCGAATAGCTGTTTTTCCTGGAAGCCGGTAAATCGGAACTAAAATGAGTTTCCTCTCGATCTGGGGCCTCAATAACTTCCACGACCGTAGTCGCTGAATTTTCAGCCAGTTCAAGCAACTCCGGTATACGGTGAAGATTATGCGTTCCCACTACCACGTCGACGAACGGAGTAGTTTGGGCAATCTTTTGTCCCTCCTTTTGAGCCAGACACCCGGCAATAACAATCTTTTGACCTTTATTGGCCTCTTTACCCGGTTTAAAATGACCCAAATGTCCATACAACTTGTTGTCTGCATTTTCTCTGACGCAGCAGGTGTTTACCACTATTACATCGGCAGTCAGCGGATCGGTAACTGGTTGCATTCCCTTTTTTGACAAAAGGCCCGAGATTCTCTCCGAATCGTGCTCGTTCATCTGACATCCGAATGTTCTAATGTAATAAGATTTCATTAACTCTCACAAATTTATTTTTTACAAAACTCTACAGGTTAAATTGAGTCAAAACCATCAATTTTCATTATCTCTTAAGCCTAAATCATATCGATTTTGACTCCGTGATATCAATTGATTTTTCACAATTTTAATCAATGTCGAAAACGGCAAAACCGACTATAGTTGATTAGCAACTGGGCTTAATACTAAATTTTGTACTATATATAGATTAGATTGGATTTTACTATGATCGGAGCACATGTCAGCACTCAAGGTGGGCTGATTAGATCCCTTGAGCGCGCAGTTGAACTAAAAGCACCAGTAATCCAAATATTTGTGAGATCTCCTCGTAAATGGATACATCCACCACCAGCGGATTCAATTGTCGCTGACTTCATAAAATCACTGGAGGCGACCAAAGTAAATAAGAATCAAATTATTGTATTCAATCATGCAAGCTATCTCATAAATTTAGCGTCGAACGAACGGGATTTGGAACTTAAATCTACCAGGGCTTTAACCGAAGAATTAATGCTATGCGATCGCCTTAATATTAAGGCAGCCATAGTTCACGTAGGTTCGGCCAAACAATCTTCCAGGGCAAATGCTATCAAAAGGGTTTCAAAAAACATAAACCTTTGTCTAGAAAACACAGTTCATACAAAATTACTATTAGAGAATACGGCAGGAGCTGGGGGGACACTGGGAAGGTCTTTTGAAGAATTAGCCGAAATTCATTCAAAAGTCGAAAGAAAGGATAAAATAGGGTTTTGTATTGATACCCAACATCTATTCGCATCGGGGATTGAATACGACTCCTTTGAAAAAGTAGAAATTATAACAAGAATTATCAAAGATACAATATCCAACGTGGAGGCAATCCATTTGAATGACTCAAAAACACCATGTGGTTCAAATGTCGACAGACATGAAAATTTGGGGAAGGGACACATCGGAAAAAAGCCCCTACAACTTTTTATCGGAAATCGCCTCATGAAAGACAAGCCAATAATCTTAGAAGTTCCCGGCAAGCTGAAAACCGGACCCCAGTCAGAAGACATTAGGTTAGCCAACAGCTACTTAAAAGCGGGAATCAAGTTATGGCAGAATTCTAAGCCCTAAACGGTTTCCTCGGTCATTAAAGAGAGATCATAAAATAATAATGACGGCGGCGATTATTTGTCTTCACCTCGACCATATTTTTTAATCGCTGACTTTAAGAGAAAGGTCAAAAAAGCTAAAATTGCTAACACGTATTGGTCAAATTTTCATGAGTTTATTAAATGTTTATTTAATAAACGCTAATCCTGCCGCATTTAAGATAGACTAAACTGCTTGAAAGCTTGACAAGAGCTAAATTAATATGAAGATAAAAACCGTTTTCAAAAAACTGAATGAATTTAAAAATAGGATTTTTTCTTACTATGGCCATAACAGAAAATTCGCAAACGCAATTCTTGTTATTGCGTTTTTAAGTTTCGTGTTTCGAATCTGGTACGTAGCTTCTTATGGTTGGCACCAACCTTTAAACGGAGACCCTTTTTATTATCATTGGCAAGGGTGGATGCTGGCACATGGTTACGGATTTTCAGATCCATATATATTTTTTCACAATCCCCTCGGTGGTATTGAACCGGCGGCTGCATTCTTCAATTTGAACAAAAATCACCCAATCGTTCCAAGCGCCCACCATCCACCAGGATATGTCGTCTTTATTGCTGCCATGAATGTAGTTCGGCTACAAACCGTAGGCGAACAGATGCTGGCGCAAGCCTTCATTGGAACCGCCGACGTTTTTTTAGTGGCTTATCTAGCAAAGTCCAATTTTGGTAAGCGAGTAGCGGTAATCGCGGCTTTGTTTGCTGCTTTCTATCCAGGTATGTGGCTTTATGATCAACAGCTGTACTCCGAACAGTTTTCTCAATTTGTCGTTTTAATTTATCTCGTTTCAGTATACAAACTCTATAAGAATCCAAAAACTGGCACAATAATATTTTGTGGATTAGCAACGGCATGCGCTGCTTTGACCAGATCTGAATTAGGACTACTATTAATCAGCCCGGCGTATATTATTTGCATTAAACAAAGAAAAATATCCTTCAAGCTAATTGTCAAGCGGGTTTTAATTTTTGCGGTTTTTTTTCTATTACTATATGCCCCTTGGGTTACAAGAAATATGTTGGTTTTTCAATACCCAGAAACCGTAGCGTCGGATCTGGGTGCGACCATACAATCAGCCAATTGTCCTCCCGCTTACTTCAGCCAAGATGCGGCATATGAAAACTGGACGTGCGTGATCGGGACTCCTAAAGGCGCAGATGAATCGACTACCGATCACTTAAATTTAACCAAAGGCATTAAGTTTATTGAAAATAATAAATCTCGAGCCGTTCAAATATGGTTTTTGCATCTTGGCAGAGTATTTTATGTATTCCACCCGTATCAGCAGGCTCATTCAATTCAGAATTTTATAGACGGTTGGCCTCTTTTTGCAAGCGATTTGGATTGGCTCCTATCGTACCCGATGAACCTATTGGCTATCGTGGGAATTGTTTTGCTTAAACGAAAAAAACTATTTCAATTTCCCCTAATAAACGTCATCTGTACGTCGCTGTTTGCAACTTTCATAACTTTCGGTGACGTTCGATTTGTAGCGGTCGCGCAAGTTGCTATATGCATAATTTCCGCATTTGCTGCCGATGCAATTATTTTTGGATTGTGGAATAAAATTAAACGAATGTTCAAATCGAAAAGCCCGCAAGTGGAGTCCTTAAGTACCCCAAAATCCTTAAATGCAGTAGTCGTAACTGATTGATTGATGCATTAATAATCGCTCAGAAATGATTTGCGACGAATCGATTTAATTGAGCACGTGATCGACCATACTCGTTAAATTGAATTTCACTGATAGTAAACAACCTGATAGCAAACGATCTGATGCAACTAACTCGAAACTATGCACCCGCTTCAAACAGCCTGGCTATATCACAACTTGCGAACACAGACAATCCGGATTTAACAATAATGCCAGAACCGATAAAGGCTCATCTAACCGAAAACTGGCATATATTTACCGATGTTATAAATTTGAACATTTGATGCCTTTGGCGAATTTACCAGGTCATATACAATATCGTCGGTTGGGGCGATAACGACATCAATGCAGTTCAAAGGAGCTGGAATTGTATTAAAGATCTGATCTGTTGCAGTATCCATCAGCGCAATATTACAGACCAATGAAGTGCACTTTAAGATTAAAAGTACATTTTCCGTTTTGCTCAGTGTCAAATTTATCCCAGGTTGTCTCAACTCAATAATAGATTCCAATTGCCCAGTAGCAGTTGAAATACTGTCAATCGAATCATTGTTTTCTAAAGCAAAAAAGGTTGACGGATCACGACCGACTGACACGGCAATTGTGCCCGTGGAAACTGGAATAGTTTTTTCTATGGTTCTATTAATTACGTCTACTAGCGCTACTGACTCTGTTGTAGTTGTTTGCATTAGAATAACCAGCAGACCCGTCGGGGAAATTGTAGACATGGCTCGAACTGGATCGGGAAGAGGTATCGATCCAGTGGCAACACCACTTAGACCATTAAAAAAGTTAAGAGAACCTACGTTCGCCGGACCCGACACTCCTACCACTACTTGCGAAATACCGTCGCTGGTAATTGCCGCAGAATACCGACTTACGGGCACAACAGTTGAAAACTTTCCCGTGCTTAAAGAATATCTCGACATTGCCTTAGCCGAAGCACTCCCAGAGAGCGTCCAAACCTGACCGTTATACATCGGCGGAGAAAGCGAAATTGTGTTGGCAGGTATTGGGAATATTTTTTGCGGAGTCGTCTTAACTGGAGGGACGGTATTTGAAGAGTTGAAGCCAGTACTACCAGAACTACATGAGGTTAAAATTAAACTGAGTAAAACAACAGTTACGACAATCAACAGCGACTTAGTTTTATTCTTAAAAACATTACTATTAGTTTTAACTTGGGTATTTTTCATAAAATCCTACTATTAGAGTTACCTTAAGTTGTATATCCATAAACTATTATCTTAACCGTTAATTGTAAGATAGCCGGGATGAAAGTTCAAAGGAATGGAAGCCACTTGGCTTTCTGAAATCGTATTTATCTGCGCCAACTCCTTTAATGTCGACGAAGCCAAATATAGGTTAAGCCCTCCTATGGAAACTACACCTGCGGTGATACCAGGCAGTGTTAAGATCGGATCCAAAGAGCCATTGGTAATTAAGCTAAACTGACTTAAATAATTGGACCCGGCATTAACTACATAACCTTTTAATGTCGCTTTATCTATAAGGATCTGGGTCGGATCTATTCCGGTCGGGATGGGTGCCAACATTTTATAATTCTCAAGATTTATTGGAATGACTTCGTTTAAACTACCGATGGCAACGTAAGCTACAACCCCGTTTAACGAAAGCTGTAAATCGGTTGGCGTACCCGGTAATTTTATTACTCTTTTAATGTTATGATGCACCACTGCTATCTTATAAAACTCATCTGTTCCTTTGTCGATTGCATAGAGAATAAGTCCCGACCTTGAAACCTGCACCGCATTAATGTGAGATCCATAATCATAAACCCCTAAAACTTTTCTAGTTAAGATGTCAACTGAGACTATACCTTTGCCGTTATACACGGCATACCCGTTCACATGACCATTGGAGGGCTCTATTACCATGGAAGTAATAGGTTTCCCGATATGAATAGGATAATCCACCGGATAAGCCTTTAGGGGTGAAATCTCAGAAAGGTCCTGTGTCCCTGGTGTTGCAATAAAAATACTTAATCCGTTGAAAGTATTGGTAAGTTGCTGGGGATCGCCTCCAATTGACATAGGGGCTCCAATAGTTTCGGTGGCCGGCAGCAGCGGATAAACCTTATTTTGTGACGGAGAGGAAATATACAAAGTGGCATTATTTATTCCAGGCGCATTGGCAGAAGGGCTGCCTCCGCTACAACTCATAAGCAATATAGAAATGATAGGGAGTGTGACCACCAATCTCAATTTCTTGGACAAGTTTATTCTAATATAATTAGGTATAATTTTTAACATGGTGTTTATAAGATTTGGGGTTTATAAAATTCGCTTAAATACTTGTTACTTGGCTGAATAATTTTTTTTATAATGTCAACATGAGGTATAAAATGTATAATACGAAATGTAGTTAATCAACTTTCAACAAGTTAAATTTTAACAAAATACAATTATGCGGACCGTTCAAAGATTTAAACATCAATATAAATATACACATCAATATAAATATATCTGTACCCATACTTGTCTAAATTTATTTAAAACACACACCAAAGGTAAAATAACGTAAGTCTGGATCAGTTGCGCCAGCAAAATCCGATGAAGTTAAACCTAACTACAAAATGTTAATCACATAATTTATAAAATCTCAGCCTAGTTTTTTAAAAGCGTCAATCACTCATAACTTATTGAATACAATTATAATACACAAATTTTGCAAAAAAACTGGCCTAGAAACGACAACCACCTATTTAGTCATTTGAACCTTATAAAATATATAATCTTAAATTTTAATGGATAACATACCCAAACTAAAGTTAACCGCGATTGTCCCCTATTACAATGAGTTAGAGACCCTTGAGGCCACCATACACAGCATCCTAAAATTAGAATTGGGAATCGACCTGGAGATCATTGCTGTTGACGACGGTTCTACTGACGGATCATCATTTAATATTTCGCCAGAAGAGGAAACGGCGGTTAAACTTCTGAATCACCCAACCAATCAAGGTAAGGGTGCAGCTATTCGCACCGCCTTAGAACATGTAACCGGCGATATAGTAGTCATCCAAGACGCTGATATGGAATACAATCCAGAAGAGTGGATCAATCTAATTCCATATTTCACGGACGGATCCGAACAAGTCGTATATGGTTCCAGATTTATGGGCAACATAAAAGCTATGACTTTTAAATCAAAGATTGCCAATTTGACTTTAACACGGCTTACAAACTTGCTTTTCGGATCAAAACTTACAGACATGGAAACGTGCATGAAGATGTTCAAATACGATCTTATTAAAAGCCTTAATTTAGAATCAAACGACTTTAGAATCGAGCCGGAATTAACATCTATATTTCTAAAAAAAGAAATTCACATTAAAGAAGTCCCCATAAACTATACTGCCCGATCGTTACTAAAAGGGAAAAAGATTAAACCCAAAGATGGCTTTTTGGCGATAGTTGCCCTGTTCAAATTTAAATTTAAAAAACTAAATTCATAGTCTCTAAAAACATAAACCGGCATCTTTAATCTAAGATAAGCGCTCACCTATAAATTCGCAACTTTAACCTAACTATAAAACCGGTCAAGATGGATCAAAACACCGATTATGTATTAGCAAAACGGCACAGTTTGAATTCAAGCAACTCTATGACTATTGAATCGGTTTGACGATTTCTAATTAATAATATGCAGTGAAATACGGCGCACGACAATTATTAAATTTATGATTTTTCAAAGGCGATGGAGGATGATATCTATTTACGAAGACAGAAAAGCCTCCGTATGTGTTTAACAAACAAAAATCATCTGTAAATGCCTGCGCCGGCCCAGGGGGATTCATTAAGACGGAGGTATTGGGTTCGTCCCAGCTATATGCGAAAGCATCGGTCATAATGATGTTTGCATTTACTACAGCACTCTGTAATTTGTCCGGGTACTTTAAACCAATTGCCGGATACAACAAAATATACTTAGAAGACGGTCGCAATTGCGGAAACAGATAGTATAGAAATGCGTCATTGATAGGTATAATTCTCAGGTTGGGTGTTCCAACGAAAAAAGTTGAGCCCTTGGTGGTTACCGAATCAATTTCATGAATTGCTTGGCTTAAGTATGTGGCTGTAGCCGCATCCTGCATATAATATGATCTACCCATATTGCTAACAACTGCATTTTGATTGGCACTTATACCGGTCGAAGTTTCAAGCTCATTAACCGCTGGTGCCAAATAATAGGTCGGTATTACAAATATTGAAAGAATCATCAATATCCCGATTTCAACATAGGCAATTTTCAAAACAAACTTATGGCCTAAAATGAAGTCTCCCGTAATTACGCAATATGCGAGAAACGCTAAAACTAATGTAGATAAAATATGAGTCGAATCTGCTCGTTCTAAGGCATAGGGTATGGTACCAAGTTCCAATAAAATTAATGCATAAACATCCAATCTCAGCTTGCGCTTTTTTACAATGGCAAAAACTATAACAACCAATAGACCTAGGCTCAAGACACACATCAAATAGAACATAATTACGATTTGCAATGAGAATGAAATTTGAGGCACAAACCAAGAAGGCCTAGAAAACAACAAATCCATAACATCAAAAAAGCTGCTTAAATGGTTGGGGTTTGGAGGAATGGGAAGATGATTCCCAGGAGCCTGAATCTGGGGATTAATAATAAATACAAAATATAGCCTGTTAAATCCCGAAATAATGCCCTGTATGACGTAACCTACCAGCGTTAATGACGAGCCCAACACCAACATAGCTCTATATTTTTTAGGAGTCTTAAATAATACGATTACCAATATCGGAGCTATAGTGATTATAAAATCAAACCTAAACAACAACGATATCGAAGCCGCAAGGCCCACAAAAAAATAAAAATACTTATTGTTTAAATATTTTTCATTTTCGTATAACGAAAGCAGATAAATCATCACTATCGCAAAGGCCATCCCCCCAATCCATGGCAACGCCCCTATGCCCCCATAGGTACCGGAAATAAAAAATATTTCTGTCAGAAACCCGCATATAAATCCTATTATTTTAGACCGTTTATTGCCGATGAGATAACTTCCTATTACAAAAATAAGTTGATAGCTGGCACCGACAATCCGTTCTAAAAACACACTGGCACCGAATATTTTAAAAAGATAACCTACCGTCCATACGCCCATCGGACCATAAATCAGATTAAAACCCTTATAGGGAACATATCCTTTGGCGAACAGCGATGCCATTGAAATGATATAGCCTTCGTCGATCTCCCCACCTACTCTGCGAAAATCCTGTATCAGCGACACCGCATAGATCAACAAAATTACAGTGATAAAAAAATGTTTCTTTGAATATATTTTTTTTAATAAGGGAATTTTGTCTTCCATCTATGCACAAAGATATGAGTAAACGAATTTTTACAATAGGTCAAAGTAAAGTTTATTTAAAGTCCAACCGGTAATTGTTTCCGTATAGCTACAAAACAACGCCAAAAGGTCACCTAAACCTTCATCTAACGATATCAAAAGCTCATTAAATACTGGGTAGTATTAATCCTAATTCAATTAAAGCTTGTTTTGAAATCATCCTATGACCAATAGACGCCTCTAGATATCAGTCTAGATTTTTTACGGCTATTGCACTTCAAACCTACAACAACTTTTTTCAACGTTTCTACGAACGCCATGTGTCAAAGGCAACGGTCCAAACTTACTTATTCGAATAATTCATTATTACAATGTCATATCGCAGTCTGAGGTAGCTCTGAGGTAGCTTCAGATCAGAGTGGTTAACTACCGTACTCATCTACAGCCAGCTAAAACTTAATGAATCTACAATTTAAGATCCATTATTAATCTAACTTGTTTTCAATTTAGTAAGCTCGGCCACAACATTTTTCTGATGTTCTTCTGCATCTCTCTTGGCGGCCGCGGGACTCCATCTTCCTTTCATCAAGAATATAAACGGAATAAACAGTATTACCCCACCAAAGCACACCCAGAACCAATTACGCCATTGATTCGGAGCTTGCTGTGAGCCCTGCTGCAGTGCCAATAACGCCGCTTGATGTTCTTGAAGAAATTGGAGCTGAGGCTTAATCTTGCTAATGGCAACCAAATTACCTACTCCGGTTAAACCACCACCAGCGGCTTTTATGCCAGCGCTAAGCAACGACGGGGGAATTTGAGAAGGATTTGAATATGATCCTAGTTTGTTAAATAAACTTGGATCCTTTTGAACTATAGCTATCAACTTTCCGTATTTGCTTTCAATTGCCAGAGCCTTTGGAACGTATACTTGAGCTGCTTGGTTATCTACAATCTTATTGGTTGAACTTACAACGATAGGAAGAAGCAAGAGTGATATTGCTACAATAAGTCTTAAAATACCACCCCACAAAGACAGCCCTGTTGCTACAAGTGCCGGGTTTCTTCTCTCAACCGTTTCAGTAAATCCTGCCATCCAAGTGGCATAGACCATGCCTGAAAAGCTAAAGAAGACACACGTAATTAGCACAAGGGTATAATAACCAGTTGCGGGTTTCATCGTATAATCAATCAACACTAATGCTGTTATGGCACAGCCAATTGATCCGATAAGCATAAAGGGCTTTCGCACCTTTGTAAGGTCCGACAACACCCCAAACACAATTAGAGCAACACAGTTCGTAGCCCAAATCCACGTATCAATTCCATTCGCCTGTTGTATCGAAAAGCGCACTCCATTTCGTTGAAATACGGTGGCAAAATATATAGTAAAAAACGCCGAAGCCGTGTAATACATGATCAACAACACACTAATTGCAAAAGCAGAACCCAAAATATCGATTTTAAACATCTGAGAAAATGCATTTTTAGTTACTGATTCGACGTCCAAACCTTTAGCTTTAAATTCAATTAGTTCCAAATCCTTACTCGACACCATAAGCTGATCTCTTAGCTTCGGCGAAAGTTCCTTTAAGAAAAGAATTGCAATTATAAAGACGCCAATACCGGCAACTCCTGAAATTATAAATGCCCGTTGCCAGTCAGTTGAATTGACTCCCAGCAAATGAGAACCTACTAAAGATGATGTTAATACTCCCGCTACAGGCCCCAGTGTCCAAAACCCCATCGCCGACGCTCGCCCCAACTGAGGTGTAAAGTCTCTTACTAGTGCCGGCGTCGCAACTAAAATCACACCTTCGAATAGCCCTACGGCCACAATTCCTGCTGCAAATTCGAATTGGGAGGTAGCATTGGGAATATAGAACCATTGAAGTAACCCGACCACGAGCAAACCAAAAATTACAATATTGCTTCGCCCGAACTTATCTGCAAGACCTCCGAGCAAAGCGGCGACTACTCCTCCGACATTGGCAACCACAACAATATATACATAATACCGAAAAGTCATGTGAAAATGAGCCAAGACCACCGTTGCCACGCTCGTCGGCACGTAATATTGATACCATAGAACGATTGAGCTGACGATAACTACAAAGAGTAAGAACCATCTTCGGGCTCCGATCGGGTACTGCTCCAGTTGTCTGCTAAATCGTTTCGAATCTGAGGATTCAGTATTAAATGAATTATTTGATCCCGAAACGGGAAGCACATCTACCATATATTTCCTTCTATTTTTAATTAATGCGTAACCATTAATTCAATACAATTTAAGAATAATAACATTTATACCGTCTGTCAAGACTTTACGCCTTTAAATCGAGATTTGTATTAGATTTAGTTCAAATTCTGTATCAAATAAGTTATTCGTGTTGCACCGCACCGTAATAAAATTCCAAATTTAGCATTCCAATTTACAAATAATACGAACAGCCTAATTTGCCGCCTCAACAGACTGACCACATATTCTAGAACTAAAATTTCAGCTTGCCAAGTATTACATTTTTTACCATCTTGGACCAACTTTCAAACCTTACACACTTTAATTGAACTTGTAAATTCTATGATATTTAACCCGAGTTTCCCGAACTTGAGACAAAACCCCAGGTAAAAGCTTTAAGGGTGCTATTTTTGGACACCGCAAAATACCGATTACCCTATGTTTCCGCTTTAGACGTCTTAAGCGTCTAAAGTAATACAAATGAGCCGAGTTTTTATTTGAGCCGAGTTTAAGCGGCTAAATCAAAATGCGATTGTTCTATTAGAGCCTTAATTTCTTTATCGTATTGCCTGTAAC
>JAJZNL010000021.1 GCA_021852345.1 Actinomycetes bacterium
TCTATTACCTTAGGCCTCTTATCTATCCTGACCTGGTCTTTTATTACACTACGTCTGTTGTTTGAAGAACCATAGCGCTTTTTCCTCTTTTTTTGACATCTTAGAAGCGTATACAGATTCCCACCTTATTTCTTATCTTTGTGGATGTGACCATAGATGCTTTCATGACAGATGGAAAGTGTTTTTTCTATACTCGTTCTGGTTGCAATTTGTTCAGGAGATAGATTCCCTTTAAGAAGCCCTTCTACAAGATTCCAGTCTGATGGAGTGAATTTTACTGAATTTGTATTACCGTATACTCTAGAATCAGCCATTGATTGAGCCTGTTTAGGTCTGTATCTTTTTCCGGCGACATTACGTTTTAACTCTCTGCAAATAGTTGAAGGATGAAATAACGTATATCAATGGTGAGCTGTGAATATTTATTCAATGTGCATCCTTTCTGATAATTTGGTTCACATTGATACTATCGCAGCTCACCATTTACCTATTGGATATTGCACTTGGATAAATATTGCACTTGGATTTAGAATTCAGGATTATTTTCAAAACTAAAATAGTAAATAATCATAAACAATGCTTTTTGCATGTTATATAGCTGCGGTGAAAACGAAGATCTTTTCAAAGGACATGTTGAAGGTCGTATTAAACTATCGACTCTCTAACAGTCAGTTGTGAATTACCTAATTGGCAAAGCAATTCTCGTAGCTCAGTGGCCCTCGTAGCTCAGTGGATAGAGCTCTGGTTTCCGGAACCAGGTGCGCAGGTTCGATTCCTGTCGGGGGTACTTTTGTATAGATAAAACATTTTACCGAGTATCAAAACTTATGTTCTCAAAGAACTCAAGTCATAAAAGTATTGTAGACAATCTACCAAAAGTTCAGTAACCACTAAAAACACTTTCACTCACAACATAGACAAATTCTATATATTGACATTATTTATTATTTAGATTAATTTGAATATACGAAATAAGTTAAATTTTCGTATCAATCTTATAGTTTTTGGGTATGTAGCTTTCCGGTTATTTAATCGTACAAGCCAAGATTTCCCACCATCAATCAAAGCAACCTATTGTGACAAAAATTAAATATATTGTAATTTCAGCCATTGTCGCTCTTACGCTCAGTTGCTGTTCGTCTGCTAACACCAATTCGTCAAATCCAACTCTCGGTGTTGAACCTCCCTTTCCGAAAGTGATTAAGCCATTTGGGAAGCTAACTTGCAGTCCATTTAAAGGCGTTATCTTTTGCCCAGGTGGTGTCACAAAGTACTACGACAGGCGAGTACCCTCATTTGACAAAGTACCCTTAGATGCCGATCTCACCTTGCCGTCGACCAACGGCGGGCCGTTTAATTTAATAGTCATGCTTCACGGATTGGGGGGTACAAAAACCGATTATGAGATTTCGCCCAATCAGGCGAGTCCTCCAGCGGGTTCGACAACCAACGTAGGTTTGGCAAAACTAGGATTTGCGGTTTTAAATTATACGGCTCGCGGATTTGGGGGATCTTGCGGTAACCCCGCTTTTCGAACGAAAGCCTGTGCTAAAGGTTGGCAACATTTAGCCGATCAACGATACGAGATTCACGACACTCAGTATCTCGCCGGTCTACTAGTTGACGAAGGGCTAGTTAAACCGACTATCGGAGTTATGGGCATTTCCTACGGAGCGGGCCAGTCTGTACAGCTCGCCCTCCTTAAAAACAGAATTCGGCTTGTGAACGGAGATTTGGTTCCATGGGTCTCTCCAAAATATCATGTGCCGATGCAGGTCGGAGCTGCATTTGTGATGTGGGGCTGGTTTAATTTGGTTCAAGCTTTAGCCCCTGAAGGCAATTTCGTACCTCTGTCCACCGTTAAAAATAAGTATGGCGGAACGATGATACCGTCAAATCCCCCATTCAACTTTGGCGTACCTATTCAATCTTGGCTTACTCTTTTAATTGACGTTACTCATATTGGATACCTAGCGCCGAATAATACAGATCCTACGGCAAACATCGTCGCCTGGGGCAACGCCGTGCTTAACGACTACGTCACAAATCCCGAACTTAATTCCATAGTTAATGAACTTAAAAACTATAAATCTGGAGCCGGAATACCGATCAGCAGTACCGTGCCTGCACCGATATATATTGCCAATGGTTTTACAGATCCTCTTTTTCCGGCTTCACAGGCGTTAGAGCTCTATTCGTATATCAAAACCCAACAACCATCGGCTACGATTCAACTATTTTTGGGCGACATGGGTCATACTTGGGCAGACAATCCTTCAATTGATTCTCAAATATATGTTAAAGCCGGTATAAATTTTTTGACACAAGAGCTCAAAGGCAAATCTTTTCAAAGCTCAGTAGACGTAATGCCAGTTGCGTGTGCGGGAGCTTCCATACAGGCCTCCCAACTTAACGGACCCACATTTAACTCTTTAAACGCATCGCCGTTGACTCAAACGTTCCGTCTAAACCCTGCAACCGCGGAGATAACATCTATAGACCCAAATCAAGCTCTATCAAATAATTTAAATGATCTAAACGGAAAGTTTTGTCACAATGTAAATTTCACAGAAAACCTGCCTAACGCCGTCGATCTGAATTTGACCAGCAAGGTGAATGCCGGTACCAAGATTTTGGGTTCGCCGATTGTGACATTAAATTTTAACAAAATCACTAACGATGGTGAGGTAGTCGGTCGATTATTTTCAATTGAACCGCACGGGTCGGCACAATTAATTACCCAAGGCGCAGCGTTATATAGCAACAAACAAAAAGTCTTGACTTTTGCTTTAAATCCTACATATTTTCAATCTGTAAAAAACTCAAAAATAGTACTGGACTTAAGCGGCTCAGACTCACCGAGCTTTCGTTCAGCTAATTTAAGTCAAGGGTTCAATGCCTCTATTAACGCGGTTACTGTTATGATTCCCACCGCAAAATAGATAAAATGCCCGTGCACTGCGAACGAACTATTTGACTAATTTATTTGCACTAAAGTACCACATCTATTGTTAATTTTAGAAGCTGTAAAAAGTGATTTTTGGGGAAGAATACTTTTTGAAAAACTCGGCAAATGCTACCGATATGGATTTAATTTAAAGTTTGATTTAATATTGATAAAATGGCGAATGACGATAATCACGCTGAAAGCATAGATAAAAAGAGAGTTAAATCGCTCATTGGTGTAGTCTCAGCACAACTTGGTCAGCGCGCATATTCGACGGTCAACGGTTTACTTCTAACTATACTTGTGGCTTCAAGAACGTCGTCGGCCGTCGCAATTACATTTGCCGTAACCAGCGGACGTCTTTTAAATTGGGTTACCTATCCAATATTCGGCAGAATTTCCGACAGAGCCAATACCAAAATGGGAAGAAGGACTCCCTTTATTGGGATTCCGATGATCGTAATGGGACTGGGAGTTATTTTGTTACCATATTCTAAGGGTTACTGGTCTCTTGTCTTCATAATAATTGTAATAAGACAGGCCAGCACCGCTCAAAATTTGGGCAACATAACTGTGGTTCCTGAAATTGTCGGACGATCCAGGTGGATACGAGCAATTTATTTAATTGTATTCGGAGCAGTCATCATTAACTCAATCGTTAAGGTTAATGTTTTATTGACTTGGAATCAGCATAACATATCCACTTGGGCTTCTTCTTTTAAAATTGCGGGAATTTTTATGATTGCAGGTGGTGTGTTGGTCTTGTTGTTAGTTCGTGAATCAGCGGCTGCAACTCAGTTAGCTAAAGCTGAGCGCTCTAAAAACGAACCAA
Organism: Actinomycetes bacterium; assembly: GCA_021852345.1. GTDB lineage: Bacteria > Actinomycetota > Acidimicrobiia > Acidimicrobiales > JABEUL01 > JAJZNL01. Next base: position 3,780 of record JAJZNL010000021.1, read on the forward strand.
CAGTAATTCAAGTAACCAAATCTATTTTCAAATCCCGAGGTGCTTTTCAAATATTAGGAGGTGCTTTCGTTTTTTGGATGGGAGTCGGTGCCACCGTTACACTTGGAGCTGTATTTTTTGAGAAAATATGTCATGCTTCAGCTCCGACGCAGACTGCAGCTGGTATTGTCACTTTAGCAGCGCTACTTATAGTCGGCTTACCATTAGGCGTGATAGTGTCTAAACATTTCACTAGACATCAAATTGCCATGTTTTGTCCTCTGCTGGGTTCATTCGTATTTTTGGCCCAATACTTTGTAAACAATATATGGTATTCGGTTTTAATTTCAACCATAGGTTCTCCGCTCATCGTTGGATATTTGATTTCAATCAGCCCCATGCTTATAAAACTTTTGCCCAGCTTAGGAGGGTTTGGTGAGCGAATAGGGATTATTACCTCCCCGTTCACCTTTATTTCAGTCTTTGGGGGGTTCTTAGCGTCCATCGCCGTTGACCATTTTCACAACTATAGACTCATCTGGTTATTCCCTTTCACCGCAGGTATAGTTCACTTCATAATAATGATATTCCTCAAAAGTGAGTACAGAGACACAAAAACAAATATTAAAAGGGTGAAAAATCAGCTTAAAGAAAGATTTACCCTTTTAAGACAAAACAGAAGCAGTCTATTCAAAGGAGAAGTGTCTCAAAAGGATGCCGACGGTAATGTGTTTTTAGACAACCTCGAAAAGTGGGCAACCGAGGTTCTGGAAAGCGGCCTCAAAGATAAAACAAATAAGACAGACTCTCCCGATTTCTGATTTTGCTCTACGATCATGCTACTATCTTAACCAGCGGCAGAAGACGACTGCCAAGAATCTTGAGATCCTACTCTTATTATAATTTCCCGGGTCTTTGCAAATATTGACACTTAGGTGGTATCATATTAGTTGAAATCATATCCATTGCAACCTGAACAATGAAGCTACAATGGAGAACTAAAAATTAATTTACTTATGAGTTGGTCCAATGCTTGAACATCATCACGAAAAACAATTGGAAAAATCGGAAGTTAAGTGGGAGCAAGTTGAAAAACAGATGGTCGATATGCTGACACTCGTTAAAACTTACAAACCAAAGACAACTTCAGATGAAATCATTCTAAAGAATGGGGAGGCTCAGTACTACTGTCTGGAAGGTGCACATCTTATCGAACCCAGACGAGCTCCCGTTCACAGAGTGGGAGCATACGGAGGCCCTACGATTCACGTGGGAAAAGTTCCCGTTCACATGGGCGCTTTTTACGCAACTCAGACTAAACCAAGACCTGATATATTAACAACGATAGATAACGGTACCATAGTTATAACTACCAGTCGAATTGTGTTTAAAGGAACACGATACACAAAAACACTTCAACTTGCCAAATTGGTAGACTATGAAAACGATCCGAGCGGTGCCACGGTAACTTTTTATGCCGAAAATTCGGCAAAATCAATCGGCATTTATTACGGCAGTGCAACAATGTTTACGACATATATCGAAATGTCCTTGGCCGACCTCAATAATAACAGAGCCCAACTAATTTCGCAGTGGGAACAAAATATAAAAGATCACGATGCTTCTAAACCGCACCTAGAAGCACAATCTGCTCCTCCGGTTGAAGATATCGAAACCGTTCCTCAAGCCAGAGAGGCGTATTCAACTCCTAAGTCCAACATTCAACCAACCGACAAAGTTGCTCCAGATACAATTTTAAACGAAGCAAATGCAACTGCATCGAATTCTCAGATTATTCCGCAGCAGCCCAACCAACCGCCGCAGTATCCTCCTGGATGGTATAACGACCCCTATCGGCAATCACAATTCAGATGGTGGAATGGCTTAGCTTGGACTGCTTTTACCTCCTAGACTGCTTATATCATATATCGCTATATGTCGCTAAACCCAAATTCAATTGCCGTATAAAACCGATGCAATGCTAATTACACCCGTCGTAAGCGACAATATCAGTCGACAGAATACAGAATCACTAAAACATGTTTTTAACACTGAGTAGATTAAAACTGTAAAGATTAAATTATTGCTGCCGATTGAATTAACGTTCGTCCCGTTAGAACTTCAATTGGTCTTTTCTAATTAATTTTATCGATTACAAGTCAGCCAAAATATTTAACAACGACAATGAATAACCAAGTTTTTACCAGACGCCAAAAGAGACTGACCCGCCAAAAATCTATAATTTTCAAATCTACTGTCATAATCTTAATGATTGCATTTGTAATTACAATTGCGTTGATAACTTCACCCAGAAACAAGCAAAATTCGGCATCGTCAAGACACGATAACCGCATTGTTACCACGCAGAAAGGGTCGCAACCAACTGTTATCAACAGATCGAATTCTACAGTTTCGGGTACGAGTACGACTTTGGCAAATACCTTAGAAGATGGTCTGAATGCTCCAAACTATGTAAGGGGTTCCGTTCAGTCATTAGTCGGTTTTCATTCACAAGATTTAGGATTTCCAGTTCAATCAGATGCCACAAGTGCAATTGTTTCAATGTCATCGTCGACTTCGGGGAACGGATATGTAACCTTACGACAGAACGGACAGGTAGAGACATACAACTTTAGTTTTTATGGTTCTACTCCAAACCTGCCAATGGGAGATACTGCTACTGGTATAGCCATAGACTCTGGTGGCAATGGTTACTGGGTGATAACCTCTTTTGGAACCGTCTATAATTTTGGAGCTGCTCCAAACTGTGGCTCGGTGAACATACCGCAAGGCGGGTGGGGTCAATATCCTGCAGCCATAGGTATCTATTTGAGCAAGCCAACTGCTGCGTCACCCGAAGGTTATTATGTCTTAAGGGCAAACGGGGAGGTTGACGGTTTTTGCGGTGCTATTGTCCAAAGCTCTTTACAACTTCCTTACTACACCACGGCGCCCATAATCGCCACCTCTATGACAATAGATCAAAAGACTGGAGGATATTGGATCCTAACTTCAGAAGGTCAAGTATATTCGTATAATGCGCCGATATTTGAAAGCTCAACACCACCATATGACGGAAATTCAACTATAGGTATTGCAAGCCTGCCAAGTGCAACAGGATATGTAATATTATCTGCAAATGGGAAGATACAGGCTTTCGGAAGTTCAGCTAATTATGGCTCGGAATCAAATGCCATGCCGACGGGCGCAATGGCAACTTCAATTGCAATTGATGCAGCTACTGGCGGCTATTGGGCGGTTTTTGATTGGTCCCCACGAAGCAACTACTTAAATCCGCTCAGATCGATTACCTCATTAATCCCTCAGGAAATTGATCAAGGGGTAGATTACTGCGGATCAGGACCGGTTTTTGCCCTTGGAAGCGGAATCGTACTTAACATCTACTCAAACGGATGGCCTAGTAACATATTCATTGCTTATAAACTAACTTCGGGAATCGCCGCAGGATATATCGTTTATGTAGCTGAAAACGTAACTCCAGATGTAACTGTCGGTCAACAGGTTACCTATAATACAGTTATAGGCACTTTGCATGATTCGTTAACTTGCATGGAAACAGGTTGGGCAAATCCAAACAACCCTAACGGGTTTGCTATGGCAAAAGCCGAATATACCGGTACTAATTCAACGGCTTACGGCATTAACTTCAGTCAAATGATGGAAGACTTGGGATCCAGACCTGGTTTAGTTCAGCCTAACGGCCAACCAGGGGCGATACTTCCCAATTGGCCGTCCGTCTAATCTAACGCCTGATTATTTAGAACCAGGGGCCAGTCGACCAGCATGACGGCTGGAAGTTTTGACTCGGACTGTTTTTAAGTTGATTTAAAACGTCTTGTGCTACAACTCCATCAAATGCCATGCCTATATGTCCCACAAAGTCAAACGGGCACTGATTTTGAATAAGGATATTTGTGGCTCCTCTTAAGAATGCATTTGTATAAGGAGTAACTACTTCATCATACTTAGTCTCTATTACAACATATTTAGGTCCAGGAACCGTATCTCCTGACGCAAACAAATTTGTTTCAAAAGGCGAATTAACTTCTTGTTGGGCCAAAGCCGGCAAAGAAAGATCATTGAAAAGGCTGTTAGCTCCGACAAGCAATCCAAGTGCATTACCCAAATTTGTAAGTCCGTCCAAAGTTGTACCGTGGTTAGAAGGTGCTAATCCTATAAATGTGGCCACTTTACTTGCACCTCCCAAAAACTTAATGTAGTAATTTGGCATCATGCCGCCTTGGGAATGACCTACTAGATCTACCTTGGATGCACCAGTCTGAGCCAAAACAGTATTAACTTCATTGGACAACTCTTGAGCTGATGTTGGGATATCTCCTGTAGCGGTTATGTACTGAGAAAACGTTGCACCATAATTAAACGTATAGACGCAATATCCAGCATTTGCAAGTTTGGGAGCCAAATATACCCAGTTGTCATTCTCATTAGCAAAGGTAGCATTCACCATCACCACTGGGTATGGGTGCTTCGAGGTAAGCTTGCAATTAGATATGTTTGCGCCCGGAGGAGGAGTGTTAGGTGAAAAAAAAGCGCTGGCAGCTGTGAAAATATTGCCGACTGGATATTGAGTAGAACTCCAAGAATATCCTGCCTCAGCAGAGCCTGCGGTAAACATCAGAACTAATATCGCAGCAATCACCGCAGAAAGTCTCAGCAAATTTTTTTGCAATACGGATGTTAATTTCATTAGCGCCACCTTTTATTAAAAATTGAATTGACTATTTTTTGAAAAGTAAGTTATAAATTTCTAAAGTCCAATTAAATCAATAATCACTTTGAGCGTGAATTCAAACGCAAAACATCATTAAGTTGAACTTATGAATAATATAACTCGTATCGCTGTTATATTCAATAGTCAATGCATCTCTTACCGTGATTATTCCATCACAGTCCGAGACATGACCCGCTTGCTTAATCGGAATTAAATTAAAAATCTTAAGAAATCTCTTGAGACTACTGCTTAAAGTATTATGATGAACACTCAGCGCGGCTATAATATCGGTTACACTAAAACAATTAAAACGTTTACCGAGTATTGTTGTGATCATTCACTACTACTGGTGACAAAAAGCTCTCCGTAAAGAATTTACGCAATTGTTCTGAAACATTGTCCACAAATCGTTTTGGCTAAATTCGCTAAGAGTACGAATAAAATTAAATTGTTAAGATTTGCATTTTAAAATTTTAAATGGTTATCTATTTTGAAATATTTAATCTAGCGCTTTATTAACGAACTGTTTAAAATTGGGTTTTTGGCAGACAGATTTTCCGAAAGCACTTCTGTGGCATCCGAAGACTTTCGATCTTTTATCAAACCTCTGGTAACGTAACCTTTACCTTCGGCAAATACTAAAATCGGTGGCAATATTATCAACGCACACAACAAAGCTACCAAAACATTCATGGCTACGATAATTCCAAATCCCCTAAGCAACGGCATGGATGACGTTGCCATAACGGCAATTCCCGAAACAGCTGTAAGAGCCGACACAATAAATGCTCTTCCCGACCGAGCCGAAGTTACATCCATAGCTTCGCGTGGGCTTTTACCCCTCGCTCGTTCTTCCACGAATCTCAACAGAATAAGCGATGTAAATTCGGTACAAATTGCTACTACCAACGGACCCGCAACTGCGGTCATGGGCGACAGCTTCAAACTAAAGATAAATGCCACTATAGACACAGCGCCTACTGCTATTATAACCGGAACCAATGAGAGTAGGGCTCGTATCAAACTTCGTAGCCTGACTGTTAAAAATAAACCAACCAATATGACAGACAAATAGGTCAATATCGACCGAGAAGAATTTAGATTTTCCAATAGCCCCACGCCTACGATAGCTATGCCGCCAGGTGCTTCAGTTATTCCAACAGGAGTAGTAACCAAAGGCGGACCCTGTAAGGCAGTTACAATAGGAGCTAGCCCCGACAGGTTGGCTGATTTTGCCCTAAAAATTATATTTAGATTCTTTCCTCCATTAGCAACAGTCAGATGCTGAATAGGTTTGGGAGCAAGTTCATAGGCCTGGAAGACCTCACCTCCTGTTGGATTTACGGGATTTTCTCCTGGTTGATTGGTAAATAGATAAACAATATTCACCATTCCAGTACCCCTAAATATCTGAGACGAATAATTTCCGTAAATATAATTGCTCAGAGAAACTTCATAGTTAACGACTTGGTTGCTGAATGGATCGTTTGTATGTACATCAACTCCCATTAAATCATTGGAACCGGTGCCTGACTTAAGAGCAAGAATTCCCTCAATTGCTTTTGAATGGGGATTTACCCAGTTAATAGGATCAGTCTGTAAAACCAATCTCCCCTCGACAAATATTCCGGCGAAAAATATGATTAAGCTCACAACCATAAAAGGAATGGCGGTTTTTTTTGATAGTGAACCCAAAAATACGACTATCTTAGACAAAATACCCTGTGAAAAATCTTTTCCCTTCGTGGGTGACTTGTATTCCCTGATGCCCAATATTGCCAATGGTCCAATAATGCTTCCCAAACATACCGCAATTATCCCAACTACCAATAAAGCTCCAAACTGTCTTATCATTGGAACTTTTGCGACAAGCAAAGCCGCAAAAGCAAAGACTGCGTCAAATGTGACTATTAACAGTGCCGGACCTAATGACCTAGATGCTTCCTGGATCGGATGTTCGGAACGATCTAGCACTACTTCTTCTTCAATTCTTGAATGCATCTGGATGGCATAGTCCAATCCGACTCCCATCAATACCGGCAACCCCGCGATAGAGGCCAATGTCAAGGGAATATCAAAATACCCCGCAATTCCGAACGCCCATATCAGACCTATCGCTATAACTATAAATGGAAGCAAGCGCCATCTAACCGAAAACAGCAAGATTAAGATTAAAATCATAATCAGTCCCGCTATCGCACTTAAAATCAGCATTCCACCTTTAAGGTAATTGTTTATGGTATTTAGCAAAGCTGGAACACCAGTTGTCAGAGTAGTCGCATTCTGAAGGTGTAACTTAGCTGTAACAGAATCTACTTTTCTTGCAGCAGCTGCTTCCTGATCGATACTGAGACCGCCCTTCAAGAAAATCAGAATATTTGAGTGTGTATTGTTGGGGAAAAACGACATCGATGACTGTCGCAATGACCCGTTCGGATTATGCGTAAGCACTTGTACCCATTTTGGATTGGACAACACCTGCTGTGATTTAGGAACCGATGCCAACTGGGAATTGGACGCGAGAAGGTAATTGAGGCGTAATTTTTTGCTAGCAGGCGAAGGGTCATGCTGATATGCATACAAAAGCATTCCCGCAGCTGGAGACTGAATAGGATTGCCAGTAGGGCTATTCATAAGATTGTGCGTTAGCTGTAGAGCATCAAGCGGACTGGCTACAGAAAATACTTGTGGCAATCTTGAGAGCTGTGTTTCCACACTTTCAATCTGAGCCACGTTCGAAGGAGTAAATAAGTTATCGACTGTATCTCCTCTAGCTGCTGAAATCATGACTACCATGGGATCACCGCCAAAGTGAGACTCGTAACTAGTGTTTTCCTGTTGTGCCAGGTCTGTTGAATTAAGGTATGAACTGTTTGAAGTTACGAACTTCAGTTTTACCATACCTATTCCCAATATTAGGGTCACCAGAAGACCTACCACCCCTACAATATTGGCATATTTACCAAGATTCAGTCCAAGCCAAGACCAAAATTTCCGCAATTTGACTCCGATCAGTATTTGTCTCTAACCGTTAAAAAAGCCGCATCTTTCTGTCTAACTATGATTGCATTTTACACATAACCAGTTAAACGATGACAGCCTGTAAGTAATTAATCAATAAAAACTTATAACCATCTAATATTAATGCATATACGAAGTTTCAAAATCACAGATATTGACGAAGCATAACTTTAATTTCCCCCAGGATCACTTATTTCGACCTACAATATCGCATAGATTCAATTTTTAAGCCATTTTTTGCCATCCTACGACAAAATCGTTGGGATAAAGTATTTTTATAGCCAAATATGTTTTTGGTAGAAAAACAATATTAAAAATTGATGAATTATATTAATACCCAGATAATCTTTCAACACATTTCATATCGTCTGACATTAACAATCTCAACCGTTTCCACATAAACTCTCAGACATTTTTTCTGAACCAAAGTTTCAAAGAAATTGAATCAAATTTTTCAACGGCGTATTGGAAGTTGTATTTCTATATTCTAAGCCTACAAAATTTAATTCAGCATAAATTATAAAATTATAGAGTTACTATTGGTACAACTTCCCTAAGACATAGTTAATTTAAGCCGAAAGAGCCAAAGCAGACAGCTCTGGAACTTTATGTAAATGAGACAAGGCCTCGCGTTCAATTCTACGAACTTTTCTGACGCCAATTCCCAGCTTATTTGCAACAGTCTCCAACGAAGCTGGTTTTCCGCCAAGAAGGCCATACCGCAGTTCAATAACGTGTTGTTCCATGTCGTCAAGCTGAGAAACCGCATTTATCAAGTTCTCGCTAATCATGACGTTTTCCACCGAATTCTCAAACTCTGAGTTTTCAGCTGAAATCATCTCTCCTAAGGTTGAATTGTTATCCTCGTCCGACATAGGCTGGTCCAAAGACACTTCGCCAAATTTGTGCTTCTCGGCCGCCCGTTGTAAGGATTGTCTAATCCACCACGTTGCATAAGTAGAAAATTTAAATCCTCTTTCCCACTCAAACTTGTCTACCGCTCTTATCAAACCAAGTGTACCCTCTTGCATAAGGTCATCAAAGTCTGCTATTCCCTGATATCTCTTAGCCCAGTGCGCAACCAATCTTAAGTTGGCAGCCACCATATCTTTTCTAGCCTGATCGTCACCTTGAGCTATCCTTTTTGCAAGTTCAACTTGCTCGTCGTGTGACAATACTTGGTGATTAGTAAGGTACGATGAAATAAAGTTTGTGTCATTATTTGTTTTAGTTGCCATATCACTACATCCTCATCATTGTCAATAAAAGTTTTATTACTTATATTTAACCTAAAATATCGGAGACATATTCCGCATTAAGGAATTTTTGTCGTAACTTATAAGATTATTTTAAGGTAGAACCCAGTTCTTTTGATCTTTTAGATGCTGCATTTACGGCTTTTGCCACGATACCCGCAAAATTATCCTCACTTAAGCTCTCCAATGCCGCTTGGGTCGTACCCCCTTTTGAAGTGACAGCTTCAGCCAATTCGCGGGGATCCGTACCTGTTGTATCCATTAAATGAGCAGCTCCGACTACGGTTTTCACCGCAAGCCGATAAGCCAAATCAGGATCAAGCCCTTGGTCAATTGCTGCTTGTATTAACACTTGAGTAAAATAAAATAAGTAAGCAGGTCCCGAACCAGAAACAGCAGTCACAGCGTCCATCTTGTCTTCGTCTACGACGACTACGTCTCCGAGTACAGAAAGTAGTTTTGTAGCATATTCCAAATCACTTAAATCACAATTCGGTCCCGCGGTAATTGCAATCATGCCTGAAGCAACCATTGAGGGCGTATTTGGCATAGATCTTACTATTGCACACTTCACAGCCAACCTATTTGCAATATAGTCGCTTGAGATCCCAGCCATTATGGATATCACTCTTTCAAAGACACATTCTGAATTGTTTATCGAATCCAATATTTCACTGGCGATATTAGGTTTTACTGCAAGTATAAGAGTGTCGCCTTGAACTACTTGATCCAACACCGACAATCCCTTAAATTGCTTTTGCAGCACTTGGATTTGCTTTAAATCGGGTTCGACTACAGCAACGTCTTCGGCTCGGACCAATTCAGCAGAAATAAAACCAGACAGCATCGCCGTGCCCATCTTTCCTCCACCAACTATTACTAACTTAAATTTATTCACTGATTTCTCAACCGTCTCAATTTCATTTGCCGGACCTACTATACCTATATTTTCCCTCGTAACCAATTGTCATGGCCACGGCGAAATAATCTTCAACGTATTGATAAGCAGCCCCCAGCATTTCATCCAAAGCTTCTGTTGTTATCAAATTTGCAGGGATAGAACCAACTAAATAAATTGCATTTTCGAATCCGATAGAAAAGTGCACTTGCTTAAGCGAGTTATTTTTTACCAAAAGATAGCTTAGACACTTTTCAATGTTAACTTCCGGTGCAGGCATAAACTGTGTTTCAACGGAAAGAGACCGTTGATTTAAAAAAAACCATACCGTTATTGCTTCTCTGACCTGACCTTTAATCCTAACGTACCAGCGGAGCGAACTGGCGTCCCCGCCGCAATCGATTAAAAGCGCCACATATTCATGTCTTATCTGCTCAAACCACTTTTCAAACAGGGCAGTCAAATCGCTCTTTTTAGATTCTGTGATCAAACTGTAGGTTTGATTTTGCATATGATAAAACGTATTTCTTATCTAGTCTTAATTACAGCTTACCAGAACCTTATCTTCCAACCTTATTGCCGCATTTACAAATTTTATTGCAGAAGATCGCCAAGTGTAATTTTTAGCTAAACTTACAGCATTAGCAGACAAGCGATCGTAAAAACATTTATTTTTTTCTATCTCAATTATCTTTTGCGCCCAAACATTTGGATTTCGGTTGTCCAGCAAAACACCGTTATAACCATCTACAATCAGTGAAATCAGACCGCCTACGGCATTTGCCATCACCAAAGATCCACAAGCCATGGCTTCGAGTGCAACCAGCCCAAATGATTCCGAGGAGGAAGGCACCAAACAATAGTCTGCCGCTCTATATATCGTTGATAGTATTTCGTGAGGCTGCGGTTCCATGAACCTGACCGAGTCCAAGAGCGAATTTAGCTTCAAGAAATCTACGGTTGCATTAAGTTCTTCATAACCGTGGTGTCCGCTCGGACCTCCCACAACCAGTAAACCCGCATCTTTGAAGTTTTCTTTCACCCCTTTAAAAATCTCAGCTGCAATTTTTAAACCTTTAAGCGGTTGAATCCGACCGGCAAAAAGCAACAACGGGTCAAATTTTGAGCTTCCAATCGCAAATTTTGCATGAGATTTTTCTCCTGGAGCAAAAAAAGCATGTTTTATGCCCAGTGGAACAATCTCTATCTTGCCGGTATCGGCACCATACATATTCGCCAGTTGATCCTGCTCCATTTCACAAGAGGCCAGCAATAGATCCGAACAGTTGATAATCTCCATTTCAGCGGACTGTCGAATTTGCTGGTTTGAGCCGCAGGCATCTTCAGCCGAAAACTGGGCCTTAACTCTGTCAAGCGTATGAAACGTAACTGCCATAGGTAAATCAAAATAGTGCTTTAGACGATGTCCTACTAACCCGGATAACCAATAGTTGGAATGAATAAGATCTATGGTGTTTCCTTGAAGATTGAGCAATTCAATTCGATTTTTTGCATTTTCAAAAAACTCATCGACAAATTCATCCAAATTTTCCTTATCGACGTGACTTTTGGGCCCAGCTTTTATATTAAAAACTCTTACACCGGGTTCCGTAATTACCTCTTCGGGATCACTATCACTAGTCGCCCTGGTAAATATATAGCAGTTGCATGACAAAGCTGCCAACGAGGATGCCATCTCTCTTACATATACATTCATACCCCCACTGTCCCCTACACCGGGTTGACCGATCGGAGACGTGTGCATTGAAATTATAGCGATATTTATCTGTTTGTCAATCATAGGTGATCAAAGATTACATAAATAGCTTAATATCGGGACCGAATAATTAAACAGATTTTGATAATAAAACAGAATTTTAATCGTCGGTCAAATTTTTCGAAGTTTCGTTAATAAGCAATCTATAAAGCCCTAACATTGCTTTTTTTTGCTCTTCTGTAAGTTTTGAGTCGTTCATAATTGCAACAGTCAAGTCAGTTTCGACCTCATCTGAACTCAAAATACCCGCTTTTAGGTATAGTGATTCCGCCGATATTCTCAATGCTTTTGCAATCTGTTTTAATATATCTGCCGACGGATTACGAAGACCCCGTTCAATTTGAGAAAGATACGGATTGGAAATACCTGCAATTTCGGAGAGGCGCCGAAGTGACATCTGAGCTAGATTGCGTTGGTCCCTTATAAATTCACCCAAGTCCTTCAAACTTTTTGATTTGCTCACTTAATTATTTCATCTACTTTGACTTCCCCAGACTTAATCCTGCTTACAAGTTCGTCTTGGAGCGAATCAATAGATTTGTGGCAACGTTTTCGGGTTTTTGAAAGTTCTTTTTCAAACGAGGCGATACTTGCCACTGTTTCTTCAAACATTTGCGAAGATTCTTCAAACCATACGCTCATATCTTTTGTGACCAAAATCTTATCTAATATATTTAACATCAAACCCAAAAGGTCCGAATCACAGTTGCTCGCGTCAAACAGGCTTGCCGCCAATCGAGGATTACTTTCTTCGTGCTCAATTCCTGGCGTTGCAGTCAATAAAGTTACCAAGTCCGGCAACATATCTGGAGCAACCAATTCTTCGTTTTCGGGTTCCGACAGCTTTTGCTTTTCAAGCAAAATAATATCCAACCAACCTTGTGCAACACGCCGTGCCACTGAAATAGACACCTCGGCCGACTGTATCTTATTCCTAAAACTACGCAATTCGTGAACACTCATGCTCTTAATCTGTTTGTCTGAGCATTTATCCAGCGTCTGCTCCAACTCGGAATAAATTCGGTTGTCATTCAGCTCAGTAAATTGCGACATTGCTTTTTCACCTTAACCCAATTAAATAAGTTTCTTTACAATACAATCCTATACGTAATTTTTAAAGATTTTCCCGTCACGCAATAAATTTATCCGGATAGGGGGCTTTTGTGCTCATAATTGGGCTATTTAAAGGTTAGTTGTATCAATTGGTCAATTTAAAATTGCACAGGGATTTAGAATTCAGGCCATCGTTTAGCTTTTGCGACTTGAAATAATTCCGGCACGATTTGAAGGAAAATATCTGAATATTATTTTGCAATAAATTTGAGATTTGTCTATATATCCAAACTGTTTTGAATCGATAGAGAGAATATCATTATCGCCAATAACCTCTATTCTTTCGCCATCAACAAAGCTAATCCGTTTGATTAGCTTCAACGAACTAATTTCATGATTAAATACCACGATATCGCCGACCTTAAGATGTATCGGCACCAGACCAAGCAGTCTGTCTCCTTCGGTTAACGTCGGAAGCATAGACGGTCCCGCAACGACAAAGGTCTTAAGCCTGCGAGACACCGCCAGCAAAATCGTCACGATCAATGTTACCGACATAATAAGTTTAATATCAAACAGTTTCGATAGCCTTAAACAAATCCAAGACGATTTAGTTTTCGGCCTGTATTTCATTGATCCCTTGACACAATAGAATATATTTACCTTGTGATCGTGTTGTACTTTCATATTATTTTTGGCTTACTGTATGACTTTACAATTTAATTTGATGCACAAGTCGCATTACAATAATTCATTTAAATTTTAAAAAACCTATTAACTCAGGATTTATTTAGTTAACTCCTATTAAGATAATCTATACAATAAAAATGCAGATTTAACTGCAAAATGTAAAACACTGTCAGAAATAACAATCAAATAAAATGGAGGTAAGAATTGAAACTAATTCCCAAACTAATAAGCATCTTTGAAAATCTACAAACCCCCGAGATGGTTTCAGCCCACTGCGATTTGCCGTGTGGCGTATATGATCCCGCTCAGGCAAGAATCGAAGCGCAATCTGTAAAAGCAATTATAGAAAAATATAACGCCTCAGATGATGATTCATTTAGGACCAGAGCAACAATTATAAAAGAGGAAAGAGCGGACTTGGTTAAACGTCACCTTTGGATTCTATGGACAGACTATTTCAAGCCTGAACACTTAGAAAAATATCCTGAGTTGCATTCTCTTTTCTGGAAGGCTACTAAGACTGCAGGAGAAGTAAAAAAGACAAACGAAGTTGCCGTAGCAGACCGACTGCTTGACGAAATTAGCGAGATAGACAGAATCTTTTGGGAAACCAAAAAATAACGGTTCTAAAGTTTTGAATATCTAGTTCTATAGGGCGAAATAACATGTAGCCCTATAGAATTTAGCTATTCAAATGATCCTTACACCTGGTCAATAGGGGATCCACAAGAATATCATCTAAGGATATATGGGTACCACAAATTTCACAGATTGCAAATGAGTTGTTTCTCATACGCTCGAGAGTTTTTTCAATCTGTTCAATCTGTTGTTCAACAACTTTAACGACATCTTCTTCCATGCAACTATTTTACTTGCAACAGTCGTTAGATACAATTATCGAACAATTTTTAATACATCGATTCATCCATAAACAAACTTCCATATAATTAGTTATTACTACAGCTAAGTCAAAATTATAGAATAAACGACGAGGGATTTGTTAAAATCTCTTGGTCATTTAATGTATCTTCCCTAAATTCAATTTAGTTGTCCAAATATACTCTAAAATTAATAACTGAGGATTTTTAGCTTCGTAAGGTGTAAGCCGATTGCTTTCAATCGACTGCTACACGCCGTCTGATTTTAACTTAATCTGCCGGCAAGTTAACCGTCAGCAAGTTCGCCGTCGAAACAGGTGAACTGTTTAACTGACGAAAACTCGGTAAATATAAATTCAAAATGATACTGTCTGACGTAACAATTAAGCAAGAAATCGAATCTGGACGGATTATCATTGAGCCGTTCGATGAATCAGCCATTCAACCTTCGTCTGTAGATTTGAGGCTGGACAATTTTTTCAGGGTATTTAGAAATCAAACTGCGGCGGTAATTGACGTAAAACTTGAACAAGAAGAACTTACCGAGCTTGTTGAAGTTCAAGAGGATGCATATTTGGTATTACATCCAGGCGAATTTGTGTTAGGTTCAACCAAAGAAACAATTGGGCTTCCAGATGACTTAGTCGGAAGACTAGAAGGCAAATCTTCATTAGGAAGACTCGGACTTTTAATACACTCAACCGCTGGCTACATCGACGCAGGTTTTTCAGGCAACATCACATTAGAACTGTCCAATGTAGCCAATCTTCCCATTATTTTATATCCAGATATGAAAATAGGCCAAATAAGTTTTATAAAGATGACGACACCGTCTCAGACCCCTTACGGAACAGGCAAACTTGGATCAAAATATAAAAATCAAAGAGGGCCCACGCCCAGTAGATATTTCGAAAATTTTAAAAACGAATAACCAAAAGTTAAAGGAGCTTAAATAAATTGATTATACGCATTGTAATTGGATTAATTTTTACGTTTGGGGCATTTGCCGTCGGTGGGAGACGACTTTTTTGGCTGTTTAAACTCATCAGATCGGGGAAAAAAGACTCCACCAGAAAGTCTGCATTTTTTAAGCGCCTTACAACTGAGCTTGTCGAAGTTATCGGTCAAAAAAAGTTGCTTAAAAAAAAGGTGGCAGGAATGGCGCATGCCGTTACGTTTTGGGGCTTTTTAATATTAGGTTTCACAATAATCGAAGCCTGGGGAGATCTTTTTGACAGGTCATTTGCCATACCGATAATCGGACATTGGGCCGTACTGGGCTTTTTCGAAGATCTGTTTATGGTTGCTATCCTTGTTGCCTTACTTATCTTTTCGGCGATAAGGTTAAAACAAAATCCAAAACGCATAGAACGTAAGTCCCGTTTCTATGGGTCGCACACAGAAGCCGCATGGCTTGTTCTGCTCATGATCTCCGGTGTACTTATTTCACTCTGGTTTTATCGTGCCGCACAGGTAAACACAAACCACTTCCCTTACGGCTGGGGTGCGTTTGCTTCGCACCTTTTGGCCGATGCACTTCACCCATTGGGAACCGGGGTCAATTCCGTAATCGAAACCGTTGCTCTACTGGCCAATGTGGGAATAATTTGCGGCTTTTTGGTTTTAGTAGTTTACTCAAAACACCTACACATATTTCTAGCTCCGATAAACATAGCTTTTTCTAGAAGACCTCGGGCGCTAGCTCAATTGGGATCGACTCCCGACTTGGATCCCGAAAATATGGACGAAGACACCGTATTCGGTGCTGGAGTTATCACTCAATTCTCCTGGAAACAACTTCTAGATTTAGCAACCTGTACGGAGTGCGGTAGATGTCAAGAACAGTGTCCAGCGTGGAATACCGACAAACCGCTATCTCCAAAATTACTAATAATGTCCCTTAGGGACTCGTTGTTCAAGTCAGCAAATCAAATTCTTGGCACTACTGACAATTCAGAAGCAAATGATCTGCCGTCGTTGGTGCCCGACGTTATAGAAAAAGACATACTGTGGTCCTGTACTACCTGTGGAGCTTGCGTCGAGCAGTGCCCCGTCGACATAGAACACATTGACACAATTTTGGACATGAGAAGATATCAAGTGCTCATGGAATCAGACTTTCCAACCGAAGCCGGCACAATGTTGCGTAATATTGAAAACAGAGGCGATCCTTGGGGACTTGGAGCTTCACAAAGAACGCAGTGGACCGAAGGGCTGGATTTTGAAATCCCTATTATTGACGGCCAAATACCCGATGACATTGAATACCTATTTTGGGTAGGGTGTGCGGGTGCGCTTGACGAAAGAGCCCGCAAAACTACACAATCGATTGCTAGATTATTACATCAAGCCAATATTAGCTTTGCGATTCTAGGCCAAAGCGAATCTTGTACCGGCGACTCCGCAAGGCGAATTGGTAACGAATACTTATTCCAGATGCAAGCCATGGCGAATATTGAAACCCTTAACGGGGTTAATGCCAAAAAGATTATTGCTTCATGCCCCCACTGTTTTAATACCTTGGCAAATGAATACCCTGCCCTGGGAGGCAATTACGAAGTAATTCACCATTCACAGCTTTTGGCGGTTTTAATAGAGCAGAAAAAGATAAATGCTGGCACATTTAAGGCTAAAGTCACATATCATGACCCATGCTATTTGGGTCGACACAACAGAGTATTCGATGAGCCAAGGTCTGTTCTGGATGCTGTCGATGGTGTCGAACAAATCGAGATGCACAGACATCGCGAAAAAGGATTCTGCTGCGGAGCTGGTGGTGCAAGAATGTGGTTAGAAGAAAATATTGGGGAAAGAATAAACATGAACAGAACTGCAGAAGCTATTGCCACTGGGGCAGAAGTAGTTTCGACTGCTTGTCCGTTCTGTATGATTATGATTGACGACGCGGTAAAAGCTTATCAGAAGGCTGATGATGTGAAGGTTCTCGATGTCGCCCAAATTCTTGAGACTTCTTCTGAAGCTTCCGACCTGAAGGTTTAAGCTTTTTCCTTAATTAACTTATACATTTTAAACAGATCCGTATAAATTTGAATTGGACTTTACCAATAACTACAATGTGGATTTTAGGCGTTCGGTTCTTAATCGTTCGCTATAAGTATTAAGTCGCCCTAAGGCATCGACTTCATCTTCTATGGGAACAATCTGGTTAAGAATAAAATCGGCCAACTTATAGTTTCTAGCCAAAACGGGTCCGTGCATATAGGTACATAAAAGTCTTTTTGATAGGATACCGTCCCGAAATTGAATCGGTGTTTTTTTAGTCATCTTTGAAGAGAACTTGTCATCGATACTTCTGGAGTATTTATTAAAACTTAGTTGCATTGGATCTGTAGAGTTATCTGTCTTATATGAACTGTTGCCACTTTCGTTGTATCCGTTTCCCTTGCCTATCAGGACTCTGCCCAACGGCTCTACATCTTGGCCCAAAACAGTTACTCCACCGTGATTTTCAAATCCACTCAACAGATAGTTTGGACCAAAAATATCTGAATTAATCACCAACTCGCCCACGCTTCGCCTACTGCCGCGAACAGAATAAAAATCGGCAAGACCAATCCCTTCTTCGACTTTATTGTCAGCCACAAACGAATTCCCCAGAATTTGAAATCCTGCGCAAACTCCAAAGACAAAAGACCCGTTATCGTAAGCTATATTTAGCGACTTTGAATTTCGAAGTATTTTCGCTGCTTCAGACTGAGGGCTATCTTCACCGCCGCCCAATACGTATACATCCCCTGTTTGAGGTATACTTTTATCAGCCGTAGCCTGGATTATCCGTACTTTAAAACCTCTCAACTGCAAACGCTTTGCCAATACGATAACATTTCCATAGTCTCCGTAAGTTCCCAACAACTCAGGCAAGACATCAACTATACAGATAACGGAATCCATTTCAGACAAATTCCATTTTTAATAAATCTTGAAACGCACTGTAATTTGCTATTAAATCTATTCGTTCCAACCCTTGAATGGCTTTAATTTGCTCGATAAAATTAGTCGACTTAAATAGGTTATGGTAGTCATCTGCGACTTCAAATATAAAATCCGCATAAGCCAGCCTTGTGGCCAAATCTAAAACTCGTTTGCCCGCCGCAACTACATACTTGGAGTTCACGATTTCAAATGGTACGTCGTATAGCCACGAGGGATCTTTTCCGTCAGGAATTTCAGCATTAATTGCAAAAATTACAGGGTTAGAGTCCGAACTAATTAAATTTAATGCCTCAACCCAACCCGCAGGATTTTTAGCCAGCATCATACGGATACCGACACCTAAAGAAGCTACGTTTTTTAGCGAGTATCTTCCCGCAATTTCTTTAATATTAGTAATGTGCTCGACGGATTGAGACAAATCTTCATTGCCCATAAGTTTTGAAGCTATGAGAGCGAACGCGGAATTAAGTCCGTTAAATGAGCCTGGTAATGATATCTTTATATCTTTTAGCAAGTCGTCGCCATCGGCCATAGCGACGGAAAAAGATCCATCTTTGGCCAAAACATTAAAGGTCGGATTTGGTTTTGCAAAATTACAGTTTGAGCAGTAATATTTTATGCCAGTTCCATTATTACTTTCAATTTTTAGATTTGTACCGCAGTTAGGACAACTAATTGCGTCGGTCAGCCATCTATTACCGCCTGATATCCAAGTGGTACTTGGATGATCACTAGCACAGAATGCAACTAAAGGATCGTCGGCATTGGCAACAACCTTAACTGATAGATTTTCACTTAAAGCCTTTTTCCAACGCTGAGCCAAAACCCTAACCTCTGTTGTTCGGTCCAACTGATCACGCGATAGATTTAATAGAACTACGACCTGGGGTGCAGTCTTACCCATTATCTCTTCCAGCCAATGTTCGTCTACCTCAAAAACGCAGACTGACGAATCCAACGAGATTGCCAGCGAATTTGCAATTCCGGCCTCCATGTTTGCCCCCAAGGCGTTTGTTGCGACTTTATTGCCATAACCAGTTATAATTCCTGAAATTAAAGCGGTTGTCGTCGTTTTACCGTTAGTACCTGACACCAACACCACGGACTTTCCCTTACTCATATCATTAAGCGCATTTTTTGAAACGAGCAACAAAAGTCTGCCGCCAATAACCGAACCCGAACCCAACTTCAGCATGCGACTTAGGGATCGTACAATTTGGAGCACACGTAGTCCGACTTTAGTTTTGAAGCTCAGAGTAGACATATATTAGTTAAAGTCTAGACTACAGTATTCAAACCGTCGGGCAATTTAATTTGTTCAAAACTAATAATAGACCGGCTGATTATTATAACGTTAAGAAGGTATTTTATAACTTGTTTGGCCACCGACGACTGGAGAGTTTTAAAGAACATATTTTTTAAAACTTCCACTTAAAAGAGGGTGGGACCAGTAGGGGGGATACTGGTCCCATTGGGTGTTAATGTCATATACATGAAGATTAATATCCCCATGTGAAGGGGTACATATGACTATATATATTCTGCCACACTGCAAAAAGTTTGTCAAGTAGTAAAGTGTGATTGTAGTATCATTAATAATGATGGAAATAAAGCAGTTGAAAGCAATTTTAGCTATATACGAATACGGAAGCTTTACAGCCGCAGCCGAATCGTTAGAAACCGTTCAATCGAATATATCAGCGCACATCTCCAAGCTTGAGAGTGAGCTCAACACCGTTTTAGTAGATCGTTCTACCGGTCAAATAACACCGGCGGGGCGGATAGTTGTTGACTGTGCAAAGCAAATTAATTTTGACATTGAAAATATTCCAAGAGCCCTGGCTACTTTTGAAGACAAGATTACAGGAATTATCAAAATCGGTCTAATCGGCACAACCGCAAGTTGGCTTGTCCCCTGGCTTTTTCAACAAATTCCAAAGAAATGGCCGACCTTAAAGCCTCAATATACTGAAGGAACTTCATACGGATTAGAACAGGAGCTATTGGATGGGTATCTAGATTTAATTATTACGAATCTCCCCACCGCCTCAGCCGAAATTATATCCTCTCCCCTTTTTACCGAAGATTTAGTGCTTGTTGTCGACACCAACCATCACTTGGCTAAAAAGCGTTCAGTGTCCATGAAAGAACTTGAGGAACTCGATTTGCTATTACCTGCCCCCGGCACGGTACTTCGGACCGAAATTAATGCAGCAGCAAAGAAAAATGGTGTCAATTTGTCTTCCAAATCAGACGTTAACTCAATTAGGTTGATCGCGTCGCTAACTTTTGCAGGAAGCGGCCCTGCAATATTACCGGCCACTTCAATTGCCGATTATCTTTCTGGAAAGTGGGTGGGAATAAAAATTACGGACCTTAATCCGCGCACCGTAGGAATAGCAAGAAGAAACGAACCCTTAATTACTCCTTCAATTACAGCAATCATAAAACTGCTTGATACAGATTTAATGGCATACAAGAGACTACCCAAGGGGGTAAGCGTTCACCCCATAAAACCAACTTTGTTGCAGAGGCAATCTAAAAATCGAACCTTACGCAACAAAAATGAAGATTCATTGCCACCAGAATGAAATAGATGCCCAGCGCTGGAATCCAATACCGTATCAATGTAAATCAGTTTTGTAGACTTTTAGTGTGTTAACCAAACCACACAAACCACACAAACGAAAATACGCTAAATTCGTTTTTTATATCACAAGCACTCAAACCTGAGGATCTCTCCACATTAGCCAAACCGTCGGTCCTTTCGGTAATCTCACCTCACCAGTCAACTCAAAGCCATGTCTTTCGTAAAACCCTAAGTTTTTTTCTTTTGAAGACTCTAAATAAGACGGCATTAACTCTTTGTCACAATGCTCCAGAATCGGCTTAAGTAATTCCGAGCCATAACCTTTGCCTTGACAATCCGGTAGAACCCCTAAAGTGGCTAAATAAAAATGGGGCGGGTATTTGGGATGTTTCTTTTCCAAACGCGCTGAGGCTTTAAGTGCCAAGATACTTCTTCCCCTTAAAATAGTAGTCATAGGAAGAAGTGAAACAGCCGACCTAAGATCGTCAATTTTAGCACCAGGCGGTCTCCAGACGGCAACTCCAGTCTTATTTTCATTACAGTAAATATGGCCGAATCTGAAATACATCTTAGCCATTTGGATGTAAAAAAATTTGTTAAGAGCTTTGGCTCTACTAACTTCCGAAGGAAAATAATAGCTCGAAACCGGATCATCAAAAAATGACCGTGCCAAAACGTCAGATAAAACCTTCAAATCTGATTTTAGCACTTTCGATACAGGATTTTTATCCATCACTCTATCTTAGACAAACTCTATCTTAGACAAACTCTTTTTACGGTTTCAACTCAGGCAGCTATTTACTGGTGCAAGTTGAAAATGAAAACCTAAGACTTCGGATTTAATCAGCCGAACTCAGCAATCGAAAATATAATGTCCAATTAGTTCTTCATCAAATCTAGCTATTGTCAAATCTAACTATTTGAGCCCAATTAGATTTTCGCAGAATGTGCGCTAATCAATAAGTCACGATGCTTAAGCTGCAGCAATAAACAGCATCACGGCGATTAAGTATCCTGATATCCGTATCCAGACCACGGCGAAGTCATTTGAGCATAGTCGACGTTGTCATTAATGACCATTTTCCCATTGCCGCCGCCATTAAAATCAGCAAAACAGGTATACATATTTCCCGTCCACGAAGTAAAGGGGGCTCCATTAATATTGAATGTATCATTTGGGGCATCCAACTCGGCGACGATCGCAGGAACGTTAGATCCGTGATCCGCGCTTTGAATATTTCCAAAATCACCTGAGGTGTAGTTAGACGAATTACACAATCCCGTTGGATTACCAGGATTTGATATATTTATCTGTAGATTATTGGCATCACCGCTGACAGGGGTACCGCTGCAACCCGAAGATGGCACGGGATATTGGTTTATACCATCTCCTGACCCCGAATTACCAAAAGTTACATCTTGGCTGCCAGCGGCGATAGCCTGGGGAATAAAGTCATAAATCGTAATTTTACCACCGTTTTGAGCAGATGTGTTATCTGCCTGCGTGCAACTGCCACCGTTGTTGTCATATAACGGAGCATCAATGGAGATAGGGGCGTTACATAGATATATTCCAGGGTTTACTTCCCCCGTAAAAACTCCGTCTGTCGGACAGCAAGAATAGCTTTCGGGAGAAGGAGGCGTACAACCCGGTGCGTAATTCGTAACCTGCCCAGCCGAATTAGTAGTTATCGGAGGAAGACAACCAGTAGCAGGTATCGTAGATATTGTGACTGCCGTACACAGTTGATTTTGTGCAGGCTGTTGGTTTAACATTGGTGTGCCCGTAAGTGATCCCTGACAGCCCGAAGTGGTTGAAGCACTCTTACCGTATACGTTTACATATCCCGACCCATCTGGAAATGTTATGGTACCGCACGATGCCGCTCCTTCGTTAACGCTCACCGACGGAGCTTGATCTTGAATAACGCCTGAAGAATTTGTGGGGTAAATGGATGCTCCACCATTAATTACAAATCCGGCGGGCATCGCTAATGCCGCATTTATTATTGCGATTTGATCGTATTCCTGCGCCTGTTTTGAAGAACCGCTGGGGGAATATCCCGTAGCGTTTATTAAATATGTTTTAAGGCTTTCGGTCTGTACGGCTGTAGGTTGCAATGTTGCAATATAGACCCAACCGCTATGGCCACCAGAGGTAACCGTACCTTCGTAAATACAATTGTTAGGTATATCGTTGCTATATAAGTTACCCGCATATGCACAAAATGACGCGGGAAGATTGGTCAACTGCATACTGTCTTGGGAGTTTGGTGAACCAAACTGATTTAGCTGATAAAAAGCATCCGAGATTGCTGCATTTGACTGTTGTACAGAGCTTGACAGGTGTTTGCCGTTTATTGCAATATCTTGAGTTTCCATGATATCGGCAATCAAAACCAGAGACATCAGCATCGTAACAAATATCACAATAATCGCAACAATTAAGCTTCCCGATTCATCATACCTAATCGACGTTTCACTTACCTCATTATATTTTTTTATTCGTAACTTTGTATCAATCATTTTCATATTTTATTTCCTCACTTTCTAGCAGGTAGCACTGCTTCCATCAGGGTTCTCTGGCTGAAAAGACAACGACGCCACTGTTTGATTTCTTAATGCGACTCCGATTGTTGCATTAATCGGCACAGTATCTTTCCCTCGTTCCACTCTTACTATCAACGTGACCTGCACTGCGCAGCTTACAATTGACTGGGTAGTATAAGTAGCTGAAGTTGCATTACCCGGACAAGTTATTCCCGCAATCGGAGAGCCGATCATTGAATCACCGCCTCGATCAAGATAGCAAAACTCCGCCCCCAAAACGTTAGTTATTTGAGTGAACGAACCCGTTGGAGTGAATGTCACGGGCGTTGTGCTGCCAGTTGCCGAAGAACCAGACAAAGTACCGGTTTGTTCAATAACACAACTGGTTTGGGGTGTAGGGCCCATGGTAATCTGCCATTGGATAGCTTGAGTTGTTGGGGCGGTAGTGGAGGTTGTAGACGTTGTGGACGTTGTAGACATGGGGGTCGTCGAATTGACAAACGTTACAGTGTTTTGATTTGAATTATTTCCAGTAACCGTGGACGTACTGTTACCGTTACACGAACCCGGGTATACTCCTTTTGAACAAGTTCCCGCCAGACAGCTCTGTTGGATCAATACATTTGTTCCATAAGATATAGGCGCCATTGCTGTAGTCGCCTGACTAGCTTGAGAATTAAAATCATTTAAAGCACTCTGTATTTTAGATTGAATTTGCAAATTCTTTTGAAGTGAATTATTGGTATCATAAAAACCCAAAAATACCCCCATTAGAATTGCCATTACGATCATCATCAAAAGCATCGAAACCAATAATTCTACGATGGTGAAACCTTCGTCTTTGCCACGACAACTACGAGTAGATTTAACTCCAGTGTTTTTAACTATTTTTCTCATCTTTAACATCTTATTTACCATTAACATTTGTTATTAGCCTGGACTCTATTATTAAATGATACATACGGACAAACTAACAAACTACTAGTTAAAGTAATAGTATCTATCGGCGAATCCACATAATATACAGTCGCAGAAGAGCCCGAACCATTTTCAAGTTGGATGGAATACACCCCAGCCACAATTGAGTTTGTTGATGACGATAGTGCAAGCGATTGGTATATTACACCATTAGACGGAGTTGCGAGTGAGTTGGCATTATCAAAATTATTAAGCGGTACATTAATAATTGGTGTTGTACCCGGCGTACTTCCCGAAAAAATTGATATTGAATATTGATTTAAATTACATCCTCCCGAAGCTGTTGTCCCCAATTCAAGATTGTCGGCAAAGGATCCATTTGGATTTAGATAAGTTTTAGCTGTAATTATAGGAGTCGTGCCATTAACTAAATCACCAGTGGGGGGCATAAATGTTCCGAAAATATTGGAAAAATTACATCCCACTACAGTTGCGGGCTGTGAATTAGTTGTCACATAAGTTCCCGACCCTGGATACTCCACCGTAGTCGGTGATACCGCAACCGAGCCGTCTTGAGAATATGCGTAAATTTGAAAATAGTAGTTAGAATTATAGGCCAGTCCAGATGCGGTATAGCTGTAATTGGTCACTCCTGCTGAACTATTGGGTACGGGATTAATTGATGTATTAGAGTCTGAGGCTACTTCAATTGGAGAAGTAACTACTCCAGTTGCAAAGCTTGAATCCGGCGACCAGGCGATTAGATAGTAGCCTACAGGCGGTACCGTTGAAGATGGATTTTGTTCAGACCACGATATATTTACCGAGGCAGGATTAGTAGTCACGGCAGGCATGGAAACGTTAACCGAAGTCGGCTGCGGCGGCGGACTAGAATTCAGCGTACCTGATCCAGTGCAACTCGAAGAATCAGCCGAGTTGTTCGGCTGCTGACCCGGAGTGGAGTCTAAAGTTTCCAGATGAGTATGATCCTGAAAACTATTCCAATAAACATATACGTTAATCTCTGGATATGCACACTGCTGTGATTGATTAGGTTCTGATGAATTAGTCGGCGAAGCAGTCTGCGCCCAACTAACGACGGTATAAATAACAAAAAAGTAATTCCCTTTAGAGACCACTTGAACAGGCTGAATAAGATCTGAACTTATTGATGTCGGACTTACGGTGCCAAGTATAACCGTCTGTCCAGTATTAGGAGTATTTACCGGAACATTGTCTCCAGTTGGAGTACTTCCAGTATAATTAGTACCGAAAATTGAATTAAACTCTGCCGCATATTGGGCTGACGATATCATTTTGGCAAATTGCACTGGAGGTACAGTACTTCCTGGATAATATGGATTTGATGTTGAGAACTCATCGTCATAGTATCCAATTGTGGGCTCTGGCAACGAACCTGCAAATTCCATTGTCGAACTGGCAAGCGAATTTGCTTCGACAACCCGGCTCGATAGTGCGGCGACCTGAACCCCAGCCACGAAGAAGTAAATGAACGGAACCATCGTCAACATTATTATAAAAACGGCTACTATCAGCTCGATTAGCGTAAAACCGGCACTGGAATCATCTTTCCAGTTCCCTCCAGCTATTTTGAATGATTTCATCCCAAATATTTTCATCAATAAAATACATCGATGAAACTTATTGTTTTGTATCAATATTTATAATTTTGTCACACAAATGACACATTTAAAAATAGCTTGAGTAGAACTATGGCATTAAAATTGTCGGCTGCAAAAGTTCTGCAACAATAAAAAAAGCCATTGCACTGAAAGTTTATTTGCCTGAATTCAACTTCCAAGTGCAACTTGATTGGTTAATATAAGTGAGCTGGATAAATTTCTAGCACTTATACAAACCCAGAAAGGATTAACTTGAAAAATTATCATCAGCTCACTAACGAACAACGT
>JAJZNL010000033.1 GCA_021852345.1 Actinomycetes bacterium
TGTTTAGGATTTCAATATCTTTCTGTTCATATTTCTGGCTAGGGGTTACATAATTAATTCCTGAATGCAAATGAATATCGTTATATATTTTCATGAATTGTGTTACCCACTGCTTGGCTTCAGTAATATCTTTTAGCCCTTCATATGGATAAGCTGGAAAATATTTCAGGGTTTTAAAAAACGATTCAATATGAGCATTGTCATTTTTAACTCTTGGTCTTGAAAATGTCTTTGAGATATTAAGTGAATATAGTAATTCCATTAAAGTCTGACCTTTCATCGGTGAACCGTTATCACTATAGAAATATCTTAGGTTTAATCCCTTTTAATTTTGAAATAGCTTTTGATAAAACATTTCTAAGATTTTCAGATGATTCAACTTCATATACTTCAAAGCCAACTATCTTTCTAGAATAGATGTCTATAATTGCGTACAGATAAAAGAACATACCGACTACCGGCCCAGGTAACCACGTTATATCAGTAGCCCAAATATCATTTGGAGCACTTGCTACTAATTGCGGGGCTTTTCTCTTAGTTGGACGCTTAGATCTGCCCCTTCTTATATTTTCCTTATATCTTCTTAGAATTCTGTAGAAAGTTGATTCAGAGGCTACGTATCTGCCACGATCAGCTAATATCGGTACTATTTGAGCTGGTGGAAGGGTAGAAAACTCTTCTGAGTGGCAAATATCTAAAACCTCTTTTTCTTCTAATTGAGTTAACGCAAAACTAGGTTTTGATCTTTGGGCACTTTTCCACTTGTCTCGAGTTGATTCACCATCTGATCTCCATCTTTCAAATGTTTTAGTCGATATCTTCAACACTCTACAAGCTCTTGAATATCTAGCCCCGTTGCTATGAGCTTCTTCAACCAATTTAACTGCTATTAGGCGATCTGGGGTGGGGATTAGTCGTCCCCTTGCTCCCCTAAGATCGCCTGCGCTTTTTTTTAAAGAACTAATAAAGCAGCTGTTTCAGCTAAAGCTTTTTCTTTATATCTAAGTTCTCTTTCTAATTTTTTATTTAATGCTTTCTCATCGGCTAGTTTTTTACTAATTTCTGGATCACTATTTGGAAATTTGCCGTTAAATGCATTCTCTAAAGATTCTTTCCAAAATCTAAGTTCTTCTTTTAAAATACCATGTTTTCTTAAGTATTCACCTACTTCTAACTCAGACATTGAATTAGTATCCACTACGGCTTGAAACTTATCTTTTGATGAAAATCCAGATGTTTCAAGTTGAAGATTACCTTCTCTAAGTAATTTCTTCTTTAGCTCTACTTTCCATCCATAAAGAGTGGTTGTTGGGATATTTAGCTTTTTGGAAAGCTCCTGAATCTCGCCTGACATTACAGAGCCCTTTTCCAGTTGTTTCCTAAAAACTTCCAACGCTTCATCCTTTTGTGCTCTTAAATAACGGGTCTCCATGATTTATTCTCCATTTCTTGCCCTCAAGCTTAATTCATAATGCGTCAACATTCCTGATTCTGAGGGTACTGACGAACTGAATCACAGACCAAGAAAATGCCTAGGATATAGGTCTCCATATGAAGTACATAATTCAATACAGTTAAGCTATACTAGTGACATTACTAGTGTTGCACTTCGGAATTGAAGTCAGGTTTAAAGTGAAGGAATACTATTGTATTATGACTCTTAAGACTAGAGAACGGATCACTTACAATATAAGTCGGGCGTGGAGTACAAATAAGACGTTTAAGAGAATGTTTGCCGATGAACTGGATCGACGTGGCATTACGACATATGCGAGGAATGACCGTTCTGTTTTTGGAGTCCCAGATTTTGTTTTTAAAACTCGTAAAGTTGCTGTTTTTTGCGATATCGAGTTTTGGCAACGATACAATTTGAATGAAACAAATCTGACAATAAACAGCAATACCGATTTTCGGTCTGTCAAAATTGAGAGAACTATAACAAGAGAAGCTGAAGTTACTCTTAAATTGAATTTAGAAAATTGGAGGGTATTTCGATTTTCGGGAAGGCCGATTGAAAACAATGTGTCCGAAGGTGTGGGCTAAGTGGAGAAATCGCAAAGAGCAATACGGTTTGATGTCCCGTTTCGAACGATAGATCTTTGCGCTGGAATTGGAGGGATTAGGCGTGGATTTGAATTATCTGGATGTTTTAAGAATGTCTTATCGGCCGAGAACGATTCGTGGGCCTGCAAAACATATGAACATATTTTCGGTGAAAACCCAGCCAATGACGTAACTAGTGAGGATTTTAAACTACTTGCTGAGCGAACTCCTTATGAAGTTTTACTTGCTGGTTTTCCCTGTCAAACATTTAGTCGTGTTGGCCTGGAAGAAGGCTTTGAAAATGAGGAAAAGGGTAGGATTTTTTATCATATATCTGAGATAATTGAACGCACTCGACCTTGGGCATTTTTACTTGAAAATGTTGATCATTTGGTTACGCATAATAAAGGTGCAACTTTTAAACAAATCATTGAAGAGTTGGAATTAAAATTGAAATTTAAAGTGATTGGCGTTTCGCATAACGAAAGTGGCAAGTTGACTTATGTCGGCAAAGACTTTATTAGAAATTCGAGGAATTTCGGCGTTCCTCAAAATCGTCCTCGAACATATATTATTGGATTTGATCGGAAGCGTTTTGATCCAGAATCCTTAGCACTTCTTCCGACTCAGCTTCCAAAAGTAGGATCACATCAACTTTATAACGACCTTAACGATTTGCTTGAGTGTAATGTTAAACCTAAATATTACATGGCTTCTGGCTATCTTAAAACTCTTAAGCTCCACCGGAAAAGAGAGGAACGTAAAGGAAACGGATTTGGATATCGAATAGTTAATGAAGTCGGAATAGCATCTCCTGTTGCAAACACGTTGTTGGCTACAGGTGGTTCTGGCAAAGAGCGAAACCTTATTTATGATCCCCAAGAAGGAATTAGCGGAATAGAAATCAAGGGAAAAAAAACTCCTTTAAATGACGAGGGCATCCGTGTTATGACCCCAACGGAATGGGGAAAGTTACAGGGATTTATTAATTATGCATTCGTAGACGAAAATGGAATTGATGGTTTTTCGTATCCCGAAGGACTACCAGATATACAAAAATATAAACAGTTCGGGAATTCTGTATCAATTCCTGCAGTTGAAGAGATGGCTAAGTTTATAGCAGAGTGTTTCGCAATACTCTGCCGTGAGAGTAATTAAGTTCAGATTTAAATGGTTGATCGAGAAATGTTGTTTCAGGTAGCCGAGAACTGTGACATCTATTTCGACGATTGTTTGATTTCGAAAGAATTGATTGTTAAGGAGTATACTAATTTTCTTGCCACATCAGTTACATCGAGAGAATGCTCGCCGAGCATCGCATTACACACTGGGTCTGTATGTTTTAATATTGTATCTTTAATAATGGCAACCCTGGCATGTATTTTTATGGATCAAGCTAGTCCCGAAGATGTTATTGCTGGTCTTAACGTCGGTGATATGGTTTTGTACAAAAATAAAAGATGTCGTTGGCTCGGCAAAGAAGAACGTAGTGGCAAATTGTGTCTGAAACTCGAAAATGATGAGACAGGTATAACGTTAGTACCTGCTGAAGAGTATATGGGGAAAATACAGCCATATTATGGGAATTCTAAAGTTACTGACGGTAGAGGTATTAAGCGGCAAAAATCAAAACGTTCTGAATTTATTGGTTTTGTTTTGGGAAAGAAAGAAGCAGATATTCCTAGCATAATTGGCATTTCGGTTGTAATAATAGCGGATCGTGCTGTATTTGAACGAATCTACAAAGGGCTGCGCATAGAGTATGGTCATGATAAGACAATATGTTTGTCGGAAATAGTACCCGCATCTTATTACGCAGACGTAGACAAACCACAACAGCTAGGAAAGAACCCGTCAAAAGCTGAACCAGTTTTAAAGGTTACGGGTAAAGTTTCAACGGCTCGTAATCTTATCCTGAACGATCATGGGAAAGGGGTTGTTGGTCTGTTGGTTCTTGAAGCTGACGCCGCTTCAAAAGGTTCTTCGGAGTTAGCGGATTTACTGCCAAGAAAAAAATTGGATTTCATTCATTTATCGATGAGTATTGACTCAAAGATCGCAGAGGAGTATATAATAGATGAAATTCCGTCAGTTTTTGCCTGTACTAAAGAATTGTTGCTTCGGTACCGCGGGCAGGCAAAAGTATACAATCAGTATTCGGCAGAACTTGAAAAGCAGATCGACTTTATAATAAATAAAAAAATAACGACTGTAAATATAGATGGTGGGTGTTTACGGGAAACGTATAAAACAATTAATGATGCTTTAACCGTAATTAGGCAATCTGAATGGGACGCTGAATACAAAAATAGGTTCATCATTTTGTCATATGGTTTACTTAAATTGTTTGTGAGGGCTGTATTTTCCATGGAAACAATGGAACAAGCAGTGATTGCTGGCGATTTACAACACGGAGTTGCGTCGCCTCGAGAACGATTAGAAGAAATTTGGAAATTAGCCGAAAAAGAGAATCCGCTTGAAAATTGCTTTATTTGCGTTGCGGATGCCTTAAATGACTTATATAATTCTATTTATTTAGAATCTCCTAAGTGCCAAGTCTTAAAGCAAATAGTTCAAAGTGTTCCCGAAGGAAGTATTGCTATAGTTGTTCCCAATGCATATTATGAAAAAATTCTTATCAAAGAATCGCTGTATTCTCGAAATGGAATTTATATAGTATCTCCCAATAAATTTGATGCTAATAAAAATTATGAAAAGATAATTGTGATCGGTGCTTTTACTGGCAAACGTTTTGATGCAGTACAGTGCAATTCCTCGTCAGACATTACAGTTTTGTTGTATGACTGCGAAATTCAGTTATTTGCCTACATAAAAAACTTAAGGGAGAAGTTTGAGAGACAGCTAAATAAGCGGAATAACTTAGAGCCTGAATTTAGTGACATTGACACGGATGACTCTGTGTTTACTCAAAACGTAGACAAACAATATATCCAAGAGTCTTTAGATTTGGAAAAGTTTATTGAAAATGTTAGAATACCCGAATTACGAAAATATATAACTAGTATTTCAGGTGACACTGGAAATACTCCGACCGCCGAAATCTCGGCGGTCGGAACGTTCGTCACTGGCGAATCAATTATGTTCTCTCGGTACTATAAAGCGATTGTCTATAACCCGTCGCAGGTTGAAAATCCGATAACGGAAGCTGACGCTGAAAAATTGTCCGCTGGAGATAAACTTGTCTTTGCTAAGAGAGATGATTTTACCAAAAATTTTGTAGACCTAATCTATGACTCATTACTGAGATCTGGGAAATTGAGTAAAGATATTACTGACGCGACTGACAAGACCAAGTGGTGGAAAAGCGTTCTACAAAAGTACCAACTTATGCACGAATTAACATACAAAGGGCTTGCAAGAAAACTTAATCAATTTGGATGTTCGCTTTCAGAAACGTCTATTCGACAATGGCTCGATAAAGAAAGTCATATAGTTGGCCCAAGAGATGAAAGTACATTAAGACAGATAGCCGAGATGACCCAGGATTCAAAATTGCTTAATGATACAAGTGGGTATTTTAATGCTTGTCGATTGGTTCGAAGTCAACGTAAAAAAATCCTTAAGTTGATCGGACAAGCAGTTGCCGACAAATTAAGCGGCCATCAACCAGAACCGGGAAGCGATCTCGAATTAGTATATAACAATGTTGAGAACCTTTCGGAGACTTTGGAATTGGATGCAATTACGTTCTTGGACAATTTTTGGACAGTTCCCGTTAACGTAATCAACAAACCTATAATTCTTTATGATGTGGAGAATTTGTTATGACTGATAAGGACATTCGGACACAACTCATTGACGCTCGCGAAGAGTACATTAATTTAATAAAACACGAGCTATTGGGACCAGGTTCGGAGTTTAACGTACCAGATCTCGAGCATGAATTGATATCGAGTAATCCTCTCAACAGATATTCAATAGGTATTTTATATCCGCAGGGCACTTATGTAAATCAAGGCAATGACGAAATTATACAGATTAATGAAGTCGAAGATATTGGATTGAGTGAAGATTTGGAGAATGAAGAATTGTTGACGGAAGAAGAACCAGTTCAAACAAAAGACACTCGAAATCGCAATTACGAATCTGAAGATGCGGTTGGTGAAAATCTTGACGAAGAAATTGAATTGTCCTCTCAGTTTAAGCCCTCGTCAATGGGAATTACATTCGTTGTGAAAGGCGACACTGATTCGGTTCGCGGTACTCTGTCATTTGCAATCTACAGACGAGCCACAATAACGGATTGTATTGTCCCATATATCCCAAATGATCCCGACAGTTATGTTGTTCCGTCTGAATTAGCCCATCTGATGGAGTATGATAATTCAAAACAGGTATTTCGGTTGTTAACTCAAGTTAACAAAAGTGATATCAAAGCGATATTCGAGCGTATTACTCTTTCAGATACCGAACCTAATAACCTTAAGAATATAGCATATCGGTTCGCTGATCTTTGTCGAAATGCATACGTGAGAGAACCATATGAAGATATTGAATTTGATTTGGATTTTTTGGATGGTGATTACATTGACTCTAACAAAAATCTTGGAGGAACAGCTGCAAAAATTACCGCATTAAGAACGCAACTGGGGATAAGCGGTTTATGGTCAATTACCGTGATGTTAGTAAATGATCTACAAGTGGTGTCTCAAACGGTCGACAATTGTATATTTCAGCCCATTTTACGAATTTCTACTGAAGGAAACAGTTTCGTTTTCGTCGAAAATGAAACTGAGACAGATAACAATAATTTAAATGAAGAGGAGCAGTCATTAGAATTATTGTATCGTAACAAAAAAATTTATGGAATTGGACTCGGTGTCTCTGTGGATTGGGAAATCGATGATGACGGATTCGGTAGTATCTGGAGTGATTTTTTCCCGATTATGGAAGTTCCCGCGATGAGTTTTGAGTTGCCTAAAAACGAGAAGATATTCGATAGCAGCTTGTCGATGAAATATTTATCGGATTTGGATTCTGCTGATAAAAGTTTAAAGCTTGAAGTTCTCAGTAATTTGGTTGAATTATACAAAGGGTGGGTAGGGGAATTGGCATCTATCGCCGAAACTCTTGATGCGCGCCATCAAAGTGCTGCGATGAAAAATATATCAAAATGTAAGAGTGCCTACGAAAGAATGTCATCGGGTATTTTCACGCTGAAAACTAACGATGACGCATATACTGCTTTTGCACTTGCAAATCGGGCAATGTTTATGCAAAGAGTGCATCTTCGAATGCAACAGCGGACATCAGATATGGATCGATATCCCGGAGACACATGTATAGCGGGATTATTAAACAATATGAATTATATGCAAGAGAATGATGAGGACTGCAGGTGGCGACCTTTTCAGATAGCATTTCTGTTGATGGATGTTAATTCGGTTGTGAACGATGATTCCCCTGAACGTGACATTGTGGATTTAATTTGGTTCCCGACTGGTGGTGGTAAAACTGAAGCGTACTTGGGACTCGCCGCTTTTGCTATTTTTTTCCGCCGGCTGACGCACCCTGAAAATTATGGCGGTACCGCCGTTATGATGCGTTATACTCTTCGATTACTTGCTGCTCAGCAATTCACAAGGGCGGCAACGCTGATTTGTGCCTGTGAATATATTCGCCGGGACTGTGAATCGACAAAACACAATTATCCATTTTACCGTTTAGGGGAAGACCCGATAACTATCGGACTTTGGATTGGCGGTAGTCATATTCCAAATACAAATAAAGAAACACGAAAATATCTTGAAAAGTTAAAAGAAGTTAAAAAGTATTGGGAGGTGCGATCCATAAAGGAACGTAACAATAAATTCCAAGTATTGAAGTGTCCGTGGTGCGGGACAAAACTAGTTAAAGACGCTAAAGACAAAAAACTTGTTGGTTCGTGGGGGTACCTTATGCGTAACGATAAGCAATTTTATTTTTCGTGCACGCATGAAGATTGTCATTTTACCCATTCGTTGCCTATCCAGATAATTGATGAAGAACTTTATCAGAATCCTCCATCTTTGTTGTTTGGTACTGTCGATAAATTCGCGATGTTGCCATGGAATGGACGCATTGGTAATTTTTTTGGCTCGCATAGCCAGAACCGTTCGCCTGAATTAATTATCCAAGATGAACTTCATTTGATATCTGGCGCGTTAGGTACCATCGTCGGCTTATATGAAACAGCCGTAGACGCCTTATGCAGTCATAAAGGTGTGCGCCCGAAAATAATTGCTTCAACGGCAACCATTAGGAGAGCCAAGGAACAATGTTCGGTTCTTTATAATCGTGAAGTCGTTCAATTTCCGGCTCCAGGCCTGGATTCTGGGGATTCTTTCTTTGCGCGAGAAGAGAAAATAAATTATGAAAAAGGAAACTTTGGGCGTAAATACGTCGGATTGATGCCTTCGGGTAAGTCCAAGGCAATGTTGGAAATCCGGGTAATTGCGGCGCTTTTGCAGAGAATTCAAATGATGGAATTATCAGACGAAGTCAAGGACAAATTTTGGACTTTAACGGCATATTTTAATAGTCTTAGAGATCTCGGTAAAGCTTCCACTTTGGTTGACGATGACATCAAGGACTTTATAATAAGAACCTCAAATAGATTATTCGCTGATAAACGTCGACGAATTATTTCCCCTGATGAACTGACAAGTCGTATATCTACAACCGAGCTAAACGAAACCTTGGACAAGTTAGAAAAGTTTAACTACTCCCGAGAAAATAATAAGAACAATAGATTTGCATCTAATGTCTTGCTCGCCACCAGTATGATTTCAGTTGGAATTGATATCGCCAGATTAAACGTAATGATTCTTATTGGACAGCCAAAACTGACTAGTGAATATATTCAAGTTTCAAGTCGCATCGGGCGTTCTTATCCTGGTGTAGCCTTTGTCCAATTTGACGCCACTAAGAATAGAGATCGCTCCCACTATGAGCAATTTAAGGCGTATCATGAATCATTTTATCGATTTGTAGAACCGACCAGTGCAACTCCGTTCTCAAAACCCGCTCGCGAAAGGGCCTTACATGCCGTTGTTGTCTCAATGATCAGACATCGTGCCGAGTTTTATAAAGATGATGATGCAATTAAAATTTGTGATACGAATCGTTATGGGGATATTATTTCAGAGACTGAGAATTATATAATCGATAGAATTAAGAGTATCAACCGTCGAGATCCAAGTCAGCTTGAAAGCGATGTAGAAGATATAAAAACGGAAATTCGAGACTTTGTAACATTATGGAAGACTAAAGCCAAAGAGGCAAACAATACAAAAACTGACCTGTTTTTTGGTTATAAATTTATAGTCAATGAACCGTCTCAAAACGAGAACAGATTGTTGCGAACGTACGATTCATTAGTGAAAGATAATTCGATTGAAACGCTTACATCTATGAGAAACGTCGATATTCAGGTAACCGGAAAGATTATGATTTGGGGGAAATGATCTATGTCGGAGGCTGATACGGTTAAAGTTGACCTAGACAAAATAACACATTCAGTGCGATCCGCACAAGTCGTGCTTCAATACGGCGTCGGTGCGATGATTGATTTCCCGGATCAAACACTTATGACTGCTGAACCAGAAACTTGGGATAGCACCAGGTATATTTACGATGATCGTTTCGCCAAAGCTTTACATGTAGAGTGTTTTGCCTTGCCTATCGACATATCTTATTGTAGATTCCCTAAGTGGTATTTTTGTCCTAAGTGCAGAAAGTTTCAGCCGATTGAGAAATGGATTTTAGAGTATAAGAAAACTTCAAAGGCAGAAACTGTTAAGAATGATGGTTATATGGTAAAACATATGAAATGTCCAAAATGCTGTCAGGACTTAGTTGTCGCACGTATCGTTATTGTTTGCAGTAATGGACATATTAACGATTTTCCTTGGATAAATTGGGTACACGTTAAAAGCAATAGACCAATATGCGACAGTCCAGCCCTTTTCTTTAAAACGGGGGCATCTGGTTCCGAAGGGCTGGAAGGTTTAAGAATTTCATGTTCATGCGAAGCTTCTACTACCCTTTCCACGGCTTTTGAAAAAGATGTCTTCAAAGATCTTGATCGAGAATCTAACGAAGTAATGTTTCAATGCGAAGGCTTTCACCCGCATAAGAACGTAATAGAAAAATGTTCAAATTATCCGATAGCTTTGCAACGGGGGTCGTCGTCAATATATTTTCCGGTAATTTATAGTTCTCTGGTAATACCTCCATATTCTGATAAGTTGAATAGTCGCATCGAGAAAAGCAAACATTTTTCAGATTTCTCTAAGAGTTTAGATGTAGTTAATGACCAGCGAGATCAGATATTAAAATCGCATTTTTCGGAGTGGGTAGAAAAAATAGCTCAAGAAATCGGGCAGCCGAAGGCAAGTGTCGAATCGATATTGAAGCGAAAATGGTTTGAAGAGGGTGACGTTAGCATTGATGCAACTAGTGCAAATTACAAGGCGGAAGAGTATAAGGCTTTAAGCGGTGAATTAAGCGGTTCGTCATCGATAGGCGAAGATTTTTCTCGAAAAGAAATAGGAAAAGATTTATTTCGAGACAAACTACCGCACATCAAAGCTATCTCGTTGATCGATAAGGTAAGAGTCGTGAGCGCTTTGATTGGCTTTTCGCGCATAAATCCAGTGTCTGGTAAAAATGACCCAGGATTTGTTCATATTAAGAAACCGGAAACCCGCTGGTATCCAGCGTATGAGGTACGAGGCGAAGGCATATTCATTGAATTTGAACAAGCAGACATAAATAAATGGATTGCGGATAATCCTGAAGTTGAAGAACGGGCTAAGAAAATAAGTGATAATTTTGCTAAATCATTTGGCGGACAAATTCAAGGACGAAATATTACGCCAAAATTTTTACTATTACATACAATCTCTCATTTGTTAATTAAGCACCTGAGTTTTGAGTGCGGATACAGTATTGCCAGTTTAAAGGAGCGTATTTATTGCGCTGAAAAAAGTGAAGGAATGCAGACTGCGGGCATATTTATATATACTGCGAGCGGTGATTCCGAAGGAACTCTGGGCGGTCTGGTGCGACAAGGTAAGCCTGATGCGTTTCCAAAGATTTTTAAGCGAGCGATTGATAGTGCAAAAGTCTGTTCAAATGATCCTGTGTGCATTTTGAGTCACGGTCAAGGGAGAGAGTCACTTAATCTTGCAGCTTGTCATTCTTGTATCTTGTTGCCTGAGACATGTTGCGAGGAGCGAAATAGTCTTCTTGATCGCGGCATGGTAATCGGAACGTTTGACAGTCCGCAGTTGGGATTCTGTAACATTCCGTGGTAACTGAACTGACGTGTTGACTTAAATTGGATAGTTTGCTACTATTGATCCGTTTACAGCCTTAGCCAGGAATTGCATTACCGATTAGCAATCGGGTTGGTGAGCAATATTCTTTGTATCGGGAACGATATTGCTTTAGGCTTTAATCAAGGGCAATAATACACTAGACAGAATTTAACGACTCGTCTTGATAGAACCCAATTAGAAGCAGCCATCTCAAATAATTATATTAATCAGGTCATTGGCACCCCCAGCAGAACTCGAAACTTCGGCAAACAATTTGGAAAACCGACTACGCTTGTTCATCTACTTTTTAAAGCTATCAACTCGACTTTAGCAGTTAATTCGTTCCAAGTACCCTCTCCAAAAAAAAGCGCAGTCGATCTGGGGGTCGCAAGGGGACGACTAATCCCCACCTCAGATCGACTAATAGCGGTTAAATATCGATTTCATTTTCAAACCTACCGAAACAGACGAATCCAGCTCTTTGGCGATCCAACTTATAATCACTACGGCAATCTAAGTCACCGGGTTCGAACTTGTCCTGGCTAAATTCAATTCACCGCGTTTGATTTTGCTGTATACGCTGTTTTCCATATTCATATTTCCTTTATTTTACGAAAGGTGATATGTAAGGGGATAGGGGTATAACCTATACTGGGATCTCCGATGAAACACTTCGACTTTACCGCCAGCTTTCAGGAAAAGATTTTCGTCGAAAACGTCTGCGTAAGAAAACTGAAGATTATTAATTTTTACAATGTTTTATCGATTTAATGGAAGGTCCGTAGGTAGCAATAGTTCGGTAATCCAATTCGCTAATGTTTCGGGCTCAATTTCTGGATGATCAAACCACCAAATCGCTAGAGCCTCGTATGCTCCGTTTAATGCATGAGCGATTCCACTTATGTACGTTAACGAAGAATTCTCAAATGCGTTACTCGATACAATTAGATTTGAAACTAGATCTGATTGTTCTTTTCTAATTAGCGCTATATCTTTGCTAAATAGCCCTTGGTCGTTAACGAAAAGTGCCAACCAGAGTTGTCGATGCTCTTTGACAAAATTGAAAAATGCCAACCCTCCAGCTTTCAGTTTTGACTCTAAAGTTGATGCTTCATCAACTGCATTTTGAATTCTATCTTGGAGTTCTTGCCCTGCTTCCGTCAAAATCATTTTAAAAAGATTGTCCTTCGAACCTACCAGTTCGTAAATAACCGGTTTGGAAACTCTAACCCTTTTTGCCAACTCATCCATCGAGCTGTTGGTGTAGCCGTTTTGAGCAAACATTGTACGAGCTGTTAGAACAATTTGTGCAATTCTAAGCTCTTTGGGTACTTTCCCATGCTTATATACACTTATTTGTTTTTCGATGTTTTTTAAATTTTCTCTTGACATATTTGCCTACTTATAGTAACCTACTTATAGTAGTTTACTACATTATTCAGGAGAATAAAATGACCGTCACTTCAAAAAACGATGATTTGAATTCATCACATAGTAATTCTAACTTAAGTGTAGACAAAGATGTGTTTGAAACAATAATAATCGGGGCAGGATTTAGTGGTATTGGAATGGCCATTAACCTAAAAAAATTCAAACAAGATGATTTTATTATATTTGAACGAAATAGTGGTATTGGAGGCACATGGTGGGCGAACACTTATCCTGGCTGTGCTTGCGATGTTCCTTCAAATGTTTATTCGTTCTCATTTGAGCCAAATTCAACTTGGTCTAAGACATTTTCACCGCAAGATGAGATTCAGCAATATCTATATCAATGCGCAGTCAAATATAGCATTATTGATAAAATCAGAATAAATACCGAAGTTATCAGCGCGGTGTGGGACGATCACATGGCTAATTGGGTTATTCGTACCAACTTTAACAAAACTTATTACAGCCGCTTTTTAATTGCAGCATCAGGAGCCTTGAGCGAACCTACAATTCCAAATATAAAAGGGTTAAATAAATTTAATGGGCAATACTTTCACTCGGCAAAGTGGAATCATGATATAAATCTTAAAAATAAAAAAGTCGCTATCGTGGGAACTGGAGCATCGGCAATTCAATTTGCCCCTGAAATTGCTGACGATACAAAGGAGCTTCGAGTTTTTATGAGAACGGCACCATGGATACTTCCGCGCAGGGATCGCAAAGTTACGTATTTAGAGCAGATAATATTTAAAAAAGTCCCAGCCTTGCAGCTATTGGTGAGAGCAGTGGTGTTTTGGGCACGAGAAAGCTATCTGCTCGCATTTACTAAAAATAAACGTTTAATGAAAATCGCTGAAAAACTGGCAAAAAGGCATTTAAATAGCCAAATTAAAAACGACGACGTTAAATCAGCTTTATTGCCAAACTATGAAATGGGATGTAAAAGAATTTTATTGTCTAATAATTTTTATTCAATTTTTAATAGGGAAAACGTTAAGCTTGTCACATCGGGCATTAAAGAATTTAACGAGACAAAAATTGTTTGTGAAGACGGCGAGCAGTTTGATGCAGATGTTGTTATTTTTGGAACAGGGTTTAATGTTGTTGAAATGCCTGTGGCTAAATATATTATGGGCACAGACGGCAGTTCACTTTCCGAGTTATGGCAAGGAAGCCCTAGGGCTTTATACGGCACAACGATCCAAAATTTTCCGAATCTTTTCTTGCTAATGGGGCCAAATACCGGTCTGGGTCACAACTCAATGGTTTATATGATTGAATCGCAAATAAATTACGTTATTCAGGCAATGAAAGAACTCACAAAAATACATAAAACATATTTAGTACCTAAAGCCGAAGCCGTAAGACGATTTACCGACTCGATGGATAGCCAATCTCAAAACACCGTATGGGTGAGCGGATGTGTTTCTTGGTATTTGGATAAGCAGGGAAGAAATCCGACGTTGTGGCCCGATTTTAGCTGGAAATTCAGAAGCCAGACCCGAAACATTAATACCAAAGATTATATTTTTAAATAGTTAAGTGATTCAACGATAGTTTTAACTAGAGAGTTAGTTTGTCAAAAGGTCAGATTAATCCCATTGGGCAGTCAAAGTAAATTTAAATGATTTAAAATTAATGTGTGCAAAATAGGAAGTTAAGCTTTTGGCAGTACCTGTCAGCGGCACTGATAATAATAGTTCTCGGAATCGTTCACGCCAAGTTTATCGGTCACTATAGTTATTTTACGGAGCCAAGATTTGCTTGGGAAGTTTTTTATATTGCCGTCTCTGAATTCTTTATTTATATTCTTAAGCCAACATCTTCGTCGACGAGAATCTTTACTAATTTTGCATATGTCTTAATAGCACCCTTGCTTTCGGCTCTTGCAATTTCAGTATTTCAGTTAATTGTAGGCACACCTCTTCTGCCTAGATTTTTAATGCTGAGCAGTTTAGTTTTTACTTTTGTGGATCTATTATTGCTTTGGCAATATTCGGTCAGGTTTCAAAAGAACTTTATGGTCGATAAGATTTTGATACTAGGGGACGTTATAAGATCTGAAAATTTATTATTTAAGTCATTTGAAAAAGAAAAGCCTTTTGAAATTTCCGAAGTTCTCCCATTGAATTCTACTTATGAGCAAATAATAGGTATCTATAACAAAATTAAATTTGATGTTTTGGTAATGGATAGGCAATCTCAAACCGAACAGGAACATGTAAGCGCAGCTAAGGAATTACATGCTACGGGGGTTAGGATTAGAACTTTGACCATGTTTTTTGATGAATGGTTGGGTAAAATGCCGATAAGTGAACTTGAGCAAATCTCACTTCTTTTTGACATTACCGAAAATGTTTCTCCAACATATATGCGTGTTCGTCGTTTAATTGATATTATCGTTTCATTCGTAATGGGTATTGTATTGCTAATATTAATTCCATTTGTGTTTGTATTAAATTTATTTGGCAACAGAGGACCGTTGTTCTATTCACAAGTCAGAGTGGGTAAAACAAATAAACCTTTTAAAATATATAAGTTTAGGACAATGGTACCAAATACAAACAGTACTAATCAAGAAAATTCGAGTCAGTGGACAAGTACAAATGACACTCGAGTATCTTCAGTCGGTAAGTTAATGCGTATTCTCCACATCGACGAGATTCCCCAAGTTATTAATATTTTTAAAGGTGAGATGACCTTAGTCGGACCCCGACCCGAACAACTGAAATACGTGAAGCAACTTGCCGAATATATTCCGTATTATGAAATGCGACATATAGTCACTCCGGGGATTACTGGTTGGGCACAAGTCAAGTATCATTATGGGGCATCAGTGGAGGATGCCATTCAAAAAATTCAATACGAGTTTTACTATATCAGGCATCAAGGTCTATTATTAGATATTAAGATAGTTGCCAGAACGCTCCAAATTATATGGCGTGGTTTTGGAAGATGATTTGGAGTTCAGTTTTTGGATAAAGATACTTTGATTAAGAATCCGGCTAATAATACGGATGTTGATGGAAAATCAGGTGACAAGAAGAGCTCAAAACGAAATTGGTCATTTGTTGCGGTAACGGTATTTGTTCTTGTTGCTGTCGATTTACTGCTATTTTTGCCAATAGGTTTCGAATTTGTATTTACATCTCATGTGGATCAGGTATTTTTGTTCATAGCGGTGGGTTTTCCGTGTCTTATTTCAGAGCTAAAAAACCCCAGATACAGCAAAACTATTCTTTTTGCGATTGCATTTTTAGTTTTTTCATGCTTTAGCGCAATCTTTTCAACTCAGGCCTACGTCTCATTTTTTGGAATGTATATCGAGGGTACGGGATGGTTGTTTTATTTGGCATGTATATGCGCATGGGCAGCAGGCATAAAACTTGTAAAAGGTAATATTACCAAAGAAGCCCTGATGAATATGTTAACTACAGCGGCAATCGTTAATATATTGTTTTCACTTGTGCAGATAGAATTTTCAATACATAATATTGCATATAACGGTTTAATACAATTTGGCGATTTTTCGGCATCAGGAATTTTCGGCAATCCTGTATATTTCGCGGAATTTGTTACCGGTGTTTTGGTAATGACACTGTTTAGAAAAGATATTTCAAGTCGTGCAAAGGTTATTATTTTATTTTTGATGGGTTTCGGAATTGAACTGTCCGGAGATCGAATGGCATTGGCAGTGATTGTGGTAGCGGGGTTAATTGTCTTAATTAAAACGAATTTTAAAGATTCAATTCGATTTGGGTTATCTATAATAGTCGGTTACGCAATCGGATTTGGCGTAGATTACTATTTTAAAAATTCTCCGCTTAAATATCAGCTATCTACCGGTTCTTTAGGGGTTGGGTTTTCGGCAAGATTTGAAGTATGGAAATTAGATTTTAAACAGATCTTACATAATCCGTTATTCGGTTGGGGACCAGAATCTACGATTAGAGCTATTTTGCCTTTGTATAACCCTACAATAGCCAAACAACTTAATGTGACAAATGGAATTTACGGTGACAGCCATAATTTTATTCTGGAGTTATTGTTGTCTGTTGGGGTTATCGGACTGATTCCGCTAGCAATCTTTTTTTTCCGACAAATTAAAATTGCCAAGGGGCCTTTAGCGTATTTTGTATTGGCTATCATTCCATTTGCATTAATAGAACCGTTAGACATAATGGTATATCTGCCAATGATGGTGGCCTTAGGGGCATCTACAGTGGTTGAACTAAAAAACAGGCAAATAGTTGAATCCGTCGGCGAAAAAGAATTAAGTTTGACAGTCGATAAATTGAATGAAGAACATTCTTCCAACTACACTCAGAAAAAGAAACTATTAAACATTACGGTAGGCGTAATGCTATTTTTTGCATTGGTAAGCTCGGTGTTATTAATTGCAGATGATACCTACTATTCCAATGCCCCCAATGCCTACTATCAGATAAAAGTTATAAATTCTACTCCTACCGTAAATTTCAGCGGATTTAATAAGATGGTTGAACTTATGCCGATTTATGCCAGATACTACTATGAATACGGCAAGACATACGGTGTTCTGGCCGGCTTAGCGGAAAAGAAAATTATTGCAAGACAGCTTGCACTAAAGGGCGAAGTATACATTGAAAAAGCGATTGCAATGGCACCTTATAGTGCTAAATATTCAGACACTTTGGCTGAATTGCAGTCACTTGCAGGCGACAATAAAGCAGCGATATTAAGCTATGAGCGATCTTTGCACTATGACCCCGTTGACCAAATGGCTGCGTCACAGTCCTGTTTTTTAGGATACGCGCTTAAGGTAAATAACTATAAGAGTTTGTGTAATGATATGATTAAGATGGATCCCAAAATGAAGTTACCCTGGAAAGTTATTCCAAAGCCGGTAATTTAACGTTTAAATAATTATGAACCGACCGGTTTAACTGTATTCCAGTTGCCCGTCGAAGGCTCAATGAATCCCGTAGGGCCTTGTCCAAATAGATGAAGCATATTTTTAACCATAATTCGAACAGGTGATGACGGACATCCCGAAGTGGTGCAAAGCCCCATGGCATAAATAAAATTCGTTGTACCCGT
Source organism: Actinomycetes bacterium (assembly GCA_021852345.1). Lineage (GTDB taxonomy): Bacteria > Actinomycetota > Acidimicrobiia > Acidimicrobiales > JABEUL01 > JAJZNL01. The sequence goes on from JAJZNL010000033.1 coordinate 17,877, forward strand.
ATCTATAACACCAGCGTTTGAATCTTTGTTTGTATAATAAGTAAAATCAGAGTAGGTGTTCCCATTCCAGGTTCCTTGATTTGTGTAAGCACTGGTAATGGGTAGCGGCGAATGAGCAAGTATATCCAAGTTTGAAGGTGATCCAGTGTGCGGTATAAAATGATCAAAATCAGTCTGAATGACGTTTGGAACTTGTTGGTTTAGTTTTAGTCCAGTTCCTTGATATAACCAAGATGTAGGATCGGTGACAACTAACGGAAATGTACCTTTTCCTAAAATAACATAGCCAGAATAAACTTCCCCCGTAAGCGGCACTTCAGACCAGCTTGTAGGCGGTGCACTAAAAGTATTTCCCGTCACATTTAAGGGGTTAGTTCCATTGTTCAGTGGGTCTTCTGAAGAGTTTCTGTAATCAACTTCTTCACGGTCGGGACCAAATGCCGAAGGTTGTAATCTTGAGTGCCGTAAAACCGCCGCTGCACCAAAGAAAATTACATTCACTCCTGTAGCTATAGCCGCCTGAACGCCTTGTCGCTCGGGAGTGGTCCACGTTTCGTCGTGGCCAAGAGATAAAATCGCTTTATGGTTAGATGCAATATTGGGGAAATCATTAAGGGTAATGTCCGAGACATATGCAACATCCAAGCCGTGTTTTTCCATATATTGAACTAACGGATATTCATTTTGAAGGAAATCTGATGCCCCATTGCCTTGTGCAAATGGCCTGTCAAAAGAAACTATTCTGGCTCTGTTGCACGGCGGGTATGATCCCGAGTTTAATATGCAAGGCCCTTTGCCCGTATAATAGGAATATCCGCCGTATGTGTTCCATCCTTCTTCGGTAAGAGTTCTGGCTACTACTAAATATGCGGCGTGGCTGTTTGGACTCCATATAATAAGTGGTATATATGATTGCTGTCCGCTGGCCGCGGTCAACTTAATCAAATAGTCTCCTTGCATATAGGATTTCTTAATAATTAACGAATATGGATTGGTCCAGTTGGTGCAGTAAACCATGTTGACTTTAGTATCAACCGGACATGTAGGTTGAACTTGCCCCACTACGTTATCAGCACTAAATACCTGTCGCCCACCGTATCCTTGATAGTAACCCATCCGATAAAGAGTCAGCGAATAGGACGACGAGGTTGTGGATACGTATAAATTAACGGTTTGCCCCACCGAGGCATAAGTTAAATTTGCAAACCCTTGTACATACTGCGTGTTGGTATTTGGGGCGGTAATCTGCCAGCCGGATGTTCCCGGCAACAAATTTTCCTTTAAAATTTTGTTTGATTTAATACCAAAGGAACTTAGAAAAGTCGCCGGTACCAATTTAGGCTTTTTGTCCACCTTGGATATCTTTGTACTTGAATTGCTTTTAATTACGGGTGTTGACGAATCATTGGATATAAAGTATATAAGCCCTGCCGCAGTGATAACTAATACCAATATTATGGAAGTAATTAAGAGATGTTTTTGTTTCATGAATAGTTATAAAAAGGTAAAATAAGAAGAATTCTTTAATTTAGCGGCAAATTCTATTATATATTTATTTGTCCGTTCAAATAGGTCGAGAACTGGGTGAATCTAAAAAAGTTTGCAAATTTTGGGTAACGGTGTCAAAATCGGTATTTTTTAAATTATTGCCGACAATTTATCTTAAAGCGTATGATTTATACTTATATACGTGCACGTTTCTTCAAAAACATCCTTTAGACGAGTTATTGTTGTTTTGTCAAGCGCCGTATTAGTAACTGGTGGCATTTTGTTACTTAAGGTTTTACTTAAGTCCGAGAAGATTAGAACCATAAAATTTCAGCTCCAGAGAGGGAAAAGCAGTCTCTTGCTTCTCGTCCGAAGTTTATTCAGAGCCGTAGTTGTTTTTGTTTCAAAAATATTTATGAACAAGCAAAAATCTAAAGCACTCGAAGAAGAGCTCCTAATAAAAAATACCGAAGACGTCGTAAATACTTTGGGAAACATGAAAGGAGCGCTTATGAAATTGGGTCAGCTGGCTTCATTCATAGATGACGGATTGCCCGATAACATGCGAGAAACGCTTAAACAGTTGCAAAACCAAGCCCCTCCTATGTCCTATGAATTGGTAGAAGGTGTATTTATTGAGCAGTTTGGTAAAACTCCTAATGAAGTTTTTAAAAAGTTTGATAAAGTACCGATAGCCGCTGCTTCAATTGGGCAGGTGCACCGAGCGGTTACCTTTGATAATCATGAAGTAGCTGTGAAAGTCCAGTATCCAAATATTGCTAAAACCATTGAAGCCGATTTGGCAAATATAGACTTAACGACAATGTTGGCTCCACTTTTGTGGAAGGGATTGGATTTAAAGAGTTTGGTGGATGAGCTTAAAGTCAGGTTGCTTGAAGAAGTTGATTATGCAAATGAGGCTAAAAACCAACAGATGTTTTGTGAATTTTTCTATAAACATCCGTTTATAAATATACCGAAGGTATATTTTGAGTACTCTACGTCAAATATATTGGTCAGTGAGTATATTAAAGGAAGCACATTTGACGACTTGGTTAATTGGTCGCACAGAGAAAAAAATATGGCCGCGGAAACTATTTACCGGTTTTCGTTTCGAAGTATTTACAGGTTAAAGGCATTCAACGGTGATCCGCATCCGGGAAACTATTTATTTCATGGAAATGGTAAAGTAACTTTCTTGGATTTTGGTTTGGTAAAGCTTTTTAACGACAACGATTTGAAGCTCTTAACCGATATTTGGCGGTACGCTCTGTATGAACACGATGTTCAAAAATTAAGAGAAGCAGTTGAAGACGCCGGGTTTTTGATGAAAAATGCTCCGGTATCGACAGATGAATTGCTCGACTTTATAGATGTATTTGTTGCGTTGGTATCAAAAAATGAGGATTTGGAGGTAACGCGGCAGTATGCCTCTGAGATTGCCCGACGAGTACTGTTCGGAAGAGCTACACACAAAGAAGTTGTAAAATACGCCAATATTCCTTCAGCGTATGCAATATTGCAGAGAATTAATTTGGGACTTATAGCGATATTAGGATCTTTGAATGCAACATGTAACTGGAGAAGTATCTCCGAGGAGATGTGGCCTGAAGTGGACGGAGCCCCTAAGACTGAATTGGGTAGACTGGAGCATGACTGGTGGAATTCGCACAAGCAATGATAGGTTATTGACTTAGATTTGCATGAAAAATGCCACTATTAATTTCATTGTTAATCAGACCGGTAACTAGTTCGGGCATTTGAGCGTGAATGTCATGGTCTGCATTTTCGTACCAAAAAGTTTTGTAAACTTTTAAGCAAGATTCCAGCTCTGTAACCTGGATCGCTTTATCGCTGGATTTACTTCCGGCGACTATGAGCATAATTGGTTGAGTTATCGATTTGGCCTTTAAGATAGGATCGTCATCGTAAAGTTGTTTGAGAATTTTGATGTGATTTTCAAAGCTCAAATTCGGCTTCACGAATCCGTCATCGTCCTCATGAAAATTCATCAGCGTTCCCTCAATTGAAACTTTAGTCCAGTCCTTGTGTAGTGCTTTAAATCTCGTCTCTAGGTCCGCTAATTTCACATGTTCAAATCTTGGAGGAGATAAAACGACTTTAACGTCTTCGAATGATTTAAAGTTTCGTTTTAAATGGATCCAGCCACCGTCAATCAAAACTCCACCCAAAGATTCAAACTCGTTTCGGCTCATAAAGTCTAATACTACATTACCTCCCCAAGACTGTCCCACCATCAGTGGTTTCTTTAGTTTTAGTGAAGTTAAAATTGAAAAGATATCATTGGAAATTGTTTTATAGTCATATCCATAAGAAGGCTTATCTGATAAGCCATGACCTCTTAGGTCTATTGTGACAACGTCAAAACCAAGTGACGAAAGCTGCTCAACCATGGCAGAGTATAGGCCTGAATTTGAAGCCAATCCGTGAATCAAAACAATCGATAACCCGTCAGATCTTACCCGATTCACAGAAAGGTTAACTTCAGAATTACATTTGACAAACAGGTGTTCTTTAATCATCTAAAGTATCTGTTTATTTAATCTTTAAGCTGAATTTGGCTTTACGGTTGTTGTGGTACCTGTTGATGAAGTACTGATCTTACCGGGTGTTAAGGTAGGAGATACGCTTTGTGATGGACTTGACGACAGATTAGATGCCTGGGTTACTAGTGTTTCAGCGGCATTGATTTCGGTTTGATATTGACCTAGATTCCCCGATGACAGATCGGTTTGAGCTTGATTAAAATCTTGCATAGCTTGATTTAGCAGCTGCTGAATTTGCGCTGCCACAGTATTTTGGCTACCAGTGGTTGACCCCGAATTACTGGTGGGATTAATTCCGGCAATTGGCTGGTTAAATACTGCCTGAAGTGCTTGTGCCAATGAAGGCTCTAAAGAAACGTTGTTGTTGTAAACAACGATTACGTACCGCAAAGTGGGTATCGGATTCCTAGCCGAAGCGACAAACATCGGTCGTATGTACAACAGCGAATCATCGACTGGAATAAGTTGGACTAGTCCTAAGGCCACAGAAGAGCCTTGTTGAGACAGAAGGGTAATCTCTTGAGATACCTTGGGAACTGAGTCTATTTGAGAGCTTACAAATGCTGGACCGTTTACGGATTGACCAGGTGGAGTAACGTAGGCTGTTAACTGCCCGTAGTTGTTTTGTCCTGAAGTCACCGACAAAAATGCTGCAAGTATTTGCTGACGGTCGTTCACTCCGTTATTGGTTGAATACGGTACCAGCGGTTCTATTAGGTTAAATTCGGGTCTATTTTGATCGGGTAGTTGGGTAAGTTGATAGTTTGGCGAGTATCTGTTATTCGGATTTATTGCAACCGAAGTAGGTATCGGATTTCCGGCATTTCCTGAAGACGGTGCCTGTGATACCATCCATGCATTGGAAGCGTTATAAAAGTTTGTCGGGTTTGTAATGTGGTATCTTCCGTACATTGCGCTTTGAACGGCAAACAGATCTTCAGGGTACCTTAGATGACTAAGCAAACCCTTATTCATCTTCGACATCGGCTGAAAGAGGTTGGGGTAGATTGATTCCCACGCTTGTATTATTGGATCGGTCGGATCTGAAACGTAAAAGGATGTTTTGCCCGTGTAGGCGTTCATCACTACTTTGACTGAGTTTCGAACATAGTTAAAAGGCACTTGATTAAGCCCGCTGTTGGGGCTTAATGCGGAAGCAACCGAAGAGTTAAAGGTCTGTGAATAAGGATAATAAGCTGAGGTAGTATATGCGTTTTCAATCCAATATATCGACCCGTTCGATACTACGGGGTACGGGTTTGAATCTAAAGATAAAAAGGGTGCAATTTGGGAAACTCGAGTAGTAATATCTTGATTGTAGATTATCTTTGAAGAAGATGAGATTAAAGACGAGAACAAGATGTTTTTATCAGCAAACCGTATAGCATAGGCGACTTTGTTTAAAAGGGAATTAAGAGGGACACCTCCGTTGCCGGCATAGTGTGTTTCAACCGGATTTCCATTCGGAGTTACATAGTCCAATTCGGGTTGTTTAGAGTCTACGATTACGTACCCGTTTTGACCAATTCCGAAATATACTTGAGGCTGAGTTATTTTGGGATAACCGTTTTGAGAGTTGACCGGTATATCTGATACTGGGAAAAGCGGTGTTCCGTCGCTTGCGGCCTGGTTGACTGGTGAGATTACCGCTCCATATCCGTGGGTATATTGTAGGTGAGAGTTGACCCAAGAGGTTGCCGGAATTCCCTGCTGAAAAAGTTCTCTTATACCTATCAGTACTGGAACTTTTAATCCGTTCACGGTGTATCTGTCGTAAGACATATTTGTGAATTGATAGTAGTTTTTAATATCTTGGTTTTTATCAAAAGTCGACAGAGTGTATTCGTAGTTCCATAATTTTGTATCATTTAGACTCTGTGCATCGGCGGAAAGCTGGGAAGGACTAACATCTTGTGCGGCAGCAAACGGTACGGTTTTAACATGATTAATTTGATATGCCTGTCGGGTGGCTGCTATATTACGGGCTATATAAGGAAGTTCCAGTGAACTTTGCGCGGGTTGAACACTGAAAGTTTGAATTATGTTTGGATAGATTACTCCTGCAACCAGCGAAACAACTCCCCAAAGCAAAACTGCAGTGACTGGCAGTTTCCATCCTTGCCTAAATATATTTACAATTAGAATTGCAGCCGAAGCTATTGAAATTATAGTTAAAAGTGTAATTGCAGGTAATTGTATATGTACTCCAGTGTAGCTGGCACCTTGAACAACTCCGATGGTTGACAGATCCACTAAGGGACGTGAAACAAAGTAGTATGACAGCGCTTTTACGATGGCAATTATGGCCAAAAGAATGGATATGTGGACCTTCACGGCCGATATCGATTTAAAACTTGTACCTTTAATTGATATGTTTCCTTCGGCATAGTGAAAAATGGCCACTAAGAACAGAGTTACTAAAAGTAATCCGAAAATCCATCCAGCAAACCACGACAAAAAGGGAAGTTTAAATATAAACGTACCCACGTTCAAATTGAGTTGAGGATCTGCGCTTTTGAAGGGTTTGGCATGGGTAAATAGTAAGAAATTTTGCCATTGGCTGACGGCAGTTGATCCCATAAATATTCCTATAAGTATGGCAAATACCGTTCTTATGGTTTTTGGATACGATCTTAGGCCGTGCCTTAAGTATGTGGTTAAATCTTCGGTGCTTAATTCGAGCGGTTCCTTTGAGGAAAATCTATGGACAAAATAGAGGTTTGCCCAAAAAAAGATAAATGAGCCAACTATGAATACAATTCCAAGCTCAATTTTGGTTTCCATTGTTTTGACAAAAACCGATTTGTAGTTTAAAGACTCAAACCAAAGGTAGTTAGTATAGAATGTCGCAATACTTTTTAATGAAAGCAACAAAATGATGATTACGGCAATAATAGCCAGAGCTATCAGGCGTTTTTTTGTGAATATGTTTCTTAAGGGGATGGGTTCAGGTGATCGCATGAAATAAAACCTATTAGTTTTATTTCCAGTCTAGCCAATGTCAACAGTAAGTATACATCGGCACCCTGGATGCGCTGGGGGATGCATCTGACCGGTAGGCCACACCTCTCCGACGTTTTGTTTTTTCTGGAGTACGTTGTCCTGGCAATCTGGGCACTCGGGTTCGTCGGTTGTGAAGAGCCAAGACAACGTTGTCCCGTTTTTAAAGGATGAAAATATACCGGAATTAAAACTTGAATAGATAAAATCTGAAGCAACAGATTCAATTTTTTCATTTTTCCATTCTCGATAGGATGATCCCAACTCTTCTGAAATTCTGTTTTTTTCCTCATCAGATTTTATTTGCAATTCAAAAGAAATTTTTTGTCTCAGTGAACTTGTCACAAGGTTTGACATTTCATCGGAAAGTTTTTGATAATTTGTTGCGGGCGTTTCGACGGTTTCTATTTCGGTATTTGAGGCCATGTTTTTTGCAAACTCTTTCCCGGCTATTTCGGCTTGAATTAAAATCGGAGAAATGACTTCATAATAGTTCGAAGATTGTAACTGCTTATTTAAAATTGTGTCCAGAGAGGAGTGTTTTAGCTTGCGAAGACCGTCCAAAAGTTCATTTTGCTCATCTGTTATAGCTCTTTTAACCTTTCTTATAAGGTTGACCACTAAACCTTCAATGAGCTCTTTGGCAGAACTCTCAAAATCGTCTGTAATGACTTCCAAAGAAGACGTAATCGACTCGTTGGAGTTGTCAGATGCGTCATCGATTGTCATAATGTTAGAAGCTAAATTTGCGTTAATCTCAGGCGGTTCAGTTTTGGCAGTAGTCGCGGTCATTGAGGGCGATTCAGTAGTTGAAACTTCTTTAGCCTGAGTTCTTTTAAGTTGTTTAAACAGATCATCTACCTTTGCTGAACTGCCTTGGTCGGTCTCTTCATTGTTTGCTCGAGATTCACTGTCTTTGTAATCTCTATCATTAAATACTGTGTCATTGTTTGCAATGTCATTTGAAAATTGTGTTGAGTTTTCAAATTCTGCACTTTTATGACTATCATTCAAAGTTTCCGATAAAGAGTTATTGTCGGCTTCAGAACTTTTTGTATTCAAATCAGAGATGTCACTTCCATTGGTTTCATTTGTTTCACTGGATAAATCAGCTTGATCTATAATTTCTGAGCTTTCGACGATGTGTAATTCGTCTTTATCATCTGTCGGTATTCCAAATGATTTAGGTTCGTTAACCTCTTCGATTCCGATAATTCTAAGCCCGTCATCGTCATCGTCATCTGCTTGATGAAGCATTTCCTGAGCAATTTTATCAGTTATGTCAATTTTGTCAATCGAAACAACCGGCTCTTTTTGCACTTTCTCAACTTGCGCTGTCAGTCTGGTCATCGAAGGTTGTCTTCTGGTAGGAGGTTCAAAGTTAATTTTTCCAGATTCTAATTTTTCTGAAATCGTTATTAACTCTGATTCAGTCGGATCATCCTCTAAAGACACTCTTAAGGCCGATTGCTCGGCAGCATATTTGGCTTCTTGCTCTATGTGGGTCAAAGTATCTGATAGATTCTCAACGTCGTCTTTTACTTTTGTCAGTGATTCCAAAATCACGTCTTTACCTGTTCGCAACTGCTCCACTTGCGTATTTAAAACTCGGCGCTTTCTGATTAACTCTCCCAATATGCGCTCTCTGGCAATTTGAGCTTCGTTAACCATTAGCCTGCATTTTTCTTTGATCTCAGCCAATAGGGCTTGTTTTTCAGTTTCGGCATCTTCGGCCATTCGTTTGGAGTTTCTATTGGCGGATTCAATGATACTCCATTTTTCATCCTCGGCTTCTTTGAGTTTTTGCTCCATAATTTTTTGAGCCTGAGCTTTAATCTCTGCGGCTTCAGAACTGGTTCGTGCCAATAAGTCTCTGGCGGCTTCACGAGCAGAAGATAGGATTTTTGCCGTCTCTTGACCTAGAATTTTTGTAATTGTCTCTTCGTCGATTTCAGCAGGCTTGTCTTGAGCTGCTTGCATGTCATGGACCTGTTGTCGCAATCTATTCTCGCGTTCAAGTAGATGGGCAAACTCATTTGCTATTTGTTCCAAATATACGCGAATTTGATCTGGATCATAGCCTCGTTTGACCACATTAAAGGATTTATGTGCCACATCTTCGGGTCGAATGCTTAAGCTAGTTGAGATTGAAAGTATTTTATCTTCGGTCATAATATTAAAAAAAGATCTAATTCAGCTTTAAGTGTAGGTATTTTATTACTTGAGTTAAAGTTGAAACCTTATATATCTTAAGTTTAGTTCCCGCAATCTTAAAAATAGTTTTATAGGTCTGAGAGCTCTGGCCGTCTGGCACAAAAAAGATCTTGGCATTAGATGCCATTACTGAGTACGTTTTCTGAACTAATCCGCCAATGGGTCCGATTTGACCTCCAGGAGATATCGTTCCCGTAGCTGCAATGTCGACGCCTTTAAGCATATTTCCGCCCGTCATTTCATCCATAATCGTCAAGGTATAGGCCAGACCTGCAGAAGGACCTCCGACGGGAGATCCGTTAATAGAGTCTAAAAAGCTAATCTTCACCGGAATTTTATAGTTGGGTAAGGTGCCGACGCCTAAATAACCGTATTTGGAGGAGTTGGAAAATAGCTTTGCCAATTTAACTGTGCCAGTGACGGTTTTGTTTGCCGGCGTGACTACAGTTATAGTAACCTTCGTACCGGCACGGTGGGATTCAATAAAATTCGCAAGTTCGGTTGAATTTTGAATTTTTGAATTGTTAATTTGTACGATTGTGTCGCCAGGCACAATGAATTTATCGGCGGGAGCTGTAGGATCAACCCAACCTATAAGACTTCCCACGTTCTTTCTCTTTAAGTTGTACCCTAAAGCTCCTAAGGCAGCCACTTCGGCTGACAGCTGTGAGTTTGCGCTGTACCAAGCATTTTGAACGTCAGACTGTTGTTGATTTAAATTTCCAGTGGGAGTTCCCGCAACTGCCTGTAGGGGGTAAATGCTGATTTTGGAATGAAGTTTGTCGATGGGATATGTAATTAAGTTTTCCTGTGATTCGTATACATATACCATGTTTATCTGTCCGTTAAGATTTTGCGAATGCCCAGAAACCGATACCAAATTTTCGGCGGGATATACTCCTCCGGGTTTAAGGGCATAGTATGGAAGATTTATATGCTGACCTATGAGGATAAAAACAATCAGCAGTATTAAGGTTGAAATTATGATCTTAAAGGATTTAGGTTCATTTTTAAAAAAAGTTGTAAACTTTTTTAGGTAGTTTTTTGGGTGCTCGCTTGTTTGCTGTTCTGACATAGTATTTTTATTGTTGTTATATATATTTCCGAAGTCTTTTTGGTTAAAAGATTACCTAACTTTTATTTAAGCCCATTAACATCAATTTGCTGATCGATGTTAATGGCTCTATAAGATATTAATTATAGTTTTATTCGATTTCAATATTGTGGTCACAGTAAATTTGTCAAATTTGTCATGTCGGATTTAGATTTTTCAAAGGCAATTTTTAGTTTGTACGAAGACTGTCAAATCTGCTTGCCACCGTTAACTGCTGTGATTTGCGACCACAAAAAAACGTTATTGAACGACTGTTTAGATGCAACGGATCCCAAGGTCAAAGCTGGCGGGCTGAGCGCTTTGGCCCATTACAAATTGTTAACCAAAAAACAGCTTTTGCAAGTTTTGAACAGACAATTTAAACAAGAATCGTCAAAGCATGCCTCCGAATTGCTAATAAGCAACCAAAAAACCCACGGCGATATTCAAGCGATCAAAGATGAGCAAAACCGGGTTGTCTTGAGGGCTTTGGAGCTGATTGTAACTTACAAGTTTGATGAATTCTTCGACGATAATTCTTTAATAGACGTCCTTAATTATATGACCGGATCAGAAGATGACGTTATCGTAGTTTGGGTTTTTAATGCACTCTATGAAGTGGCTGCGCATGCAAATGAGCAAAGTTGCTTAATGGCGCTGAAAATTTTAACTGGACATGATAATTATCTTTGTCGGGAAACTGCAGCTGCTTTTTTGGGAATAATGGCTAATTATGGGTTTATAGCGTCGCTTGAATCTTTGGTGCATTGCTGTTTGACAGATAAAGTACAGGTAAAAAAACGTGCACTATTGGCTTTGGCTGAATTCGATCCCGATAGCAAAGTCGATAGTACAGAATTTTCGGGTTCGTTGTCGGAATTTTTTAAATTAATTTTAGATATGGGCGATTTGCAGTTAAAACAGATAGCTGAGGATTTAATTACAACCGATTGAAATTAAATCCTCTTACCGACATTTTTAAAAATTACGGTGGTTGCCTTAATTAGAAACGATCTTGTCTAAATAGATTATTTTTTAAGAGATTGGTCCAGTTATTTTGACAATTATTAAATTAGTTTTTCCCCATATTTCAGCGTGCTTTTGGGTATTGGTTTAGACTTCCAGGATGGAAATAGTAACGCTCCAAAAGTTTTAGCACAAAGGTTTAATTCCTGTTGACTGCTCGTATCTAACGTCACTTAATCTTTATAACCTCACCTGATCTTTATATCCTTCTCTATATTTCCCATATGGATTTGACAAAATAATAAGGTATGACTAAACTGATTTTAAATCGTTTATCTTTTGGTTTAGGGTAGGAGTTCCTGTGGGTCGTTCTTATGGTAATCTCAAAAAACATTTCACTAAATTGTGGGTTCTGTGTTGTTGCATTCTTGTTATTTTTACTGCAACCTTTGATTTGTACCAAAAGGATGTCCTTGCGACATCGTCCATACAAACGAGTCAGTTTGAAA
>JAJZNL010000045.1 GCA_021852345.1 Actinomycetes bacterium
CTCTAATTCTTCGTAGCTAGGTTTAATAATTGGAGTATCTTTCTATTCGCTCCTCTCCCAATTAAATTTAACCACATATAAAGTATCCGATGGTGGATTTCAGTAAGATAGACCTGAATAGTAACGAATTTAATTAATTTGATTAAAATACGATACCAATAATTAACTGTTACAGCCCTAATTCATCTGTTTCTTAAAAAAACCGCTCGTATAATTAAATTTCTGCTTATACTCATAAAATATAGGTAAGAATTAACGCCAAAGTAACCGAAAGAAGGTTGCAATGATACCAAGAGGAATTAACAAGACCTCTAAAATAACATACAAATATTCTTCTGCAAAATTTTACGCTCCTTTTCTGATAGCCACGCTCATTTTTTTAACGGCTTCAATTGGCTCATTCGCCGAGTACTACTACGATTCAACCAAAGTCAACTTAAATACATATATGCCTGCAAATTTTGCAGAATTTGGATTTCAAGCTATATCTCAAAACGGAAATCAGATCAACCAAATTACTAACTTAGATTCCGCTTATTCCAAAATTTCGAACAATGACTTCAGATTTGCTTTAATGTCGCCTGCAGTTGTATTAAATCGACCTTCAATTACCGAAGGCAACTTATATTCTGTTTCCGGATCTGCAATTTGGAAAGTTTACTGGAATCCTACTACCCAAACCCAGCTAACTATCGCACTGCAATGGCAACCGACCATAACATCGGCCATTAATTCCGTGCATACCGTTGGAAACCAACTACAAAATCCCGCACAACTTAACTTAAATTATGGCAGTAAGTCATATACATCAAATTCCACGATAAATGGTTCGATTCCTAATTCTGTCACACGATTATGGGTTGGTACAACTAAAGTATCAAATACAAAATACGACTTTATTACTTATGTATCTGTTTTTAATGTGGATCAAAAAGTCGCAGCGGTGGCATTGACTCAATTTAGATCCTCCAGCTTGGGTAAAAGTGCCATGTTTGGTTTTGCCCGTCAGGAATATAACTTGCTAAACACCGATCAATATATTATTTATGTTTATGCGGGGGTTTTGTTTCTTATCCTGACACTAACTTTTTACATGACTTCTTTAATTTTTAGACGAAGGCGAGGAACAAGATATATGTTCGTAGACAACTTTATCAATAGCGATATCGATGATGACGAAGATACGAACAGTCAGGAAACAGAAGGAACAACACCCGCTATTAGTATTGATTCAAAGGATCCAATCGATACAAGACGCAGCTAATCACTCGGTGGCAACGATATAAAGAATCGAACATATCTTATGGAATCAGTTTCGCTAAAATGTTACAACGGTAGATACCGATAGAATTTAGGCTAACCCGACTTGAATACAATCTTTAGCGGACATGGGATTCATAAACCAAACTTGCAGTCTTTAAATTATCTTTGTGAACTAATTTAGCCCAATACATTTAAACCCTATAAATTGACCTGTAATTCACTCTCTAGCTCGATCTTCTACCTATTTTCTTCATTTGACTCTTTAGGGTTTGAGGTATAACTTAGAGTGTATTAACTAACAAAAACCGACGATTGCAAACAAAGGAACAGATGGAAATTTATGACGTATTCTTATCCAACTTAATTGACAGAATGGCTGCAATGCATTCGCTCTGGATCGATGCAGTCGATACAATGAATATCGATCAGGTCAATTACATCCATAAGCAAAATGTGCTTCCAATTGCATTTTCATTATTTCACTTCACCCAAATTGAAGACTACTCCGCTACGATGTTGGGAGCGGGCGCGTTTTTGTATAACGATATTTTAGGCAATGAAATAGGTCTCAACATTTTAGACAGCGGCAAAGAAAAAACCGTAGAAGAGATGACAAATCAATCCATAGGCGATTACGAACGTTTTAAACAATATATGAATGACGTTTTTCGAAAAACCGAAAATTGGCTCCAAACTCTTAGTTTTGAGGACCTTACCGAAACAATTATAGATGTTCCCTATCCGGACACAATTGCATCTACGTACTCAGCACGAGTAGGAAAGCAAAAAGGGATTAACAGACTCACGGGGATCGAATGCTGGATTTATCAACACGGATTAAGACACATGGGAGAAATTGAACACGCCCGATCATTGGTCGGTTTAAGAGGAATGACCTCTTAGCCTCGCTTAATTACCAGAAGTAAATAGCTGCCCGAGAAGTTACCTAATTAACGTAAATCAGTTACCCAATTTCAGTTTTGAATCGTTGCTAGCCGCAGTGTAGACTCCTTTAGACATTGTCGACGTCGCTCTTTCGGACATTACTTTATAAAATTCACTTCGCAAGTCATGCACTTTGAGATTATCTAAGTCTGAGTTGTAAGCTAATTCAATTAATTTTGAAGCAACCCTAAGGTCGTCATCGATGCTGTCCTCGTTTGAGGATCTATTCTGAATCTGTTGTAATTTAGCATTGTCGAGAATTTGCTTTACTCTGTTTAGGACAGGATCTATACCGCCAATCAAAGATACGAGTTCAGTTGCAACGTGTTGATCCTTAGCGGGCTTCAAATTTGACGGGTCTAAATCCCACCAGCCTCCGTACAACCTCCAAATATTTCGGACGATAAATTCCGGTTCATCGTAAACGGGCTTAAGGTAAGGTTTATCGCTCAATTCAACGGGAGGCTTAACCGAATGTATGATATCGTTAAGTTTGACCCCCCGGTTCATCATCTCCAAACTCTGAGTAACAATTGATTCCAGATAGGCAGCGGTGTCACTTAAGGCTGCCACCACTCGCTCTTTACCTATAATGGGAAAGCCGTGGCCCGATAAGATAACTTCAGGCGGTCCGCCCTTGAGATTAAGCATGCTTCTTAGGGCTTTGGCCCACTCCATAGGATACCTCTGAACCTTTTGAGGATTTCCAGCATTAGGGGATGCCCAAATAAACAGATCTCCACAAAACAACACTTTTTCTTTTTCAAACCAAGTATAGGTATGGTCGTCGGTTTCACCTTTGGCATGGTATAACGCTAAGTTCGAATCTCCAACCTTCAATTCTAAGGTATCGCGATATGTTACGTCAGGGTATCTAAATTCGCTTGGAAAAACAAAATTAAGAAATTGAAACTGTCGCTGATTGATAACAGTATTGTACCCATTGGTTAGTTTATATCTGTCAAAACGATCGACCACCTTTTCATGTGAGACGAATTTCGGCATTTCTAAGTTATTGTCTTTGGCGTAGTCTTCCCACACCGTATAACCAAAGACATGATCGATATGACCGTGTGAATAGACAGCGGTATTTAACCGATCTTTGCTCCATCCGTGAATTAAATCTTGCACCTGTTTGGCAAATACCGATGACCCAGTATCCACCATAAAGAGTCCGTCACTGGTCTTAATTACGCTCACGTTTGCAAAAGACGGTACGAAAGCTACGCTTTCGGTGACAGGAGCAATTTCACCGTCCATAAAGAGTGGATGATGATCTTCTATGGCCATCTCCCCATTAAAAAGTTTATCTGCTAATTCAATTACCGACATTTTCTCTCTTTTCTGATTAATCTTTCAATTCAATTCAATACAGTATTGTTTTTCATTGTTTTTCAAATTTAATTAGTTAGTTACCGTCACTGCGTTGCACAATCGCAAAATTAGTTTTTTAGATTGCAGGACGCATTTAAATTTAGCGAGTCTGCCGTTAAAAATCAAATTGACTTTTTTATCTCACCTAAGGGTAAAGTTATAGTCAGAATCAATGTAGACGGGCTTGCCTGTTTTCACTGAAAGTTCTGCCGCCGCTCCGATAGCTACACTTCTGATGCCGCTTTTAAGGTCCACTTTGGCAGAAGAGTTGTTTAAGATGGCATCCATCAGATCCAAATGCTCCAAATATGTCGAACCATGATGAAAGCCTTCATATTTGATTCTCTCATCTTTTTCAACTTCTGAAGTTACAACGCCCACGGAACCAGTACTTCTTTTTCCATAATTAATTTGACCGGCGGTAACTTTTATTTCAACTTTGGCTTTATCTGAAACCACTGAAACTGTCTGTTCGTCCTTTGACCCTTCGGCGAACATACAGATATCCAAACAAGCCCTGACCTTGTTGTCGAAATCGACTACCACAAAAGCATTATCTAAAATGTCGGGAGTTTTAGAGTCATAAGACTCGTCTAAATGATTCACGTCTTGAGCACCGCTTGCATAGACTTTAATCGGTTCCGCTTTTGCAATTAAAGACATTAAGTCAAAAAAATGGCAACACTTTTCGACTAAGGTTCCGCCAGTATTTTTTTCAAAACGGTTCCAATCGTTAACTTTGGGCAAAAAAGGATACCTGTGCTCAACAATCGAAATCATCTTAACCGAACCGAAATCGTCGCCTGAAATCATTTCAAGACCTCTTGACAAAGCGGGCATATATCTATATTCCAAGCCCACCCATAAAATCTTTTCGTGCTCCTTTGCTTTATTTAAAATCCTTTTACAACTATCGACGGATATAGAAAGCGGCTTTTCTACAAGGATATGAACATCTCGGCCCAAAAGATCATTTAAAACCTCTTCATGAGTCATATTTGGAGTGGCTACTACAACCACATCACATAGCTGAGAATCGACTAAATCTTTGACGCTTGAAAAAAACTTCACGCTCTCTTGTAGGTTCCCCAACATCGCCTTTGCCAAGCTAATAGATATTTCATTGGGGTCAGCAACTGCTGTAATCTCAACTCCGTCAATATTTCTCAAGGACATGATGTGCTCTGAGCCCATCATTCCGGTTCCTACTATCCCATAACGCAACATGTATCAATTTTATTTAACTAAGATTTTATTTGCAACTAACTAACAATAATGCATACTTCATCTCAAATAAAACAACTGCGTGGCCTGACACGCACAACAACGCTTGTCGGGTTTTTATTTCGAATAGCAAACGGTGCCCAAGCGGTTTTGGCTGCATTAATTGCAAACCATTACTTGCACATGGGAGAAACTTCGATCGGGCTGATTATCTCAATAGGATCTCTCACAAGCTTAGCTATTATGGCAATGTTAACGTTTGACCTGAAAATCTACAGACATGCAATGTTTTTATCACTCTCACTTACCTTAGGGCTCGCTTTTATATTTATATCTGGCGTTGACTTTTACATATCCAAGTCAAAATCAATTTTTGTAATGGGAGTACTTTTTTTAAATATTGGAAACGCACTTATTATTCCAGCAATAGTAACCATAGTAGGAATGACCGGATACAAGAGCGTTGAAAAACGATTTGGAGCATACACTTCAGCTTTATCATTAGCTCTGTTTCTATCACCGTCCATCGAAGGGGCAATACTCGCTCTTACCAATCAAAATCTAAGAATGGCTATATTGGTAGCGGCTTTTCCCGCATTGATCGGAGCGATTGCCATTGCTTTTAATATTAAAAAAATAGAGCATATAATCACTTCAAGTCAAGCTGAAGATAAACCTAAAGATAGTATTGCCGACAAGACTTTCAGTTTTTTCAAAAATTCAGGGTGCATAAAGGCCTTAAGCCTATTGCTGATGTTTGAAGTACCGTTTGAAGCCGTAACCGTATTCGGAGGCTTAATGGGCAATAAAGTGGAACATTTAAACTATTCATTAATTGCGGTTGGGTTTAGTATTTTATTTTTTGTGTCGCTAATATGCAGATTAACATTTGCCACCACAAATCACCTAAATAAGATTCAATTGCTTATTTCTGTTGCGCTTACTTCGGCACTAATTTCGCTCGTTTTATTTGATTTTCACAGCGTAATATTATTTTATGTTGCGATGGCTGTTTTTGGAATTGGTCACGGAATAACATATCCTTTAGCTCTGTCGGTTATAAGAAAAACAACACCTATAGTCTTCGTAAGACAAGCTAATTCCATGGTTAGTACTATTAATCAACTGTCGGCAGTAATCGTACCAGTAGGAATGGGCAATGAAATTTCAAAAATTGGATTTCAAAAATCATTTCTTTCTATTTCCATTTTTGTAATTGCTTTAGGGACGATCTCATTATTCATCGGAAACAACAAAAAAACAAGACCCTTCAAGATCAAAAAACCAAATACATACCTTTAACTTCACTGCGAAAACGTCGGCGCCAGAAAGTTGGCTGGAGGAGAGGCATTTGGAGCTGGAGGCAGAGGCATATTAGGATATGCCGGACGTCCCGCTCCGACCAAATCATTGCTCCATATGGGAGATATCATTATATTGGTGCCCGTATAAGCTGCTTGAATTACCATATTGTTGCCGATGTACATAACTACATGATCGATATTGGCAGGATTATCATTACCTGAAAAATCATAAAACAGCAGGTCGCCTGGCTGGAGGTCCCAAAGAGGTATATGATCCACCTCCTGATATTGTATCGCTGCTGAATGAATCAAACTAACACCAGCTTGTCCCCAAGCCGACATTGTAAGACCCGAACAGTCGTAACCGAAAGGCCCAGCCCCTCCCCAAACATAAGGCAGTCCAAGTTTCTGTTCGGCATAGAACACCGCCATCTCATTGGGAGTGGCCCCTGTAGGCGGATTTTTTTGAGTTGAGATAGTTTGTTCAAACGCAGTTATCTGTTGTGATTCCTGCGGCGTTAGAAAATTTCCAAACTGGTATTGCTGAACCAAAGTTAATATTGCTCCAATCGAAGACCCTGCCGAATCCAGAAGCGCCTGATCTTTACTCACCTGTTGTATGGCTTGAGTTTGTTCGGCAGATAGACTTAATAACGTGAGCGAATCTGCGGTTCTCAAACTGTTTAAATTTACGAGCTGATTATTTTCATGCTGTAACAGATTTTGATAGGCTCTCATCTTTACAAAAAGATTTTTAACCACCATGGTCGAAAACTGATTTTTTATTTCGGAATTTAAACTCGTAATACCACTGAGCCCCTGGAGCCCAGAATTATCTCCTGAAAGCTCTAATATAGCTCCCTGAACGGCAGCTTGTCTTAAATTAGCTTTAGCATCATTTACCGCAGTAGCTTGGTCTTTAACTTTTTGATATTTGAAATCAATAGCCAGCTGTTCAAACTTAAGCTTCAATTTCAACTGATCATAAGCCTCAGAAGTCTTTATAAGATTTTCATTATCGGTATATATTTGCAAAGCAGTTGAGTCTATCTGACTTTGCGGCAACGAAGTTGTTGTAGTCGTTGTGCTCGGATTGAGGCTGGATTGAGTTTCTAAGTTTGGTCCCGATTGTACGGTAGTAGCTGTATCGGTACTGGAGGTAGTCGTCGAACTCCCAGAGTCAACTGACACTTTCAGGGTAGAACTCGTTGACACTGAAGATTCATTTGAAACCAAAAGTACCGCATTTTTACCAAGATTAGTATTTAATTTTTCGCCGCCTACAGCAGAAACAACGGCATTATTGAACCCCTTTGTTTTGAAACCCTGTACATTGAAACCACTGCTAGCTGTCGCCGAAAATAGAATTAAAAATAACGTCAAACACACGATAGGCAAAGACTTAGCCTCAAATACCTTATTTGGCCGACTTAAAAGGTCAAAAAAAGTAAGATTAGATTCAGAACTCCAAGGTTTTGTTCGAAGTCTGCTCCGAAGGCTATTAACCTTAACCGTTTGGTCTTTTGTATTTGCTTTCAATGTCGCTTCGTCGGGTTCTTTCATGAAATCCTATGTTTCTTCATCGATAACTTACAATTTTCATTACAAGACTCATTCACTGATTAACCTTAGGATAATTACAAAATCCTACCGTTGATTGACCAACTGACTTTAAAATTACAAATTGATCAACTATCGTTAACCAGAGGTTGGCAACTTAGACAACTTAGATATGTGATCAACAATTCTCATTGATGGCTACGACCAACAGTTTCTTAAAATATGTAAATTTATTGCAATCCTATTTGTCTGCCAAGGTACTGCCCTAAAACCTCTATTTCGGTTATTTAAAATTTCAATCGGATGATACAATGAATATCTAATCCAACAACGTACCTTAGGCAAACAGAACCAACCTTTTATTTCAACTGGTAAAATTAAGCTGTAACAATTAAGCTCAGATAGCTCAATTAGATTCCTTCAAACCTACAATCTCTATTTTAACTTAACGCAACGTAAAATTCAAATGGTTGAATATTTGTATTTCGTTAACGGAATATTAATTTATCAGTTTACGTCTTAATTGGTCAAAAAGTGCATTTAGCCGGCTGGCTTAGACTAAAATATTACTTTGCTGCACGTCTAAAAACGTGTAAATGCTTAAAATGCCCACTAAAATTTTAGTTGGACGTTACTTGTACGATTATTGAGATTATTCTTTTAAAAGTCAATCATAAATTCATCAATTTGGAGGGAAAGATTTAAGTGCCAAAAGACAGGGTCGATAGGGATGATGAAGATCTTGTACGGCTGTATCTGACCGACATTGGACAATACCCCCTTTTATCAAAAGACGACGAAGTTTATCTGGCCAAGCAAATTGAAATCGGCCTTAAGGCTGACGGCGAACTTGCCAAAAAAGGGAAAGGTCTTACTGATAAAAGACGTCGTGAGTTAATGCGCGAATCCCGCCGGGGTCAAGAAGCCCAGCAAGCTTTTGTTCAGTCAAACTTGCGCTTAGTTGTTTCAATCGCCAAAAAATATCAAGCTTCAGGCCTTCCGCTATTGGATTTAATTCAAGAAGGTAATCTCGGGCTTATGCATGCCGTTGAAAAGTTTGATTGGAGAAAAGGGTTTAAATTTTCTACCTATGCCACTTGGTGGATTCGTCAAGCCATTACCAGAGGTATTGCAAATACAGGGCGAACTATCAGGCTTCCCGTGCACGCCGGAGATACCTTAGCACGAGTTCAAAAAGCCCAAGCCAGGTTGGAACACAAACTTGGAAGAGCGCCTACTTTAGACGAATTAGGCAAAGAGGTTGAGCTTCCTGAAGATAAACTTATCGAAGCGCTAAGATTCAAATCGGAACCCTTATCCCTGTCAGAACCTTTGCGCGAAGACGGAGATGCCGAACTCGGCGACGTTGTCGAAGACCGAGGAGCCGAATCTCCGTTTGAAAATGCAGTCACAGCATTGTTGCCTCATGAAATCGCAAAACTTTTAGAGCCACTCGAGCAGAGAGAAAAAGATATTCTTCACAAAAGATTCGGTCTGGACAGAGGTGAACCCAGAACCCTAGAAGAGGTCGGAATTGAATTCGGACTAACTCGGGAACGAATTAGACAGATTGAAGCCAGAGCGATGTCTAAATTAAGACATCCATCATCAGATACCGGCGCACGAGATCTTCTAAACGTCTAAAATACTACTTATTCCCCGTTTAAATTGGAGCGGGAAAATAGTAGGAAACCAACGCATGAACCTTAACGATCAGGGATTTATTGTCGGCTCAGATATTCCAGTGCTAAGCCAAGCTACCCATTTGGTTACAAAAAATAATCTTTTGGGCCCGTTCCCTATTGAAACTAAACAGATTGTATTGGGAATGGGGTGCTTTTGGGGTACCGAAAAACTCTTCTACAATCTTTCGGGAATCTATATTACCGCTGCAGGCTACAGCAACGGAATTACGGAAAACCCAACTTACGAGCAGGTTTGCTCAGGTAGAACAGGCCACGCCGAAACGGTATTAATTGTTTACTACCCCAATACCTTAAATCTAAAAAATATCTTAAAGATATTTTTTGAAATGCACGATCCCACTCAACTTAATCGTCAAGGCAACGACATTGGAACGCAATACAGAAGTATCTTAACCTATGAAACTGAAGAAGAAAGATTGCTGATGACCGAAGTTTTAGAAAAATATAATAAAAATATATCTGCAGTTAAAAACAGGGAAATCAAAACATTTATTCAACCCAGGACAAAGTTCTTCTACGCCGAAGAACTTCATCAACAATATCTAATAAAAAATCCTCACGGCTACTGTAACCACGGATACAACGGTGTAAGTTGCAATCTTTGAGGTCAGCTTAACTTAAAGATCTAAGTTGATTCTCGCTAGCAAAAATAATTATTGCCTAAGACTTTAACTGACTATTTAAAGTTACTCTTTTGTCTGTAAGATCCACTTTTGGCACCCGAAGATCTCCTTGAGTCGGACGGACGTTGTGAGCCAAAAGCCCTGGGTTTCTTGCTTTTTGAAAATTTTGACGTAGATTCAAAACGAGATGATCGGTGAGCGGGGGTCTTTGATTCCGAATACGTATTCTTGTTTGCAGATCCAAAGGGGGCTTCTGTCTTTTTCGTCGAACGATTTGCTGACATTGAATTATCCGATGTCATCGGACCCGCAGATGAATACTCTTTAGAAAACGCTTTAGAATATGCCGAAGTGCGCCTGTTGCCTCTTCTGGATGAATAGCTTTTTGAAGACTTGGCACTGTCAGGAATCTTCAGCATCGAGTCATCTGCAATATCTAAGTCCAACTCCTTGTGAATACGTTTTGCAGTTCTAACTACATCCGAAGTGATCAAAGAGAAGACGCGTCCGGACTTACCTGCTCTACCCGTCCGACCCGAACGATGCAAATAGTCTTTATGGTCATCAGGCATGTCATAGTGAATAACACAATCCACATTGTCAATATGAAGACCTCTGGAGGCTACATCGGTTGCGACAATAACAGAGGCTTTGCCCGAAGAAAATTCGGCAACGGCTCTGGAGCGCTGAGCCTGCGACCGGTTACCGTGAATCGCAACTGTTTTAATACCTTCCCTAGAAAGTCTCTCGCTAAGTTTTTCGGTGCCGTTTCTGGTCTTACAAAAAACTATTGAACTGTGATGACGCTTTAAGAGTTCCACAGTAATCGTTACTTTATCTTCTCTGTTGGCGGCAATAAATTCATGGTTGACTTTTGAAGTGTCTTCAAGATCTTTTTCAACCTCTACGAATTCCGGTTCATTCTGATAATTTTTAATAAGGTGATTTACGTCATTGTCCAAAGTTGCGGAAAACAAAAGTGTCTGGCGATCGGGTTTAACCATATTCAGAATCTTCCTGACATCAGGCAAAAATCCCATATCTGCCATACGGTCTGCTTCATCGACTACAACATAACTTACTTCGGACAAATTTAATTTACCGGAATCAACTAGATCCAATATTCTACCGGGGCACCCTATTGCAATCTCTACCCCTTTTTGCAATGACTTAATTTGATTTCCGTAGCTGACTCCACCGTAGTAACTGTCAGCAAATACGTTAGTTCCTTTTATGAAATATCTTATTTCATTGTGAATTTGTGAAGCCAACTCTCTAGTAGGACACAATATTAACGCTGACGGTTTTTTGGGTTTAGCTTTTTGTACGTTTTGTATTAACGGCAATATAAATGCAAGTGTCTTACCGGAACCCGTAGGAGCCTTGCCACAAACATCTTTGCCTTGTAAAATATACCCGATTGTATTTGCTTGAATTTCGAACGGAAGCTCAATCCCCTTTGACTGTAACTTTTCGCACAGATGTTGATTCAACCCAAGTTCACTAAATGTTTTCATAATAAATTAACCTTTATCTAAATGATTTATATGGTGCGTTAAAGGTAACAATTATTACTCTAAATTGAAATTTGTCTAAAGATTTTAGACCCAACAACTATATGTCAACAATGAAACGAAATTCTTTGTTGTCATAAAGGGCAATCGAGTGGTGCAACTGATTTAAGTGCAGCCGAATTGGCTTAAAAAACGAAGGAAAGAATTTCTTCTTTAACGGTATATACCAGTTTAACACTAATTATCGCCTTCGGTTACCTATTTGGATATAAGTGTTATCGGATGCGTCGCCATTACTTACGGAATATTATAACTTTTAAATATGTTGAATAAGTCAAACAATAAATTACTTAGACTGAATTATTTAGATTACTTAGAATAATTTAGATTACTTAGACTAAATTACTTAGGCTTTGACTTAACAGGTAACAGCAAGGTGAACAATACGATCAATCATCAGCAATCGCAACAGCACCATCACCGATTGGCTTTGTTTGTAATTGCCACTGCCCAATTAATGGTAATGCTTGATTTGACAATAGTCAACATTGCATTGCCGGCGATGAAACAAGAACTTCATTTTTCTTCCACCAACTTAGCGTGGGTCATCGACGCCTATGCACTAAGTTTTGGGGGACTTTTGTTGTTGGGGGGAAAATCAGGTGACCTGTTCGGCCGAAAAAAGATGTTTATTACTGGTATTTTACTTTTTACGCTTTCGTCGCTGGTAGGAGGTGTGGCCCAGAACCAGATATGGTTAATTATGGCCAGAACTACTCAAGGAATCGGTGCGGCCATATCATCGCCAACGGCACTTTCGTTAATCGCTGTTATCTTCAAAGAGGGGCGAGAAAGAAATCGAGCGATGACGGTTTATGCTGCCATGTCGGCTGCAGGAGGAGCATTAGGTTTACTTTTAGGGGGGGTATTAGTAGATTTCTTCTCTTGGCGATGGGTATTTTTTGTAAATGTTCCGATAGGACTGGTTATATTGACATTGGCACCGTATGTAATTTCAAACTTTGCCGGTTTCAAAGTCAAAATAGATTTTTTCGGAGGTGCTGCCATATCGGCCGGAATGGTGTTTTTGGTGTATGGCCTTCTTAAAGTTTCAGAGACGTCCTGGAAAGACAGATATGCAATATCTTCATTTGTGGTTGCTTTTTTACTTATAACAATTTTCTTGGGCATAGAATCAAAGACGTCGGAACCGCTGCTGCCACTTCGATTCTTAGCTGATAGAAACAGAGTGGGCGGATACTTGATAATGCTGTTTTTGGGCGGAGCCATGCTATCGTTAGTCTATTTTCTGACGCAATTCATGCAAGAAATTCTAAAATATTCACCAATTGTCGCCGGTATTGCGTATCTTCCTATACCTATAACAATCGGTTTAACTGGAGTTGTAGTATCGAGAATTATACGTAAGGTCAGTTATAGGGTGTTTCTGTTTATCGGACCACTATTAATTTTTGTCGGGTTTTTATGGATATCGCGAATAAACCTCGGTTCTGGATATATAGATATTTTCGGACCTCTTGTACTTATCGGACTGGGCATGGGATTTTCCTTTATTCCTTTAACGTTAAATGCAGTATCATCAGTTGATCACCGTCAGACGGGTCTGGCATCTGCGTTGCTAAATTCATCTCAGCAAATCGGGGGGTCATTAGGATTGGCCGTATTAGTGACTACTTACGTATCCGCCTACAAAAATAGCATCGCATCGCCCAAGATGCCGACAAATTCTTTAACCGGCGGTTTACAAGCAAAGGATCTTATTTTACAGGCTATGATTAGCGGATATAGAAATGCACTTTTAATAGGTTCGGCATTTGCCGGGATTGCATTTATTGTAAGTATTGGTTTTCTTAGACAACCAAAGCAAACGGAAATCACCGAAACAATAACGAATCAAGAGATTAGTTTAAATAACGATTCCGCTATAAACATTAACTAGGTTGTATCTAAGAACGGCAACTTACAAAACTTTAGAACACCTACACAAGACTAGACAAGTTTAATTTTCTTAAAAGCTTTTTTTAAAGTTAAATCCACTCAAACTAGTCACAACTCTTATTAAGTTGCCGAATGTCCAGTTGTATCAAATTGCTCTAGATAACGCAGCATAATCATATATTTTGCAATAATCATTTAAAACTATACCAATGGAGTTTAGATGCTAAAATTAAAATTTAGTTACTACAAACATTCCAAAAAATGGGCATACTGCAGGCAGTAGAGATGTTCGACGGTTGTGGAAGGGGATATACATTTGAACTTTATCTGCCCCATATATCTGTGAGGTATCAGTAGCGGCTGTTTTAGGAATGAAAAATAGCTAAGATTACTTCACCGATTTAAAGAATTGAAACACCCGTTTTAATAAGCCGGAGTTTGAAATTGAAAAATTTTACAAAAGACGAAAAATCAAATCAAATTTCAAAGTCGATTTCCAGGAGGAGATTTTTAAAGTTTGCTGGAGGTGCCGCCGGTGCAGTCGTAATAGCGGGAGGCGGATTATATGAACTCGTCAATAACGGAGATTTACCCGGCAAATCAGCGTTGGAACAGATAACGGGTGCCTGTAACGTGTCGTATCCGCCGTTAAAATTTTCCGGAGTCGGATCGACAATTAAAGGATCTTTTAATTCTAAATTTAGAAACAAAACGGTAGGATACACTATCGGCTTACCGCACGGCTATATTCAAAACCAAAAACTACCGTTAATTGTTATGTTACACGGATACGGGGGAAACAACGAAAATGCACTTGTAGGAATGACACCCTCTCAAGCGGCATGTTTAATTGTAGACAATGAAAAATTACCGGATTTTGCCATTGTAACGGTTGACGGAGGCAATGACTATTGGAATCCGCATCCTCGCGACAATCCTATGGCGATGGTAGTCGATGAATTAATACCGATGTGTCAAGGTTTGGGATTAGGTGCGGCACCTTCTAAAATTGGACTTATGGGAATTTCCATGGGAGGATTTGGCGATTTTCTAATAGCAGAGAGATATCCAAAGTTAATTTCTGCAGTTGCGGCCATCAGTCCTGCAATATGGCTGAGCTACGATCAAGCAAAAGCGGCAAACTTTAATGCATTCGCGTCTGAAAATGATTTTAATCAAGACAACGTTTTAACACACGCGACCTTTCTCAAATCAATTCCGGTTCGGGTTGCCTCCGGCTACGACGATCCTTTTTATCCGGACGTAAAGACCTTTGCTAAATCTCTTCCCCAAGGTTCACAAATCTATTTTGGCGGGGGCTGTCACACCGGCGAGTTCTTTATATCCCAAGAACCTCCTTCATTAAAGTTCTTAGCAAACCATCTAAGTTAATCGCAACTTCAATAAAATCTTATGTGCCTTATTCCTAACCGACAACAAGATTTTTAAGCGCAATTAAGCAATCAAATTATCAAAATCCTTCATCGGACATTTAAAACTAATTTTACTCGGCGGCTCTGACCCTCAAAGGATGCCCTTCAGGCACTTCGACAAAATAAAGTCTTACACCGTCGGGGTCGGACACCCACATCTCAATCAACCCCCAAGGCTCGAGAGTGGGCCCTTTGGTAATTAATATATTGTTGCTTTTTAACTTTTCGGCAACAGCCTTAATGTCTCTCACTTGAAGCCAAATTGATATTGACGGATCCGCTACGGATCCTGTACCAGAAACTTCCAAAAATCCGCCGCCTAGGTAAAAAACAATTCCGTAAGCGTCCCCTTCCCCAAATTCTCTGAATACTGCCAAACCCAAATCATCTCTATAAAACTTTTTGGATCGTTGCAAATTCGAAGGTCTCAGTAGTATCCTTGACGATAATATCTCCATGTCATTCTCCAAATCATTTCTTTTTTCGTCTACAAACGAATGGCTTATTTCCTCTTCGAAATTTAAACCATTAGAGTCAATTGACGTTTCTAAATTTTTCTCGCCAGTCGCATCTTCTAATATGCTTGTTGCGGTTAAATCTGCAGTTAAACGTCCGCTTAAATTATTAATAGTTTCGCCAGAAATTGTCGCAACCACTTCAGGTCGGTTCTGACCGAGGTCTGTTACAGAGATAATTATATTTTGAAATTCTTTAAAATTAACTGCCAAATCATTTAAGTCGGTTAGTTTTGCGACATCCCCAAACAACTTAATTTCACCATTTCCAATTTCTGCCGCAATTGAACTTTGACCAACCAATATGCGTTTAGCTGCTAAATAGTCCATGCCCAAATTTGGGATGGTCAAATCCTGAGTAGTCTTTTTCAGATAAAAATGTTGGGGGGCTAAATCGTCTTGAACCGTTTTTAGATGTACTCCGATGCCCACTTGATATGTTACATCACCAAAAGGAGAGTTCTTAATTGCATATCCTATTCGAAAATACTCCTCACTTAAATCAGAGTTCAAAACAGAGTCAATTAATTCAAACCACTGATCAGATAAATAGGGAGCTTTCATGTCAGTTCAATTTTAGCTTAAGTTTCAAAGAAAACAAACCTAATCTAAAACCTAATAGAAGCTTGGCAGCTAACAGAGTTGAGCAGTTCGTCAATTTTAAAACTTGAGATAGAAAACCCTAAAATGATTTATTGATAGCCTAAGCCAAACTAACAGTATCTTTTATTTGATATTGCACCTGAATTCTAAATTCAACTGCAAATAAACACTCGACACTCTGCTTTGGCACATCTTGACAAGAAACATTAATGCAAAGCCACAAAGCTATCCAGCAGTAAATAATTCTTGCAAGTAAATACTAATGCTTACTTAAATCTTTAGGTCAAGATTTTAAAACAAGTAGGCAAACTAGTTATAATCTAAATACTGTTTTATGGCGCCTTAATTTAAAGCCGGATCATTGCGATACTTTGATCTGAAACAAAAGGTTATTCAGTTACCGCTACTTTTGTTTTGGATTTCCTAAAAATCTTTTTTCCCAACCAGACCAACGGATCGTAACGATCTCCCACCACTCTCTCCTTTAAGGGAATAATTGCATTGTCGGTAATGTGAATATGTTCGGGACACACCTCAGTGCAACACTTAGTAATATTGCACATTCCAAGTCCCATCTTGTCTTGCAGAAGCGACAAGCGATCGTTTGTATCCAACGGGTGCATCTCAAGGTCGGCATATCTTATAAACAGTCTCGGACCCGCATAATTAGTCTTGTTTTCTTCGTGATCTCTAATTACGTGGCATACATTTTGACACAAGAAACACTCGATGCACTTCCTAAATTCTTGACCTCTTTCGATATCCTCTTGGAACATTCGGTAAGTGCCATCTGCCTCGCGAGCTTTTGGCTTTAAAGCTGGAACTTTCTTAAGCATTTTAAAATTAAAAGATACGTCAGTTACCAGGTCTCTGATGATTGGAAATGTCTTCATCGGAGTAATGGTAATCGTTTCTCCCGGTTCAAATACGGAAGTCCGGGTCATACACATCAATGACGGTTTGCCGTTAATTTCAGCCGAACACGATCCGCATTTTCCGGCCTTGCAGTTCCACCTCACCGCCAAATCTGGCGCTTGCGTAGCTTGAATTCTGTGAACTACGTCTAATACAACTTCGCCCTCTTGAGCTTCAATCGTATAATCAACCAATTCACCGCCGTTATCGTCTCCTCGCCACAGTTTAACGTTAAGGTCAGCCATTCAGTCTCCTTGAATACATCGATACCTTCTCTAATATGTTTAAATTATTTGACATCATCTTTAAAAATC
The DNA here is from genome assembly GCA_021852345.1 of Actinomycetes bacterium. GTDB lineage: Bacteria > Actinomycetota > Acidimicrobiia > Acidimicrobiales > JABEUL01 > JAJZNL01. The sequence goes on from JAJZNL010000045.1 coordinate 17,253, forward strand.
TCGGCCAGCTCGGGGGTCATTTGAGGCAGCGGTTCAGGTTTAACTGACATTTCACCGTTTGTGATTCTGACCACATGATTAATTTTCCCAAACTCAGGATCCGCTTTAGGAAAGTCTTCACGAGTGTGACCGCCTCTACTTTCTTTTCTTAGCAGTGCAGCTTTGGCTACTGCTTCTGAAACAGTTATCATTGAAACTAAATCCAGCGCGGTATGCCAAGCGGAGTTAAATCGCCTAGAAGTTGTAGAAGCCCCAGCTTGTTTTACTCGCTCCTTTAACCTTTCGATTTCGGAATGCGCCTGTTCCAGCTCTTGCTGATTTCGAATAATTCCAACCAAATTTTGCATGGTTTCCTGTATCTCTTGTTGAACCTTAAAAGGATTATCCCCTTGAGATCTGTTAAAGGGAGCCAGTGCTTCTTCTACGGCCAACCTCACTTCAGCTTGATCGACTTCAACATCTTTGGTCATCCCTAAAGCTCTTTTTGCGGCAAACTCACCGGCTCGCTTTCCAAAAACCACCAAATCGGAAAGTGAATTTCCTCCAAGCCTGTTTGAACCATGCATACCTCCGGCAACTTCGCCGGCGGCAAATAGACCGTCAACAGTCGAAGCGGCAGTATCAGCATCCACTCTTACGCCACCCATTACGTAGTGACACGTAGGTCCTACCTCCATTGCAGTGGCAGTAATGTCCACGTCGGCTAAAGCTTTAAATTGATGATACATGGACGGAAGTCTTCTTTTTATGTATTCGGGCGATCTTCTCGAAGCAATATCTAAAAATACTCCGCCATGAGGACTTCCCCTTCCAGCTTTTACTTCCGAATTAATCGAACGCGCAACTTCATCTCTCGGCAACAGCTCTGGAGGTCTCCTGTTATTGGATTTATCTTCATACCACCGGTCACCTTCTTCTTCGGTGTCTGCGGTCTCGGCAGCGAACATCTCGGGAATGTAGTTAAACATAAATCTCTTGTCGAGTGAGTTTCTAAGTACTCCTCCGTCGCCTCTGACACCTTCGGTTACCAAAAGTCCTCTGACCGAAAGCGGCCAAACCATGCCAGTCGGATGGAACTGTACAAATTCCATATCTATCAAATCCGCCCCCGCCGTTACAGCTAACGCATGACCGTCACCAGTTGATTCCCACGAGTTTGACGTAAATTTCCAAGATTTACCGATGCCTCCGGAAGCCAAGATAAATGATTTTCCCTTGAACAATACGAATTCTCCGCTGTTTCGCCAAAAACCCAACGCACCGACAACCGCTCCCGAAGAATCCTTGAGAAGCTTTACGATTTTGCATTCCATATAAACGTCAATGTCCATAGAGGTGGCTTTTTGTTGAAGAGTTCTAATGAGTTCCAGTCCAGTTCGGTCGCCTACGTGAGCTAAACGGGCATATTTGTGCCCTCCAAAATCTCTCTGTAAAATCAAACCGTCTTTGGTTCGATCAAATAGTGCGCCCCACTCTTCAAGTTCATATACTCTATCTGGCGCTTCTTTGGCGTGGAGCTCGGCCATTCTGTAGTTGTTAAGCATCTTACCGCCACGCATTGTGTCTCGAAAATGGACTCTCCAGTTGTCTTCTTTCCAGACGTTCCCCATCGCCGCAGCCATTCCGCCTTCTGCCATTACCGTGTGAGCTTTACCAAAAAGAGACTTACATACTACGGCTACGGAAGCTCCCAAGCTTCTGGCCTCTATAGCGGCTCTAAGTCCAGCACCACCGGCTCCGATAATAACTACATCATGTGAGTGTATCTCGTTAAGTTCGTCTGTCACTAGAAAAACCTCGGATCGTGAATCATGTTTGAAGCCACCATGTATACATAGAAGTCAGTAAAGGCAATCCAGATTAAAGATAGCCACGCAAACAATTGATGGTGAGGATTGATCTTGGATACTTTTTTCCAAAACCACAGTCGAATGGGAGCCTTTGAAAAGAGATTTAACTTTCCTCCGGTGAGATGTCTGCAGGAATGACAGGACAGCGTATAAAGCCAAATCAAAACCGCATTAATAACCAACACAACCGTACCGAGTCCCATTCCTATTTGATTATTAGGAAATCTAAAGGCGTTTACCGCATCTACGGTCAAAACCACACCAAATACTACTGCGGCATACCAAAAGTAACGGTGAATATTATTAAGTATTAGCGGGAACTTGCTCTCGCCACTGTACTTCTTATGAGGTTCGCTCACGGCACAAGCGGGAGGCGAAAACCAGAATGATCTATAGTAGGCTTTCCTGTAGTAGTAACAAGACATCCTAAATCCCATAGGAAAGATCAAGATGATAATCGCGGGAGATATGTTATACCATGAACCAACTATGGGAACAGTAGTATATTGACACCCGTGCGTAACACAGGGGGAGTAAAACGGCGAAAGGTAGTTACGCCCCATGGCACCGGCAAAATAATTACCGTTCCTGAATGCGGCCCATATCCCGTATATCACAAACAGCCCTAAACCTATCGATGTGAATAATGGTTGGAGCCACCACTTATCTTTCCTTAGTGTTTTAACATTAGGACCGCCTCTGGGTTTTCCAATCTCAACGGCGGTAATTGAGTTGTTGTCAGAATTAGTATTTGTTGTAGTCACCAATTAAATACCTTAGCGCATTTTTTATCGCAGGTAAAACATTTCAAATCGCAACACAAAAATACACTGAGACGTTAATACACAGCACACACCTGACAAAAGCCTTAAAAAGCCGTACTTACCACTATCTGTTTAACAATTGACTTAAATTTTTCTTATCATTAATAGAGATAAAAAATCCAGATACATAAATTTATTTACGCCTGGTGACCTTAAGAATTGAAATTCAAAATCCGAAGGAACAGTCTAAAATCAAAATCTATTTTCGGATACAAAACTTACACGACAGAGGTCTAAAACACCACTTATTGCACTTAACTTCATTAAAGTTCAAAATTGTGCTTCTACCCCTGTAAGCCATAACTTGCAGTTGTTGCCGATATTCTAAGTCCATAAATCTTAAAACGATGATCAAAACTTTCAAATTTTCAATTTAATAAATATCAAGTCGGAAGACAAACGGCTTTGCGAATGCAATTATTACCCATAAAATCGGTAGAATTTAGACTAAGGCTGTTTGATGGTTGTATAGCTAATTATTTAAACACCGACAATATTTATAATATTAAATTAAACATAAGATTTAAAAACTATCCTGGAAATCAAATTGAACAACAATAAATACAACGAAGACTCAGTATTAAATATCGATAACGTGGGTAAATTAAAAGCCAGCGGCTACATACCTCGTACTATTAAGGCCGAAATCGCCAACAACCTCACGTTTAAACTACGAAATAACGAACCCATATTTAAAGGATTTTTTGGCTACGACGATTCTGTAATTCCTAAAATCCAAAATGCGCTGTTGGCGCAGCACGATTTTGTGTTGTTGGGACAGAGAGGACAGGGAAAAACGAAATTGATTCGGTCGCTAACGGAACTGTTAGATCCGTTTACGCCAATAATTAGAGGCTCTGAATTGAATGACGATCCTTTAAATCCGATATCGGCTTTCGGCAAAAAACAGGTTGCCTCCTTCGGTGACGATACTGAAATCGAGTGGGTTAAAGCTGAAATGCGATTCACTGAAAAATTAGCAACTCCTGACATCAGCGTGGCAGATTTAATCGGCGAGATAGATCCCATTAAAGTAGCGGAGGGCAGATATCTATCGAATGAAGAGGTATTGCATTTTGGGTTAATTCCTAGATCCAATCGGAATATATTTGCGATTAACGAATTACCTGATTTAGCCGAAAGAATTCAAGTGGGCTTATTCAATATCCTTGAAGAAAGAGATTTTCAGATACGATCGTTTAAATTTTTAATACCAATTGATTTGTTGTTTGTAGCAACGGCTAACCCCGAAGACTACACCTCAAGAGGAAGGATCATCACCCCATTAAAGGATCGGTTCCGGGCACAAATTCGAACCCACTATCCTTTTGATTTGAAGACCGAAATTCAGATAATGGATCAATTTGCGGTTATCACCACGCCAGACGGGATAGAATTTCGACAACTCGGTTTTATAAAAAATATAATTGCCGAATTTACTCAGTTATTAAGAAAAAGTCCCAGCGTAAACCAACATTCAGGAGTTTCAGTAAGACTCACGCTTTCAAACCTTGAAACTGCGGCCTCAAATGCCATTCGGAGAGCGATAATCAATAACGAAACTAAAACGTCCGTAAGAATCAGTGATTTAAATTGTTTGATTGATTCAACTTTAGGTAAAGTCGAACTTGAGACATTTGATAACGACGAGACTGAAATTATAATTAAAACCCTCCACAACGCAATCTTGCATGTATTTAAAGATTCAATTCCGCCAGAACTCGTCGGACCGATCGTGGCTTTGTTCGACAACGGTCTAGTGATGGACTGCGCAGATGACCTAGATAATAGCCATTATATTAAGATATTAAATGACTACCCCGAAATTAAAAAAGCCGTAGTTCACGTCATCAAATCCATGAACCCTGGAACTACGTTTTCACCTGATACGACTGACGAATTAAACGAATTCTCAAGTGAAGCGGCGTCTTGTATGGAATTTATATTGGAAGGGCTCCACCTTATAAAACGACTCAACAAAAATTTCTTCGGCACAAACTTCGTTTACACCACCCGACATGCTGACTTAAAATTCAACAGATAGGACCGGACAAAAACTGAAATTACAGGAACAAAAATTGCAGGGAAAATGAGTGCTTTAAATCACTTTAATTATTCAAAATGGGACGGCAGCCAAGAGTCGCTGTTTGCAACCGACTCAGACCTGCTGGATCAAATCATAGATGACATAATATTTCACGGAGACGTAAACGCCGCTCTCAGAAAACTTTTAAGGCAAGGGTTTACCGACGAAAATGGTCGCGAAGTTATGGGAATTCAAGACATACTCGACCTCATTAAAGAAAAAAAACAAGAGCTTAAGGATCGAGGAGACCCTTTAATGATCTACGATGACGTTGAATCAAAACTGGATCAGATCATCGAAACAGAAAAAAATCAGATTAATAACCTAAAACAGCTTTTGGAGGATTCGACCAATACACGTCAAAAGGATATTGCAAACGAAGCGCTAACTTTAAAAGAACTAAGTCTAGAGTTTTTAGGCGAAGATATTGCCAGCAAGATTAATTCGTTAAACAGTTATGACTTCAGTTCGTCCGAAGCCGAAAAGCTGTTTGAAAAGCTTAAAGAGGATATTACCCAAAGACTGCTGGAACGATATTTGGACGACATGAAAAATGCTGTCGATTCGATGGATTCGGGTGCATTGTTAAGAATTAAAGAGGCGCTCGACGCAATTAATGCAATGATCGAAAAACAGCTTAACAATGAAAATATTGAAAACGATTTTAAAGTCTTCATGGAAAAATACCACGATCTGTTCCCGGGTGAATTTAAAAATTTATCGGAATTACTGGAATTTTTGACTGCACAAATGGTGGCTTCTCAACAGATGTTAAATTCAATGTCCGAAGATCAGCGTGAACAATTCCTTAGGATGCAGGCCTCCTTGCTTTCTGACTTTGACCTTAACTGGCAACTTAACAGACTTGCAAACAACTTGAGTAAATGTATGGGCGAAAATTTTCCCAATGGGTTTAATTCAAATTCCAATAACTTTAGCCCTCAACCTCCATCTGAGCTTACCTCTCTTGGAAGACTTTCCGATTTGGAGTTCATGTTAAACCAAGCCTACAGTTCGGGTGCCCTTACTGATATCGATTTAGATGAAGTCAAAAAGCTTCTAGGCAATGAAGTAAGTGACTCCATCGAGGCATTAAAAAGCCTCGGAGGCACGCTGGAAAAGTCAGGCTTAATCAACAGAGATAAAGACACCCTGAAATTGACTCCGAAAGGGCTCTCGAAGATAGCGGGGAAAGCACTTACCGAGCTTTTTGGCGACTTAAAAAGCTCAATGTTTGATTTGCATTCAACAGTTAAAATCGGTCAGGGAATCGACTCTTCAGACGTATTGGCAAAATACGAGTTCGGCGATTCCATGGATTTGGATATAACTTCGACCGTAAAGCAGGCTGTCTTCAACAACGGACCAACCGTTCCCGTAAAACTCTACGAGAACGATTTTATGATAATTAAAAAAGAAGAATCGGTAAGAGCAGCCACGGTTATAATGCTCGATTTATCCTTATCGATGCCAATGAAGGAAAATTTCTTACCCGCAAAAAAAGTAGCTTTGGCTCTGTGGTCTTTAATCACATCAAAATACCCCAAGGACTACGTTGGAATAGTAGGATTTTCTGAAACCGCTTTTGAAATTAAATACAACGAACTACCGGGAACAACTTGGAACTATGGGTTCGGGACCAATATGGCGCACGGACTTGCGGTGTCAAGAAAACTTTTAAATGGACGGGTTGGACAAAAACAGATCATTATGATCACCGACGGCGAACCTACTGCTCATATAGACAGATACGGAAAGCCTTTTTTTCACTATCCCCCCGTCAAAGAGACCGTCGACCGTACGTTAGCCGAAGTCTTAAGATGCACAAAATCAGACATCCGAATTAACACATTTATGCTCGAATCAACCATATTTTTAACGGGATTTGTCAAAACAATTACCGAATTGAACAAAGGTAAAGCATTCTTTACGTCCAATGAAAACTTAGGTAAATATGTATTAATGGATTTTATGAATAATAAAAAGACCAGAAAGCGGTTGTAATATCACTATTAGTGACTGCATTACTTCACCGAGCGTAATTTTTCTTGCTTATTTTGTGATAACATGTAATAATTACATAAATGTAATTACATAGCTGTAAACAGGAAAAGGGGGCTTAAAGACATGGAAGCCATACAACTTATATTCGGAGAGCATGACATGAGTTGGCAGAAACGCGCCAACTGTATGGGAGTTGATCCGGAACTGTTTTATCCCGAAAGAGGAGCCTCCACCAAAGAGGCTAAATCGGTTTGTAAAGGATGCGTAGTTCGAGAAGAATGCCTGGAATATGCCATCATAACCGGTGAAAAATTTGGGATTTGGGGAGGCATGAGCGAACGGGAACGACGTAGAATAAGACGGGCCAGATCATTGATCAGACCCAGAACCGTTGCCAGAATTTCTGCATCATAAGAATACCAATTAGTAGAATTCGACCTTCGTGCGGTTTATAACGCCTAAGAATTAAAATTGCGCTCTTTTAGCATACAAATTTGTTGAATAACGGGTACTCGTGATTCCAGCAAAACGGATAGATTACAACAAAAACGAATGAACTTAGAGATCATAACGTCGCAAGTCGTTTTATTATTTGAATGTTCCCGATTTCAGAATATGACATTCCGTATATAACATTCCGTGGTACATTAATTGAATTTTGTCACTGCAAGTTTTAATTACCATTGGCTTCAATTATCATTGTTTCTTGATTAATACGGTGATCTAAATTTCTGTGCTTTTTCTAAAATCTGCAACATTTGTACTTTATTGCTATAATGGAATTCAAGAGTGCACATTCTTGTAATAGGTGGAATATGTGAGGAGGCATAGGTGATATTTATTTTTGGGACTCGGCGAAAGGCGTTGGTCTTGGCTACAATTTCGATGGCTTGTAGAAACGGTCATACCGCAGCCCATCGTCTTATGAAGTTTACTTACTGGTTTACGTTATTTTTTATTCCGGTAATCCCGATGCAGAAGAAGTTTCAAATAACTTGTATACAGTGCGGACTTACTCAAGTTATGCCAAAGCAAAATGCCGAAGAGCTTATTGCAAACGTTAGAAATTCGAATGTTCAGGGAGCGCAAGGTCAAGATCCCGTATCTGCCCCCATTCCGCTCGCCACAGTTAATCCCAACAATAGTTTGCCGCCTGCGGGTTGGTATAAAGATCCGACGCAAGAAAATGTTATGCGTTACTGGGACGGTAACCAGTGGACGGAATCTATTACCAACAGCCAGCAATAGAAAGTTCATCTAAGAGTAATTGTTTTAATAAGCTTAATAAGCACTGTACGCCAATTAGCCTGTTGTTGAAATAGTCTACGAAAGACATTTGGCAATTTAGCATTAACGTTCTCAACCGAGCTGATAATACTTCATGGACCACATAGAGTTTTTCGATTAAATTTCAATAAATGCCAAACAACGATAAAACGTTAACCGACAGTGGCCTGATTTAATTTTGATTTAAGCTAAGCCTATATTCGATGGTCTTAGTTATCCCTAAATCCAGCTTTCCCCATATATCTTCATCTATTGCATCCAAAACACCACGTGGCAACAAACCGACAAGCTCTGCTTTGTGCACTTTGCCACCCATATCCTTAGCAAGTGCATCGACCGCTCTATATACGTGGTCGGGGTTAAGTACCCAGGGCGCGATTAAATTACAGGATATCTGAATCTTGTCTTCGTAGCCAAAAGCCAGTATTCGAAGCTCATTGCTCCTCAAACTGTCGGCAATAATTTTACCTTCTTGAAGACTTAGATTCTTAACCGTTATATTATAGGCAACAAGAGCTTTTCTTGCTCCCACCGCGGTCACTCCTGTTTTTGATGAAAAAAGATCCTCATCGTAGAGTTTTGAGTTTTTTTCAATTAACAACTTACGTAAGTCGGGAAGCGACCTTTCGGGGCCATAAGAAACAGCAGGAACTTTTAATTCATCGCAAAACCATCGAATCAACGAATCTCTGGCTTCCACGGCCTCCTCCAATAAAGTGTCAGCCAATCCGGGTAACACTATAAAAGGGACTACATCAACAGCGCCAAACCTTGGGTGTATGCCTTTGTGTCGGCTCAGATCAATATTTTTAACGGCTTTTGAAACAAGCGCCTTTACATCAAAGACTACATTATCCCCGGCCAGCGTAAAAACACTCCTATTGTGCAACGCATCTATATGAACATCCAATAACGAACTTGAGCAAGACTGTTTAAGTTCTTGAATCAGTGACTTATCTTTACCCTCACTGATATTAATTACGGATTCTAACAACTCAAATTAATAGTCTGCTTAATAATCTTCGGCGTTGGACACGACCGTTAAGACCTGACCGATTTCGCTTTTTCTCTTCTTTAGAATTCGCCTACGCTCTCTTTCAGAAGCGCCTCCCCAAACTCCGTGATCAACTCGATTAGCAAGAGCGTATTCCAAGCAGTTGTCCATCACTTTACACTTTTTACAGACTTTTTTAGCTTTTATAACACCCGCACCATCGCTTGGAAAGAAAAGCTCAGGGTCAAGATCCCTGCAAAGTCCTTTTTTCATCCATATGTGTGCCCCTGCTTCAGAAGTATCCAATTGTCCTCCAATAGTATATTCTTCTATTTTAGCCAAAAAAATGGAACAGGTGTCGGATTAACTTCCCATCCCCACGTGCTGACTGCGCTGGAGAGCCTTACCTTCGGTTTGAAGGGCCGGAGCAACCATAACTTCGGCTTTATGAAACTCCTTAATCGTTGCATAGCCACAAGTTGCCATGGATGTCTTTAATGCCCCAAATAAATTCATTCTTCCGTCATTTTCGTGAGCTGGGCCTAAAAGTATCTCTTTAAGGGAACCCCTTTGGTCAACTTTAACTCGGGCGCCTCTAGGAAGTGTCGGGTGAAAAGTAGCCATACCCCAATGATAACCTCGGCCAGGCGCCTCGTATGCGCAAGCTAAGGGCGATCCCAACATCACTGAGTCAGCTCCACATGCTATAGCTTTAGCAATATCACCGCCGCGAGACATACCGCCGTCGGCAATTACTTGTACATAGACTCCCGTTTCTTCCAGATGTCTGGCACGAGCACCAGCGGCATCGGCGATAGCAGTAGCTTGGGGAACACCTATTCCAAGTACTCCTCGGGTCGTACACGCATTTCCTGGACCGACTCCCACTAAGATTCCCATGGCTCCAGTTCTCATTAAGTGCAGAGCTGCCTGATATGACGCACACCCTCCCACAACTACTGGTATGTCAAGCTCTCTAATATATTTTTTAAGATTAAGAGGTTCTTCATTCTTGGAAACGTGTTCAGCCGAGACTACGGTGCCTTGTATAACCAGTAGGTCGAGTTCGGCTTGAACTATTGCCTTATGCATAAATTCCGTCTTCTGCGGCGTTACCGAAGCACATGCAACTACGCCAGCGGATTTAATCTCTTGAATTCTTTGAACAACCAAATCAAGATTTATCGGTTCCTGATATATCTGTTGCATTCTTGCCGTAGCTTTTCCGCTTTCCAACGAGGCTATCTCCTCTAATAGAGAATTGGGATCTTCGTATCTGGTCCACAAACCCTCTAAATTAAGTACTCCAACTCCGCCCAGCTTTCCGATTTCAATTGCCGATTGTGGACTTATTACTCCATCCATCGCAGAGCCCATTAAAGGCAGCTCAAATTTAAACGCATCTATTTCCCAAGTAATATCAACGTCTTCGGGATCTCGGGTTCTTCGCGAAGGTACTATGGCAATATCGTCAAATCCATATGCCCGTCTCCCGTACTTACCGATACCAATCTCAATTTCAGCCACTTGATTTCCTCTTTTTAAATAAATTGCAACAACTTATATTTTATACCAAGTACGACAAAATCTAAACATAACGAAATTGATAAATTGCGATTTAAGTATTTAATTCGATTTGAAAGCCAAATAGGTATTTTAATTACCAAAACTCGCATTTGAAGAACTGTCAGCGACCTTAATATTCCATGAGCAAATGTCATGTAAGTACTAAATTCTTTACTTAAAGCTATCGTACAACATCGCCTGTGATGGAAATAACATTGGAAGATATCTCACCGACTTTTATAGCTATCATAAATCCAAAAACGATCTTATTGATATTGTCAGAATTAACTCATTGCGCTTGGATTTAATTAACTTTGCATAAAGTTTTCATTAGAATTTTATTGTTCATAGCGTTTGTTGATAGATTCGGTTCAAAGTGAATATATATTAATAGTTAACGTAGCTTGGAATCAAAGAAAAATCATTCAAGTAAAAAATGGATAAAGTGTAATAAAAATTACAGGCTAAGTGAGATAAGGCCAATATGGGTGAAGGAAGCGAAAAACGGTGGCAGCAGGATACTTTTGGAGTATGGCGTTTGTTAGATTCCGATAACGGTTCTGAAAGCAACGACAATTCTTTATCATATCAAAACTACTTCGATTCGGCAGAGTTACAAGACGAACAAAAACAATACCAAAACGAAAATTATCCAACCTTCAACCATGGGATTGGTCCAACAAGTTTTTCAAAGGATAACGGCAGCAACAATAAAAACCCAATTGATCAGCCTGTAAACTACAACTATCCTGACAACGCTTCACAACTTGCCTATCAGACACACGGACAAATTGCTGATTATTACAATCGTAACAATTCGGAGTACCGCAACTGGAAAATAATTGTTACTGCTATATTAATTCCGGTGGTTATTTTAATCTTGATCATATCGCTGGCAATCTACGAGTTAGGACCGAGCGTTAATTTAATTCAGAACAGTTCGCATAATACGAATCCAGGCAATGCCGCGCTGCACAACCACAGTACCTATCAGCCAGGCGCCACAACCTCGAACCCAGAAGAAACCGGTGCCTCTAAATCGATATCCGGATCTATTCTAAATTCCCGGATTGAACAATCGGTTATCAACAACGTTTGGAATTCATTCACGACACAGTTGTTAAAACAAAACTATTCTGCACTTTCCCAATATGCCATCCCATCGGCAATCGACTCTTTAAAGGGAGCGCTTGCCTGCGGTTGTTCTCCCTGGCCTCTAAATTACTCCCAAATTTCATTTACGGCTCCAAATCAAACCTCTTACCCTGCTTACTTTTTAGCTCAAATGGCGGGAAAAGATTTTGAAGGAAATAATCAAACTAGACTAGCTATATTTTCACAAAACAGCGTGAATACGCCATGGATGATTGATGCCATTACAATATATGCAGGTAGCATGCCTCTCTTGGGTTCCTATTCCAACTCATCAATCAATATCATTCAATCTGCACCGCAACCCGATTCGATATTAACTTCAGCTCCGCACCAATTGGCTAATTGGCTACAGCAGGTTGATGCCGTCTCAGATACTACACTAGGTAAAAACATAGTATTCTATGTCTCTATCTCTCAGCCAGTCTTGCGACCAACTGACCCCCCGCACCTGCAACGCCAGGGACCGCTTCTTCCACCGGCAAGTTCCACCGCTGTCGATGTCGCCTGTCGAGAAGTTGAAGGGTGTACATACGCGTCCGTGGGTCCGTGCGATC
>JAJZNL010000002.1 GCA_021852345.1 Actinomycetes bacterium
CGGTGGAAGAAGCGGTCCCTGGCGTTGCAGGTGCGGGGGGTCAGTTGGTCGCAAGACTGGCTGAGAGATAGAGACATAGAATACTATGTTTTTACCTACTGTTTAAATAACAAATAACGAAAATATCTCTGATTATCAACCCGAATATATTAGATACAATTTTTCACTTACCAATTTTTATATATTTACGCTTTTTTTGCCATTAACACGATCCCACTATCGGGTCAGTCGCATCTGTTCTACAATCAATCACGATTCAAAATTTAGGTTCGACGAGTTTGTCTTAAGCTTATAGAAACTTCCGTCACGATCGGATGACTAATATTAAATTATGCAAAACTTATCTAACGAATCACTTCGCACGCAGGACTATCGCCTAGATGTCAACGTAAAACCCGAATCCTATGATATCTATTTAAAACCTAACTTGCTTGACGCAAAGTTTTTAGGGAAAGTTCTCATTAAAGTTAATATTGCCGAACCCACCAAGACGATTACTTTAAACGGTGCAGAGTTGAAGGTCGTGGCCGCTTTTGTGACAAATAACGCAAGCGAAAGCCTAAGCACATTTGAAGGCATCGCCTTAGACGATATAAACTCAGAGGAACTGGGATCTAAGCCAAGTTCATCATTAGAGTGGATAAGCTCGTCTTTAGACGAAGAACTTGAGCGAATAACTTTAACTGCAACTAAAGACTACAACGGTGAAACTTATTTAGGAATAGTCTTTGAGGGCATTTTAAATGACAAACTTAGGGGTTTTTACCGATCAACTTTTATTGACGGCGACGAGAACGAACAGGTAATTGCAACCACACATTTCGAAGCTACCGATGCCAGGCGGGCATTTCCATGCTTCGATGAACCTCAGCTAAAGGCAACATTCAAAGTGACCTTGGAAGTTGACGGCGACTTAATGGCAATTTCAAATTGGCCTATTGAAAAACAGACCGAAACCAGCGTCGGAACAAGATTAGTCGAATTCCAAAAAACAATGAAAATGTCAACTTACCTAGTTGCGTTTGTCGTCGGCAATCTTGAATCGAGCCGAGAGGTTGATGTCGACGGCATACCACTTAGGGTCATTCATGTACCGGGCAAAGGTTCCATGACGGAATTTGCACTGCAAGCTGGAGAACACTCGCTAAAGTTTTTTAGCGAGTACTTTAAAATTCCATATCCCGGGAAAAAACTGGATTTGATAGCATTACCCGATTTTGCTTTCGGGGCTATGGAAAATTTAGGCGCCGTGACTTTTCGGGAAACGGCTCTTCTAGCAAATCCAGAAAATGCGAGCCGGGCAGATTTAGAAAGAGTGGCCGACGTAGTGGCCCATGAAATAGCCCATATGTGGTTTGGTGACTTAGTTACCATGAAGTGGTGGAACGGGATATGGCTTAATGAAGCATTTGCAACTTTCATGGAAATGCTTGCGGTTGACAGCTTTAAACCCGAATGGGACAGATGGGTAACTTTTGGTCTTTCTAGGGAAGCGGCGATGGGTGTGGATTCATTGTCAACTACAAGACCTATCGAATTTGAGGTATTTCATCCCCGAGAAGCCGAAGCCATGTTTGACGTACTAACGTATCAAAAAGGAGCTGCGGTACTTAGAATGCTGGAACAATTTATTGGACCGGAGGTTTTTAAAGACGGGATAAGAGACTATTTGCAAACTCACAAATATTCCAACACAGAAACATCAGACCTGTGGGATGCCCTGGAAGCTGCCACCAAAAGACACCCGTTGCCAAACGGAATAATTGAATCTTTCTCGGTACGAAAGATGATGGATACTTGGATCTTCCAAGGAGGTTATCCGCTGATTTCGGTAAAAAAGACGGATTCAAAATCATACGAGATTTCGCAAAATTCTTTTTATTACGAAACTAAAGGTGCGATAGGATCGAATTGGATGGTACCTTTAGTCGTCAAGCCCATTGCATCGAAAGAACAGTCTTTAATAAACCTTCACCTTGCTTTAAGCTCAGAAAGCTCTGACGTTGAATTGGGAGAATCAGAATCTTTAAGTGCAAATGGCAACGGTTACGGCTTTTACAGAACATCCTATTCGAATGAAATCTTTGAAAACCTACTGAACAACTGGTCGGCTTTAAGTACTTTGGAACAATTTAATTTAGTTTCAGACAGTTGGTCAAACACGATTAGAGAGAAATCAGATTTAGATGAATTCTTAAAAATCGCCAAATTGATAAGAGACTCCAAAACATACGACATAAATATGTGGGCAATAGTATCGTCTGCTATCAATTCTCTATATAAAGCAAGTGCAGGGACATTCGACGATCAAATTAGTCAGACCTGCAACAAACTTTTTGAACCCGTAATCAACAATATTGGAATCGACCAAGGAATAAACGAACCAGAAAATCGGAAATCCTTTAGATCGCTAATTTATAGAACGTTGGGAGTGACGGGGAAAAATGACAGGATTAGGAACGATGCATTAGAGAAATTTGATCTTATGATTAATCAAGATAAATGGCCGGATCCCGATCTAGTAGGAGCGGTTCTCGATGTAGTAGCAGATGTGAATCGGACTGAGGACTATGAATCCGTATATCACGGTTATCAAAATCCTAAAAGCCCTCAAGATGAAATGAGATTTTTAAATGCAATGTCGTCATTTTGCGATAAAGCTCTAATACAGAGAACTCTAAATATGACTATGGATGAGATTCGAACACAAAATGCACCTTTTATAATTCAGTCAATGCTGTTCGACAAAAACACCCAGGGGGCGACTTTAGACTTCATGCAAGAAAACTTCAGTTTAATGTTTGAAAGATATCCAAGCCCCACGATTCCGCGTATGCTCGATGGAATTCGCGGATTAACTTCGATTGATTCGGATTCAAAATCACTTTATTTAGACAAAGTAGATCACTTTCTAGCCGAACACCCCGTTGAGGCATCAAACCTAACGGTTAGACAGGCAAGGGAAAGATTGGAAATAGCGGTTAAATTCAATATCAGAATCAGAGAATCATTAAAACAAATCGATGAGACGATTTGAGATCATTCGCTGCTTTAACTGAGTTGAGTTTGACATTAAAACTTTGACAGAAATTAATATCTATTACTCTGAAAATACGATTAGGTTGGTGCTAAGATTTTACAGTCGCTTCTTACAGTTTAAACTGTAACGTTTGACAATAGATCGACTGGAAATACAAGCAAATTTTAAGTCACGGCCCTATTAAAATATATTTACCCTATAATTTTTATAACGAAATTTTTATAACACGTGTTTTTGTTCGGAACGCTAAAAACAGAGAAATAATGTTAGTCTGGACTTGAGTTGATTAGGTGCAGACTTTTGGCGGGTTCGTTAACTTGTCAATTTGCAACTTAAGCCTTATCAATAGATTTATCTTGGGCCGTTAATATAAATCAAGTAAATTCTGCAAGGGCAAGAGCATAATAAATTACTATAGAATATAAACTTAGGATTCAAATTGGAAAACGACAATGAAATGTCACATATCGAAGGCAGACTAACTCACAGCCAAAAAGCGGTGCTGTGGGGGTTTTTAACGGGGAATACCCCTGATCTCATAGCTCTTCTAAGTTTGGATGGAAGAGTCATATGGGCATCCCAGTCTTCATTTGAATTTTTTAAAGACATTTCGGAATCATTTACAACTCAACCGGTATTTGACAAAATTCACCCGGAGGACAGAAACAGGGTTGTAATGGAGTTCAGTAAAATCGGACAAGAAACCAAGAAGGTTTTCGGTCCAGTGTCATTTAGACTCTTGAGTCCCGAAAGCACCTGGCTTACCGTTGAAACTACGGCCTATGATCTAACGGACAACCCTGAAATTAACGCGATACTTTCGGTGACCCGAGACGTTACAAGTCGTCACGTAGCCTTACTCGAACTTGCCGAAAGCGAAGGAAGATACAGAAGGCTGGTAGAAAGATCGCCAGAGCCCATGGCAGTTTATAAAGAAAGCTCCATCGTATATGCCAATCCCGCCGCCCTCAGACTTATCGGCGCCACTTCGTTAGATCAGCTCAAACAGACTCTTATAATCGATCTGGTACATCCTGATGACAGAGAATTGGCAAATATCGCATTTGAACCCGTTGATAAAGGCGGAGAAATGCACCCGATTGAGATCCGACTTTTAAGTCTTGACGCTCAGGTGATCCACGTTGAGGTAATCGGCATTCCCATAGTTTATGACGGAGAACCAGGGGTTCAACTTGTAATTAGAGATATCACGGATACCAAGCAGGCTAAGGCTGCTTTGGAATATCAAGCACTCCATGATCCGCTGACCGGTCTGCCCAACAGAGCGCTCTTCGTAGACAGAGTGTCACAGGCACTACTTAGGAGCCAGAAAAGCAAGAGCAGGATCATAGTCTTGTTGGCAGACATAGACCGATTTAAGATAATAAATGATTCGTTAAACCACTCTGTGGGTGATCAAATATTGGTTGCCGTCGCTCAGAGAATAAAGGCATGCTTCAGACCGTCAGATACCGTAGCTAGATTTGGTGGAGACGAATTTGTAATTTTGTGCGACGAAGCTGATGAGCTCACGTCATTAGGTTCGCTCGGAGACAGACTCATTAAGAGTTTAGATGAGCCGATTGTCATTAACAACGAACCATATCACATCTCTCTGTCAGTCGGAATTGCCGAGTCAACCGAGAGAACGCTATTGGCTGATGACATCATAAGAAATGCAGACGCCGCCATGAACAGAGCTAAAGACAGAGGACGAAGACGTTATGTTATCATGGACGAAACCAGCGGATTTGAATCAGCTGGAAGACTTCAACTCGAAAGTGCGCTTAGGCAAGGAATAAACAAAGGTGAACTTAGAGCCCATTTCCAACCAGTAGTCGACGCTACCACTGGCAGGGCAATAGGAGTTGAAGCGCTTGTGAGATGGCAAAGAGAACACGGCCTTGAATCACCGGCTACCTTTATCCCCGTAGCCGAAGACTCTGGGCTTATCGTACCGATAGGCACCTGGATGCTTGCTGAGGCATTACGAAATGCCAAAGAATGGGAATCGCTGCCAGATATCAAAAAACCCTTTAAGGTCTCAGTTAACCTTTCTCCCCGACAATTTCTAGATACCAGCCTCATAGATACGGTAAAAGACATCGTGGAAGGATCCAATCTAGATTTTACTAAGACCAGACTGGTCTTAGAGGTAACAGAGTCTACATTGATGGCAGACCCCGAAGAGGCCGTTACAATTTTAAAGGCATTTAACGACATGGGGGTGTCGATAGCCATCGACGACTTCGGTACTGGTTACTCTTCTTTCACCTACCTAAAGAAATTCCCGGTGGAGTCAGTTAAAATCGATAGATCATTTATAATAGGCTTGGGACAGGACAAAGACGATGAGGCCATCGTTACTGCCGTTATCCAAGTTGCAAACACACTTAAACTTGATGTTATCGCAGAAGGCGTAGAGACCGAGCAACAACTCAAAAGATTATCAGAACTTGGTTGCAGCACAATCCAAGGCTTCTACTTTTCAAGACCGGTGCCAGCAAATGTTGTCGAAGACGTTATAACTGTGACACTCCCCATTGAAGAGCAGTAATCGGTTTTAATGACTTAACCGAATAGATCCGTGAACTTTGTTACAGTTTTAACCGTTTTCGTAATTATATTTGTAGCTGAAATACCCGACAAAACTATGGTCTCGTCGATATTACTGGGATCTAAATACAACGGGTTGTTGGTCTGGCTAGGCGCTGCTTTTGCATTTGCAATACAGGTAACCATATCGGTAACCGTCGGTACGATTGTAACGCTAATCCCCCATAATATTCTTGAAGGAATCATTGCGGCAGTATTCCTGGCTGGAGGAATCTATCTCATACTAACAAATGAAAAAGAGCAGATTGAAGAAGGCGAAAAACTCGCTCAGACTCCGAAAAAGCACATGAGAAAAGTCTTATTAACATCATTTGGCGTTACATTCTTAGGTGAATTCGGAGACCTAACTCAAATAGCGACCATTAATCTTGAAGCGAAGTATCACCAGGCTCTTTCTGTCGCACTCGGAGCTTTTTTAGGGCTTGTCGCCGTCGTATCCATCGGTATTGTTGGAGGTAAATCACTTCTTAAGGTTCTTCCCACAAACAGAATTCGAAAGCTGGCAGGCATCATATTTATTGGATTTTTCTTTTATGCACTCTATAGTATATTTAGATAGTACGGTTAAGCCGCAACAATCATAGGAAACGAATACCTAACGTCAGAATGAACGAAGAACTTCTCCAAATTGCAAAAGCCACAAAGGGATTTATGCCTGACGACGAAGGAATGGCACTCTACAACTATGCGCTTGACATGCTTTCTATGAGCAGAAGCCCAATGATAGAGATCGGATCGTACTGCGGAAAATCTTCGGTGTACCTGGGAGCGGCGGCAAAAGAACAGAGATCCGTATTGTTTTCAATCGACCACCACCGAGGCTCTGAAGAAAATCAGCTGGGTTGGGAACATCATGATCCTGAACTTTATGACCCGACAACCGAAAAATTGGAGACGTTGCCGCTATTTCGAAAAACTATTACTTTAGCCAAACTAGACGAAAGTGTAATTGCGGTCATTGGCAACTCTAAGACTGTCTCGCGGTACTGGAACATTCCTATATCTCTGCTTTTTATAGACGGCGGACATTCTTTATTTGAAGCGATGGGAGATTACCTGGGATGGTCACAATTCATTCAACGCGACGGATTATTATTAATTCACGATGTCTTTGAAGACGAGTCGCAAGGAGGAAGAGCACCTTACGAAGTATTTGTTGCTGCAACCTCTTCTAAATCCTTCAAAGAGATCGACACCGTAGGCAGTCTTAAAGTATTAAAAAAGCTATAGCTTAAATGAACTTATGAACCGGGAATAGGTGACTCCGTTAAAACAGCCCTGTTGCCGACTGACTCAAAGTAATAGCAAGTTGCACTATTAATACGGACCTTAGGAAACAATTGGGCTCAATGTTTAGATTCAAGCGATTTTTCAGAATCTGTCTTTTAATTCGTTTGCGATCACTATGTTTTACAGCTACATTCCGCATAATTTTATTTGACTTCATCATATAGATTTATTGAATTGAGAGTCAAAGAGAAAACCAGCATAACTGAATTGTTTATGCCGGTTTTCGCCTAATTTTCTTTTATTTTTCTATAAACTGACTATGAAATTTGAGCTGTAATTGTGTTTCCGCCTCCAGGTACGAGCAGATTAACCAAAAATGTGGAGAATCCACAGTTTTCAAACGACGGGATGGTATAGGTACCAGTTAAATCTACAGACAGGTTCGAGTTCACCTTACCATTTAGATTCGCCGTTACGGGAGTCGAAGTTACACATTGATTCCCAACAATATTAAAGGGAAGGCCAAACACTTCGGCGCTCGTCAACTTTATATTGAAAACACTGGTAACGTTCACCGATAGGGTTTTCAGATCTACGGTTCCAGTAACCGACCCGACAGGCACCATTTCAAACGTGGCCGACATCGGCACAAATCCGAATACATTGGTGTTAATCGAACCAGCCGGCAAAGAAAGATTACCCGTAATTTGGTCATTTGTCAAATCAACCGACCCGACAAATGAGCCGTTTGGCAAATTGGCAGTTGTATTCAAGCTGGCAATATAAGTGCTTGCATTTACCGAGCCATTTAAAGGAATAATGGTATCGGCCAACGCCGCCTTACCACTAAACACCATTCCCATGCCGGTAAAAAGCACTATCGCAATTCCCACCGATGCTAAAAGTCTAAATTTAGAAGCCATCTTTCTATGCTTCTGCTGTCTGTTTTTAAACATGATATTAATATTTCCTTTCATATTACTTTTCAAATCGGCAACTATACCGATTCTTCAGCTTGAAAAGTTTTAACTTTCAAAAAACTTTTCAAGCTATTTATTTGAATAAAAACTGTCAATTAGACCGATTAAACAATTAAACGAATTACCAAAATACTTAAAAGTTAAAGCATGGATGCAATTATAGAATTTAATTGTTAAAACGGTAAATTGACAATATTTAGTATCATGCAAAATGTAACATTTTAAAGTGTAATCGACAAGTACAACTGCCAATCGTTGTCGCTAAGTGAATACACAACCACAAGGTGATATTAAAATTCTAAATTCTGACACTTTACGTGTAGTTTTAAACGCTGAACGCAAAATATAGTATTTATACCAAACTAATTAAGACTGAAAATCTGCCAACTGTGAATGCATACTTATTGATTTAAACGGAATTATAACCCGAATTAAAATAAAACATTTACCGCTATGCCGATTAAAAAATTTCAAGCGCATTTAAATCGCTGCTTAAAAATCTGAAAAAATCGGATCCTGGTAGCGTTAAGTCTAAAGCAGAATTTGCCAAAAGAACAGCCGCAGCAGAATAAGTGCTACATTCATCCTTGGGAAATGTAGACATATCTGGATAGACTATGCCAGTTAAATACGAGCCGTCGGGTTGACGAAATTTATGAGTTGACTCAAATAATTCAAAAGCCGTGTCCGCCTCGCCAGTTTGATTTAAAGTCAAGATCAGTTCCCCCGTTTCAGCCACCGTAAACCATTCATTCGACGATACGCACCTGACACCCTTTTCGCCGTCGACAAATGTTTTAAAGCTTTTATCAATTCGTGACTTGCCTAGAGAGCCTTGCATCGCACCGCTGAGTACTGGATAGTACCAATCCATAGCATACTCAATTTTTGGTTCGAAGTTCCCTGGCTTTGATTTAATGGCTTCATTCAACTTCAATAGCGGAAGCACCCAATCCAACATATTAATTTTAAGTTCAGACGCGATCAACAGCCCCGCCTTTAAGGACATTAAAATCGAAGAAGACCCGGTCAACAAAGCATATTTACCAAAGGAGCCATCTGGTTCGACACACCACAGAATCTCTCCCCCTTCAGTCTGAAGCGACAGAACATAGTCAAGAGCCTTGTGAATGCAGTCCCACATTTTTTCCAAAAATTTAATATCTTTGGTAACTTTAAAATGATGTAAGGCTCCGACAGCGATATAAGCACAAACATTGGTATCAATTCTGAAATCTTCTACGGAATCGGCCAAATAGTAGTTCCACCAAGCGCCGTTGTCAAGTTGATTCACCCTTAGCCACTCATAAGCAAGCTCAGCCTCTTCGATTCTTCCAGATATCGACAAGGCCATAGCGGCCTCTATATGATTCCAGGGATCACCGTGTCCGCCTTTAAACCAAAGAATTAGACCGTCTTCAGTCTGCTGATCACATATCCAATCCGCTGTTAATTCTATTTGATAGCTATCGAGTAACATCTATACCTTTTCCGCATAAAAAATTATGCTTTTGCCCATCAGTGGATCGGCAATTTTACGAACATAAGACAGGTAATTAGGATTTTTAATAATTTCGTATTCTAAAAACTTTTTATATGAGTTTACCGCTTTATTATCTTCTCGATTCACTCCCACGTAGCACTTAAGCCACCAATAAGGAGAGTGAAGACCGTGAGCATAATGATGACCCAAATATCTTAAACCGGCGGACCTTAATCTTTCGATCATCTCGGATTTCCTATATATTCTTACGTGCCCGCCTGGTACCTCATGATACTGATTCGAAAGTGCCCAATTAATCAATTCCGGATAAAATCGCGGAACCGTAACGGCAATTCGGCCCCGAGGCCTTAGGACTCGATAGAGTTCAGCCACTGCCGCGGCATCGTCGGGGATATGCTCTAAAACCTCCGAGGCAATTATTCGGTCGAAACAGTCATCGACGAAAGGAAGTTCCAGACCGCTGGCCTGAACAACTGACGCTCTGCCCTCTTTGGTGGTTTGTCCCTCTTGACCCATTGCCACGAATAATCCGGCTACATTTTTAAGTTCCGTATCGCTGGTATCTAAGGCTACGACCCTACCGCCGCGTCGAAACGACTCGAAAGCATGTCGCCCCGCTCCGCAGCCCATATCTAAAATTAATTCACCGGGCTTTAAACCCAACTTTTGGTATTCTACAGTTAACACAATTACATTTACCTAAATACTGATATTTTTAAAATTAAAACCTAGCAACTTTGACTGGTCATACAAAATAACTGAACCGCACTACAAACGACTTTGTTAATATTCCATCTATAGTTTCAATAATTTGTAGTATTGTTCTAAAGTCCCTTCGGCCGTATTTCTCCAAGTATATTTTGACATCACTCTTTCTCTGCCAGCTTTACCCAAACGCCTGCGAAGCTCCGGATCATCCAACAATTCGATGATCGCCATTGCCAAAGCTGAAGGGTCATTTGGATTTACTATTATTGCGGTTTCATAGTTATTACCGACAACTTCGGGTAAAGCACCCCCAGAGGTAGTTACCAAAGGCACTCCACAAGCCATCGCCTCTATGGCTGGCAATGAAAAACCCTCATAGAGAGAAGGAACGGCGGCCATCTCCGACTGTCCGTACAGTTCTACAATCTGCTCGTCAGTTATGCCGTGAACAAACTCGACTGCATCGGAAATATTTAATCTGTCTAAAACTTTGGGAACTTCGGATTCAGATCTCAGCTTTCCGATGACCACCAAAGAAACTTCCCTTTCGGTTCTAACTTTTGCCACCGCTTCCAGCAAAGGAATTAGGCCCTTCATGGGGACATCGGCCGATGCGGTAGTCATAATTCGACCGGGAATTTTTACAATTTCAGGCTTTGGCCGAAACAGCTCGTGGTCAACACCCACAGGTACCACGTGCATCTTTTCAAGTGGTACCCTTAACTGTGCATGAATATCTTTTTTCGACGAATTAGAAACCGTTACCACTCTCGGTAACTTTGGCCCTACGCGCTTTTGCATTCCCAAGAATCCATACCATCTATACAAAGACAATTTTCGCTTAAATGTCGTTGCGTGGCTTAAATCCAAGTCTCTATCTACGGTAATAGGATGATGTATGGTTCCCAACAGCGGCCAGCCATCTTTCATTATCCCCAACAAACCAGATCCTATGCACTGGTTATCGTGTACGATATCAAAATTGCCCAACCTCTGTTTAAGCATCTTTCTCACTCGCCACGAAAATGTTCGAGGTTCAGGGAAACCCGCCGTCAACATAATCAAATACTCCATTACATCGATCGGATTTTTAAATTCACCTAATTTGGGTGTTCTAAACGGATCTGGTTCACGATACAGATCCAGCGATTCAACTTTGTTTAGCTTCACCCGTTGATCAAGATCTGGGTATGGGGGTCCAGAGAACACCTCTACATAGTGTCCCATCTCTACGAGCTCTCTTGTTAGATGCCTAGTATATACCCCTTGCCCCCCGCAACGCGGATTGCCGCGATATACCAGATACGCTATTTTCAGTTTACGATTTTCCATATTGTATAAATTTTTGTAGTTATTAGTTAAGTCAGTGTGGCTACTGATCAATTCGGTTTAAAAATGCAAACAATTAGATCTGTTATTCATTAAGACACTGGTGCTCAGAATTAATTAATTAAAATCAAATTCTAAATAAGCCTGACCTTGTCTAACTTCCAATTTCTTGTCTAACTTCCAATTTCATCTTTAGGCACGAATCGAAATTAAAGGTTAAACATATTCCGTGATGAATTAAACTTTAAAAGAACCGTTACTTAATGCAGGCTAATTAAAAAACTGTTTTAAACTAGTTTAGACTTAAATTTATATTATTGCCAATTAAATTTGTCTAAAGGGGTTTTGTCTATTAATCGGTCAGCTGTTACCGAGCGAATTAGGACTGAAACCTATCTTAATTCCTATGTGGCTTCAATCAATTAATCGGTTAATCGGCCACTCAATTAACCATTTTGACGGGTTTAGTTTTATCAAAAGTTTCGGGTTCATCGCCGATTCCTTATGAAATCTAGCCTTAGTCACAAGGTTATAACAAACCCGCAGTTTAACCACCTAAAATAGAGTATCGAAACAATAATCCGTTTAATACCGTATCAAGAACCTCAGAATAGTTTGACATCCATAAATTACTTTTTGAGATTTTGCCACCTAAATGGTTTACGCATTGCACAGTCAACTGATTTATGCCAAAATTTAGTTTAAAAAGATATCTCAACAAAGCTGATCTTTGGATATTGATTGCGCTTTTTTGCGGAGTAACCGCAGTATTTGCAATACCGGCAATTTTTAATCGCCCGATAATGCCCGGAGACGATGTTATCCAAAATTTTCCTCTCAGAATTTTTTCTGGAGAACAGATTGCATCTTTTCACCTGCCCTTATGGAATCCCTACGGCTTCTCCGGCACTCCATTGTTAGCTGGGTTTAACGCAGGATCGCTTTACCCCACAACATTCCTATTTGCATTTCTTTCACCGGTGCTAGCTTGGGTTTTAAACGAAATAATTGCCTATTTTGTTGCGCTTTCAGGAATTTATATTTTGCTGAGATGCTATCGATTTTCACAAGTTACAACAGTTATCGCTTCGATCTGCTTTGTGGGTTCGGGCTCAATGGCAATCCAAGTTGCGCATTTGGATTTGATACAGGCGATGTCGTTCATGCCATGGTTATTAATTGTGCTCGGTTCGACAACTTCAAAGTTAAATCATCTTTCGAACCTACACATTAAAAGTATTTTGTCGGCAACAATTGGAGAAATTACATTAACCTCACTTTTGTGGGGCTTTATTTTTTTATCAGGATCCACGCGAGCAATTACCGATGACCTGATAATCTATACAATATTTGTGGCATACGTACTGTTTTCACGTAGCGTTACGGAATCAGAAGAAAATGACAATCGCAACTTTATCCGAAGGATACCAAATAGAACAAGAATTGACTTCGCTTTAACAATTTTACTGGCACTTTGTGTCGGAATTATAGCGTCCAGCTTGCAAAGCGGACCTGGACTCATATTTATAAGCGAATCTCAAAGAAGTTCGGCTTCAATCGGATTTTTTAATCAATCATCTCCGTTCCCGGGTTGGATCTCGATGTTATTTGCACCCGCTATTTTAGGTACTTCACAAGGCTTAGAAGGTCCGGGGTTTTTCGGAACTGCCATAACCAATATCGTTGAAGTTTCCGGTTACATGGGTTTACTGGCCACTTTGGGTTTTTTTGAGTATTCCCTTAGACACCGTATCTATAGAGCGAAATCAAATTATTTGACTCCATTTTTTTACGTCGCCTTAACAGGTCTATTTTTAGCATACATAGCGGGTAATCTTTTCGGCGGAATAATGATTCATATTCCCATCTATGGCTCGGAAAGAATCCAGGGCAGAAATCTTCTGGAAGTCGACTTTGCTTTTACGTTTTTCCTGGCATTCATCATTGAGCAGATAACAAAAAACATCTCGAAACTTAATATTACAAAATATTTTTGCATTGGTACTATCATATTTCTAATTGTCGCAATAATTGATCCGATAAAAGTCACTGAAATTGTCGGAACGTCGATCTTACCTAATTCAACGGCCACCACCCTTCGACCGTGGCTTGTTGCACAACTGATCGTTGACCTTTTTATACTACTGCTCCTATTTTCGCATCACAAAATTACCCTCAGTAAAGCTAAACTCATTGTTACGGCATTACTTATCGCAGTCGATATTTTATTGTTCAATTTTACGGCCGTAATAACCGTGGACACTGGACAAGGTCAATCTCCCACGGTATTAAGCAACGAACTGGCTATATTAAATAGAGCAAAATACCTACAATCTACGAAAAGCAATCGAATCCACAAATTCGTAATAGATGACCCATACGTATATCCTGCCGCAGAACTCGTTAACGCAAACTGGCCAGATATTAACGTAATTACACAACAATTTTCAGCTCAAGGGTACCAATCACTATCTTTGGAAAATTACGACCGCATTACCCAAACCCATGGGAATATGGTACTAAATCCGGAAGATTTTAGCAACGGAATTTTAAAATTTCTAGATGTAACCAAAGCTTACAGTCCGCCTCAAAACTTTAATTCATATTTCCCGTCAAACCCAAATACTTACGCGATTAAAATGAATCCCAGTGCGCCTTCAAGCTGGTATTTCGGTATTCCGACCACTTTGGAAAGTTTCAGCGTCAAAGTGGCAAGGTGTTCAGTTCCCAAAGCTTACCTGATCGATACCAAAGGGCACCTTTATCCGGTCAATCCCGTAAGCGTTTCCTGTAAACATAACCAACTTTCAATTGTACAGTTCAATAAATCCCTTAAATTCGTAGGTGTCTACATCGCCGGAACTTACCGATCAAACTACATATCAGATATTCCTCCGAAATTTTATTCCTACGAAAGTTTTCAGCCCAACTACTTAAACGGGCCCCTTTCAAATCAATTGTATTATCCCACCTGGAAATATGTATCTACCGCAAACGAGATAAGTGTATACACCGAGAGTGCACAACCATTTTTAAGGACTTTTTCAAAACAGGTCAAAATAGGTCAATCAACCATGGGCGCAAACGGTACGCTAAATTTTAACGTTGATTCAAATCAAAACACAATGGTTATGATCAACCAAACTTATGCTCCGGGATTTCAAGCTACCGCAACTTCTCTGACCGATGGATCGGTTGTAGCTATTAAAGTCAAACAAGATACCCCAATACAGGTGATCAATATTCCCAAAGGCAAGTGGCACGTAAGGGTATACTACATGCCTTCATATATTAAATATTTCGTAGCCGATGAAATATTTGCGGTTATATTAATTTTACTAATGAGCTCATTTTTTATATGGTCTAAAAAAACCGGCAAAAAGTCACTTGTCCAAAAGGACTTAAGTAGACACGATTAATAAGTGTATGTATACGGTAAGTGAATTTGCCTATAGGCGGAATCATCCACTAACAACTTAGAATGTTTAAGATCGCTTAATCTCAATCTGCAGACAGATAATTCATTGTAATTAAATCTCAAAATATATTTAAAGATGATTTATGTTTAAAGTTGCCGCCAATCCGCCAATGTAAGATCCCAAACATTCCACAAATTTGTTGTGCAACATAGAGTAATACCCGATTCCATTGGGTGCATTAGTCGAACACCAAGTTTTTAACCTTTCTGACCCAGAACTCGGATAGGGATTAAATGGCGGTGTGCTTGGAACTATCGCAGTATAGATCGCTGGCGGCACAGTAGGAATAGAATTAACGACCAACGAATCGAGAGGCATCGCAGTGGCATCACAAGGAGCCATAGTTTTTAACCCAAACAGATCTTCTACCGTCTTATCAATTGAGCAGAATGAAGAAACCTGATCGCTTACTTGCTTGTTGCGACCCAAAGTCTTAGCCAATCCTCCCGCAGTGACAATATATGACCTCAAAGCATTTATAGAATCTCCGGTGAATTGAGTGTCGTCTTCAATTATCATTACCAATGTATTCTTCCAGAAAGGTGACCTGGACAGTGTCTGTACGATTTGGCCAGTGGCATAGTCGTTGTTGGCGACCATATTTTGAGGTGACCACATCATTGGATTGTTTCCGTTGTTAAAGACATCCGTGTGGTCGTCGGGAACTTCAAGTATCGACAGTGACGGCATTGCCTGCTGACATGTAGAATTAGATTTTCCTTTAGAGACACAAGAATTGTAATTATCAGTCCAACCAGCAACAGAGTATTTGGAAAAATCGCTCGAAGATGCACCTGGATAGTTGCAAAATCCTGTGGGTCCGCCGCACAAACCAATCTGTTTGCCAAAATCTGCCGGCGGTGTCGACGAATTTAACGTATCCCATCCATAGTCTACGGTAGTGCCCGTGTCAAATATACCCGATCTGCTAGTATCGGGCCAATCGGTATTAGTACCAGCAAATACATTTGAAGTAGCGTTGCCCCATATTGACTCTGGTATCTCATTTGCCAGCGCCGGAGAATTCGCGTTAAGATCCCCTCCGTAAGTTCTTTCGGAATAGCCAGCATTTAGCATTTCATCTGCCAGTCTCGTATGAGTGTAATTCACTTGGTTTATTGGATCGTTATTCCTATTCCCCCTAAGACCAAAATCGTTATTAACATGCACAAATAATTCGGTCGTTAGATGAAACATTCCCGAAGTTAACGTCTGATGTCCCGTTCCAGATTCGTCACCCGCTACATAGTTATTGTCGTTCATGCCGTATTTTAAGGCAATTGAAGAAAGGTTGGCGGTAATGTCCGGTCCGTAAGTCTGATATTGCTGGCTGGTATTCATGTTTAGCTGACCTCCCAGATAGCCCAACATGGAATCAACTGTCTTATTCTCTCTTAATATTATTACCACATGAAGATCTTTTCTTTGGACTTTATTTTTGGAGGCATTACAAATCAGTGCCGAATACGACGAGGTACCGTTCGGATTTGGAGTGGGAAGACAGGGATTGGTCTCAGAAGACTTTACGGCCGAAGTAAATAGGGGCAACATATCATCTGCTGCGATTGATTGAGCAGTGTAGAAGTTGAATACGTTAGAAGAATTTGCCGTTAAATTAATTGCAGATATCGTTCCTTGCACAAGCTTGCTTCCCAAAGTGTTAGACGCGGGGAAGTAAAATCCTGGACCAGACCCCTCTCCCTGATAGTTATCAACATATAGACGATATCCTTGGCCAGTAGGATTATTTCCTACCGTGAGAGCTAAGGGCATATCCCCTACTGGGATAAGCGTCTCTGGAATAGTAATCGTGCCGCTTCCGACACCTGATTGGTTATATTTAATTTTCTGCGAAATCGGCGAACCGTTTGACGACATAACTTCTACCAAATTCAAAGCGAACAAAGCGACGAACAATTTAGTCGAATCCGGACTAAATTGTACTGCCACCGGCTGAGAGCCCGATATTCCCAAAGTAGAAGTACCCACCGGATAGCTGTTCACCGAAGCGGCCAAACCCGAAGAGTTGAATTTAATTAGACTCACCGAATCGGACATTGTATTTGCGACTGCCAACTCTTGACCATTAGGCGACAGAGCAATTCCAGTGGGTTGCTGCCCGACCAATATATTTTGAACCTCTTGGCCAGTACCGTTTTGGTTAATCTTTACTACGGACACCGTACCATTTTGATTAATTCCCCTAGCGGGCTGAGAACCGTCTGCCCAGTTTGACACATAGAGCATGTTCGTTGACGAATTGAAACTGATTCCGTAAGCATCCTGTCCCACAGGAATCAGAACTTCGGGTGCCGTTAACGATGTCGAATTAAGTTGGGCAATATCTATACCTACCACCACCGAACAGCTTGTCGGGTTTGGTGAATTAGATTTTGAAACAAAATTATCTGACGCATTGGGACAGTTGCCTGCGTTAGGATCTGCCGCATTTATCGCAGACTGTGTCATGGACAAGTTTCCGGCGACATAAAGCCAACCATTATTCTTATCTATTAACATGTTGGACGGATACCCTGGCGTGGGAATCCCGTTCGGTTGAGCCAGTGGAGGAATCGCCGCACTGTAAGAATTTGCCGGGGCAGTTGCCGTTGAATTTCCGTTATCTTTATAGACGTATACCTTATTTCTTCCACCGCCAGCAACATAAATATTCCCGTTTGAATCTTCCTGAACACCCATAAAAGAGGAGGCCGCGGGTGAATTTGTGATCTTTAGCGTAGAAGTATTAACAACTCCCAAATCTTCATCCCACTGACCCGAGCTAACAACGTAAAGATTTTTACCGTTAGGTGAAAGCGACATTCCCGACGGTTGAGCCTGTGTCTGTATCTGAGTGCCTGCTGGTTGAAGCGTCCAACCAACGGGCATTCTAGGCCCATTGGTAGCTGTTGGCGTACCATTCAACGAATATATTAATGCTGTTTTTGAAACGGATTGGGCCCCCGTACCCGAATTGTTGGTGTCTCCTCGCACTACTAACAAAATTCCAACTATAAGTATAACTATTATCAGTGCGGCAACAATATTTCTCGATGAGCTCTTAGCGTTTCTATCCGGCATGTTTCTGCTTCCTTATTCTTTTCTTAACTTCGGTATTCAGATATTAAAATTTATTACTGTCTACCAATCCAATACTTTTTTACAAACGACTTCACTTTAACTATCTGCTGATGCCTAATTCGAAATTGACGTTCTGGCTCCAGATGCAATTGCATTTGCATTTCCAGATACTGTTACCTCTAAACAAAACGACGGATTCGGGCAAGAAATACCTATAGGCAATTCGGGGACAACGGTTGCCAAATTAGAACCCGATGAGCTTGCAAAGTTACAGGTTGTGGCAGAATTGCACGAGATTCCTCTAACGGTGCCGTTGACTCCTACAGCAGGTTGCTGCGGTTGAATTGTTGTAGCTCCCGTGGGGTTAATCAACCAGCTTTGCCCCGCCTGATTAACTGCCGTACATGAATTTCCCGCAAAACAAGAGACGTAATCAAAACCGGCTACCGAAGCAAAACTGGCAGTTTTAGACCAATCCGTGCCATTAAAAATCACATAGTTGCCAGAATCATCGACTGCCATACAAAACGTTGAAGAAACACAGGAAACCGAGTTCAAACCCATATTTGCCACATCTATCGCCATTGGCTGCGACCAGCCTCTTGCTGAACCTTGATATTCCAGAGCGTAGCCCGATCCGTCGACTGCCATACAAAACGTCGAAGAAACACAGGAAACTGAATTTAAGTATCCGTTGGGATCTATCGTCTGAGAGTTCAGCCACTTTCCGTTATATGTTATTGAATTTCCGTTTTGATCAACCGCCATACAAAACGAAGTTGAAGCACAGGAAACCGAAGTTACATATATTCCATGCTCCTTCAAATTAACATAACCCATAGTCGGTATTGTCGTACCGTTAAATATCGAAAACATTCCAGAACTTCCGACGGCCATACAGAATGCGGAACTTACACAACTTACCGAAGTAAACGAATTGACGTTGGTATTCATTGAAATAAGACTTGATAGATTTGAATTTGAATACACATAAGAGCCACCGTAACCCACAACGACACAAGCCAACGAGGCAGAAGTTGGGCTACATGAAATGGCATTTAAGGCCAGATTGCTTACCGGAATTGCTGTCCAATTTCCTGAATTTGCGCCACCTACAAATAAGTTATTTGACTGGTCTGAAGCCATACAGTTTCCCGAACTGTTGCACGATATTGAATTTAAGTGATGTCGAGGATCAACTAAAGTAGGCGAACTCCAGGTCCCTGACCGATAATCTACAACCGACCCGCTGCCGTCAATTAACACGCACTTTTGAACGCCATAACATGATATACCTGTAGGATAGACCTTGTCGACTGCAGTAGGCTTGTCCCATTTTCCGTTTGAATACACCACCGCATTCCCCGCATCGTCAACAGAAACACAACTGTTTGAAGTCGAACAAGAAACCTGTACCATGTAATTTGCCGTAGACTGCGTTTTGCTGTCTATTGATTTTAAGGGCAGCCAGGTGGTGCCATTAAAGGTGAGTTCGTCACCGTTAGAATCTACTGCTACGCAAAATTTAGTCGTGGCACACGATACTGAAGTGAGTGTCTCTTTGAGCCCCGCCGAAGCAGCCGTGGGCGAACTAAAAGTGGAGCCATTGTATATAATGTAATCAGCCTGTCCGTCTACTGCAACACAAAATTTTACTGTCACGCAAGACACGGAGGTAAGAAAGCTGTGCGGATCGGCTGCAGTGACTTGAGACCAACTTGTCCCATTAAATATGGCCGCATCTCCTATCGAATCGACGGCCATACAAAAGTTAACGGTAACACAACTTACCGATCTGGGGCTTGCCACCAACAGATTCGCGATTTGCTCGTTTGACCTATGAGTGGTTATGGTAGTTGCGTTTGAATTGGCACTATTATTTGAACCCCACAGCAAGATACTGATAGACACGACCAATCCAAATATCACTATACATACGGCAACTAACTTCACTGAAGACTTAAATGAAGTATTAGTAATCAAACTATTTTCCCCTCTTTGCGAACGTTTTTTAACAGGCAAACTATTCTTTTCGGACACTTAAAATATCACCTCATTTAACCTAAATTTAACCGTTAGCTAACCATCTTATAAGGTTTCATAATTTAAATCAAACTGCGTTCAATTAATTTTGAAACTAAGGTCGCCCGTCTAGAAACTGATTACATTGTATTAAAAACCTGACAGAAATAGGGTTTTAAATTGATTGAAAACAAGATATTTATTTCATCACCGCGTCTAAATATTGTTGCCACGTCTAAATATCTATGTAGTACGGTACCAATTGTTTTAAAAAAGCAGCGTTTGTTCAATACGATGACGAATTTTAGATCGTCGGGTTATCCGCCAATCTAATTTATGAACCACATCAACATGCGATAGATCAATGTCCAGTACAAAATACTTCAAAGAAAACAGATGCGCTGGCTTAATCAACTTGCGTAGAACAACTATATTTTCAATGGACTGTTTAACTCTGCTTAACTTTGACAAAACTGTCGCCCAAGGGATCTCTACAATCAGTTTTAAACAATACCTCAAAGCAAACCAGATAATGTCTACTTATTGCTAATTTAAGGTGTTGATTAGTCGAGTGCCCGTGTGGTAAAAGTTACTGCCCAATCTTCGTGTGTCTGATCGTCAATATTCATAACCCACGAATATCTGGTGGACGGCAAAAATGGCAATGGAGATAAGTTAATTGCAACCACCATATCGATCGATGCCCCTGGTGGCAAATCGTTAGGACGCCCAACTCTAAAATCTCCTTCAAGCTCAATTGGGGTTGGGCCTTCACCGGAATCTATCTTCATGGGTTCGCCGTCGGCGTCTATAAGGCAAAGTCTCCAGTGATGGTCGATATCAGCCTCCATCCAGTCAACTTCGAATCTTAAGGCTATTGCCGTAGGTATGGGCTTGGGTACAAGTATCGACCATCCTCCGCCCAAAATATACAGTTTGCCATCTGCAACTTGAGCCGCATCGCAAAGCATCATATTTACTTTCATCGAACCTACCTAAACTTCATTTAAAAACAATACCGGCGAATTTGCGCCACGAAAAATCGACTAATTTTGATGACTTGTCGATCTCGCAATATTTAAAAGCGCACTTTTCAATTTAAACAATTAACATAAGACGTTAAATCAAAGTCCACTTAAATGCAGTCCCATCTTAACATAGGTTAATCGAGTTTTTAAAGTAATATTTGGCAACAGACAACTTAAATTTGTCGGAAAATCTCACTTTTTTATAGTTGTTTTTTAGCATCGACGACTATTCGGCCGATGCATTACGACTTACCGGCTCGCGGTCATTCGACCGCATAAAACATCAGCCATCGCATTGTCAAACGTAATATCCGATACAAACAACTTAAAAGTTAAGTATTGATCAGTTCGTTGAGCTGATTGCGCCAGCTTGTCTCATCAACCATTGCAAACACAAATTCACTTTCAAAGATACCTAAATTAAGTTCATCCCAATTTTTTTCAACTGCTAGTTCATTACATAGATTCAGTAACTCACGCTTATATTCTGTATCTGGATTACCAGAAAGATGAGTACCTTTGGTCTCTAAAATATAGACTTTGCTATAAGTGTCACCTTCTATTTTATTAGCAACAATTAAGTCAGGATAGATACGGTGAGGATTCCATCCTTGAATACGGTATCCTGATTGAGAAATGTTGCGGTACCACCACAGTAGTTTTTCTTGCCTGTCTAGATAAAGTGCAACTTCTTCTTCCAAACCATCCACAGCTTCTGCTGGTACATAGTCAAATAGACTCATTTGTAATGGAGCTCCATCAACATGGGTAAGCCTACGATTACTTCGAACTGTTATTTTCATAGGGAGTAAGCAGTTGACATTTCCACTAAGTAAATAAAACTTCATTGTCTTGGATTTAAGCATTTCTTTGAAGGTGATTTCACATAAGTGTTCACGTTGTGCGATAAGAGATTTGCGTAATTCTTCCATGACAAAAACTAAGTTGTCAGAGATCATTTGTTTATCAAATGTTTGTGATAAGACTTGTATCGCCCTTTCCGCAATGTCATAAGATATCCACGGATTGGGAACAATATCTAGCAGTTGGCGTGCTATATACTCTGTATCAATTTCTGAGTCATATTGTCGATGTGACTTATCTGTTGCTTCTAATGATTCACCTTGACGATAACCAATGCTTGCAGTATCATAAATTTGTGGTTTGGTTTCAAGACTTACTTTTCCGAGTTCTGAGAGATTAATTTGAGACCAATTAATACGAGCCAAGATATCACTTTGGTAGCTAACTTCACGCCACGCGTCTTCGTTTTTTATTGCAAATACAGGAAGGTAGATTTTGCCTTCAAATTTCTTAAATTGGCTCCGATAACGAACGGTCTTCTCTTTTTCATATTCTGGGTTGTCTTCATTATCTATTGAGATTCGTCCTGTAATATCACCTAGCCCTTCAGATTCTAGGTTCGTTTTTATACCTCGAATTAGTTTGCTGGTGTCATTTTGGAATGAATATATATAGCATTCATCGAGTGCAGTTATTCCAGTTTTTTTAGCATATGGCTGGCGAAGTATTCGACCAATAAGTTGAGTCATTGACACTTCAGATTGTGTTCTGGCTAAAACACATAAAACATATGCAAAAGGGCAATCCCATCCTTCTTGTAGGGCTTGCTTTGTAATTATGTATCTAACAATACAGTCTTTAGACAATAAGTCCATTCCTTCAATATCATTTTTACTGCTCGATTTGATTGCGATTTGATCTTGTGGAATTGAAAGCTGTTTTTGAAGGTACTCTTTTGCATCTTCGGCATGAATATATCCACTTTGGCGCTGATCACCACCAGTTCTCTCTACTTGGATAAGTAAGATTGGCCGAATATATATACCTGTATTTTGCTCGTGTTTGAGAGCCTGTTTTTCCAATTTCTTTTGCATTGCAACTGATTCACTTAAAGTATCTTGCCAAGTGGCAGTATTTTTATTAGTTACATGCAAATCAAGTTTTATCATCTGCTCATCGTTGAGCTCTCTGCCAGTTATCTCAACTAATTTGTTGACCTCTTTAGGAGGCGTTGCAGAGAGTTCTAAAATGAAGGACGGATTAAATCCACAAATTGTCTGTCGTGCGGTTGGACTATATGCCTTGTGTCCTTCGTCAATGATAATTATTGGCTTTAGAATACGCAGGACGTTCCCGAGAGACGTCAGAGGCAGTTTGCCATCAATTGTTCCTGTTTCTCCAAAAGTATCGAGATTTGGAATTGACTCTAAAAGTTGATCTTGTAATATATAGGCATCTTCTGGTGGGAAAAAACTTGTATAGCCACCGTTGTCTTTGAATACTTTTAGCGTTTCACGACTCTGGCGTGATGCAGACGGAAGCATCAGCAACATTATGCATAGTTGATTTTTAATATCATCTACATTGAAGTGATCTAATTTTTCTAAGACTAGAGTTCTTCCACCGCTTGAGATATCTAAAAGTTGACGATACGGGTGATTTCTATCTCGTAGGCATTTAAGAGTCTGCTCATATATTTGTGTAGTTGGGACTATCCACAGTACAAGTCCCAATTGTTGTTCTAGGAATTTCTTGTTTATGAGATCAATAGAATGGCAAGCCAGTAAAGTTTTGCCACCTCCAGTTGGAACTTTCATATAAATATCAGCTACGGGCTCACCTAGACCATTTAATTCTTCTTGATAAAATTTGCGACCTATTTGTTCCCAGGCTTTTTTTGGGTAATGAATATCAGAACGAAGATCGGGATGATCTTTTACCAGTGAGTCATAGCTTTTCTTTTGCCCATTTAGCGCAACCAAGTAATCACTTAGTTTATTCAGCACCGTCTTTTGATACTCTTTGAGTTCCATTAGCCTTTGACCTTATAAATTTCAAAAGGTAATTGACAAAAAGTGATTTGAAGATTATCTAATTCAGTTTGCTCAACATATTTAGTAGGGGCGAACACAAGCAATGGTCTTTTACCAGCTTTCTTGCGCAAATTCCGTGATTCATCAAGTGTGAGAGCTGTTGTTTTCAAATACTCTATGTCTGGTTTGTAGTACATATAAATGTCATAGTTCATAGATTTGCCTATATAGTTCTTCGACTCATTTAGGTTGGAATCATTGAATTCTTCACCAGTTGCCGTGTAATAGACGTATCTGGCGAGTTCAAGATAGGTTGGCAGAGTTTTGCCACTTAGTATGCTTGAAATTTCTATTGGATCACCGAGATCAAAGTAACTAAATGTCCCACCTACACCTTGCTTCAAGAGTTCATTTTTAGAATTAGGGACACCTTTTATAACTCTGCGTACACGTTCAGCTGTGATATTATCGGCATAATCCTCCATCTCAACAAGAATGAATTTGCGATTGCCGCCATCTTCTTTGTTGAGCTCTAAGACGGCCTGAGCGGTGGTACCTGAGCCAGCAAAGGAGTCAAGGATGATTGCATTCTGTTCTTTTGAAAAGACCAATTTTAATATACGCCGTATGAAGTCAACATTTTTCTCACCATTTGGGAAGTTCCACTTAGATGATGATTCTTGTATATCTGTCCAGTTGGTATCGATCAACGTTTCATTAGATTCTTCTAATTTATATTGAGGTTTCAAACTTGTTGGATTCATACGCAAGAGACCTTTGGCAATCATTTCATTGGCTCTGGCTTCTTCATACATCCAATGCCGATTTCTCGGAGGTTTGTAACCGAAGAGATCATATTCCATAGTTGGCCGAACGCCTGGAGCGTCAAATGCGTGCCACCTTTCTAATTTCTTCTGGGTTTTCTTGGGAGGGACTAGTAGACAACTATCAGATTTGGAATAGAACATGACTGAGTCATAACCAAAATTTAAGGCTCTCATCAGTTCCTTCTCTTGTATATTTTTCTTGACTCGTGACACTGAAACTATGTTTCGGAAGTTAGACTCTCCGAATATTTCATTCATTAATATTCGTAAATTGTGCTCTTCGTTATAGTCGATACTGATAAAAATAGCTCCATCATCAGCAAGCAACTCACGCAAAAGCTTTAGCCTCGGCATCATCATGCAAAGCCACTTATCGTGTCTCGTTAGATCCTCGCCTTCTTTGCCAACAACGTGCCCGATCCACTCTTTGATAATTGGGCTATTGACTTTATCGTTATATACCCATCCTTCATTACCAGTGTTATAGGGAGGATCAATATAAATACATTTGACCTTGCCAGCATAGGTTGGCAGAAGTGCTTTTAAGGCAATTAGATTGTCTCCATGGATTATCAAGTTGTCATGGAGACTTACGTTGTCAGTTAAACTTTTTTTCTTATCCGGAACAAGCTGATGAAAAGGAACTGCTAGATGATGGTTCTGAACAAACGACTTTCCTTTGAATTCAATTGTTGGCATGTATCTATTCTACGGTAGAGGTGTGACATTAAAAATGATTTGACTGTGGTTGCCTGTTGAGCTGCTATATCCACAGGACATTTTCCGCAAAGATGAGCGATTGATCATTCCGGCTCTTCAATTTTGACCAGATTTATCTTTTTGACATTACTCAGGAAAACTGGCAGAAAATAGTAGATGTTTTAGTCACTTTAGAAATAAATACCCGACATTGCTTGAATTAGACAATACCAGACAGAGATAGAAGCACATATAAATACCAGAAGTATAATTACGATCTTTTTCCTAAACTGCACGTCGCTGGTTTTAAAATCGCTAAGTGCTATGAACAGTTGTGACGGAATCGAAAAGTAAATTCAGAGAATTTAGTCAGAAGTCCTTAGGAATTCTTCAAATAATATTGTTGGTGAAACTATCGGAATTTGACCTGACAAAGCCAAAAAGCCAATAAATCTAAGTCTCCAATAACAATCTTCGACTTGGTTTTAAGAGCTGATTCTACAAGATAGTTATAACTGGGATCCCTCAGATCGATTTGCAACTGTGACTCTATATCTTCAACTAACATCAACCCTCTCTATTTTAGATGGTCGATATTTTCAGAAATATCTGAATGGATAATATATTTTTGAAAGTTTCGAATAGCTAAGAGCTCTTCTGAGCTATTCAAGAATCTTTTATGAGATAATGACTTTAAAGAAACCGCCCAACCATTTGCATATAACCATTACAGGTGAGCCCTCTTTGTCTATCATTGAAGGAATTATCACAAATACATTAAGCATAATTAGCACCTATTTTCTAATGCCATTTATTTGAGTTGAACTTTAATCTTTAAGCGCTAAAGTCATTGCGTCACTTTCAGTTTACGAGCTAGTCTTCCAAAGTTTCTCAAATAAATCGAGACCCAGTGCTTTACAGACGGCTTCTGCACTGCTTCTTCAATTATTTCACTTTCACCCGTCTCTAGCGGCGCGCACTTTAACCGTTCGTATGACTTCTTCATCAATTAAGAAGGTGGGTCTGATTTTAGTCATAAATACATTTTATGACTAAAAGTAACATTATGCCGTCTTGGACGATTCTACATAGAGAAACTAGTGCAATTGGGTATAAAAATTCTTAGGAAGTTTATTAGAACGTCGCTCTCCGCTACACTTATATAGATAGGTAAAATTGCACTTCGTTATTGAAACGAGCAGCGTTTATGCCAACTAAAACCAAAAACAACAAAACTTTTAAAATCACAAAATGACTCTTGACCTTCAGCTCCGAAACGACGTTTACAGAAGGCCACTAGAAACGGCTCTCGACAGACTCAGCATGAAACCTGGCTTCACGTGCGTCGACGTGGGTGCTGGAGGAGGCGACGTCTCGGTTGCTCTTGCCAAATTGACGGGAAAGGGCGGACGAATTTACGCAGTTGACATCGACCCCGAGTCAAGGGATCAAACCGCACGAGCGGCGGCGGCGGCCCATGCTCAAGTATTAACATTAACTCAAAATGCTGAAGAGTTAACATTACCCGAAGAAGTTGATCTTGCATTCTGCCGTTTTCTTCTGCTCCATGTTCATTCTCCGATTGCGGTGATTAATAAGATGAAGCAGGCCATCAAGCCCAAAGGTTGGATCGTAATTCAAGAACCCGTTACCACAGCGGGCAGAATCAACCTTAAACCACTTTCGATGCCGGAGGCAAAGCACCAAGACATCGGTGCTGTTTTACCGAAATTGATTTTGGATGCAGATTTAAATTTACTTGACGTATGGGCAGAAGCCCCAGTCGGCATTAAAGAAGGTCCCGTCGTGGAATACTTACACTATCTAACTGAAGTGGATCCTGGAATGGATCCAGTCATATTGCCGCCACTTGTAACGGCAATTGCCCAAAAGAAATAGTCTGGGATAACTGCTTGGATATCTGCTTTTAATTAATTTAATCAATCTACGAAAGTTTAGAGTTGCCAAAAAGACTATTTATAAAAAGGTTCTGGCAACTCGCTTGAGTATAATAATTTAAGAAACCAGAGAAGCAAACGACCTAAATCCGCTGATTATAGTAAAGACTTTCCTACTTTGAGAAGTAGCAACTCAATAAATAACTGTTATTAGCTGTATTTAACTATCAACAACGGCCAAACAAGAATTTTGAATACTTTCGTACCAGAAAATCAAATTGATACCCATAAAATATTAAATGCCTCGTGCAAAAATAAACTAATCTGTAATTTATGACATTTGAGATCAGCGAACAAGATTTAGAAAACGCAAAAATAACCGTAGAGGTCATGGGTGATGCCATCAACAGCCTTATTGGCAAATTTTCGGCCATGGAATCTTCTGACGTCGACGAACAGCAAATTCTGCTTTACGATTTGGCTCACGGAGCTGCGGCATACTACATGGCTTCTCATTGCCTGAATACGGTATCGAACAACCGCGATGAACAGATGTTGTCGCTGGCATTTATTGCAGATGCGGCTTTTGATATTAAAACCAAAACTTACGGGCGAGAAGTATCCTGGGGACTTAAAGAAGACTTTGATTCAGCTTCAAGACCATTTGTTACAAAATTCAGGGATCCTAAGTTTTTAGAGCTTTTGAGCGAAATCAAACCCGTAAGCAAATTAGATTCGGATTTTGAATTGGTAGCCGAAACTTTCAGACGCTTTGCCCAAGAAGAGATAATGCCTGTCGCAGACGAAGTTCACCGAACCAACGGAGATGTCCCCGAAAGCATTATCAGCGGACTTGCGGATCTTGGAGCTTTTGGCCTGTCGGTACCAGAGGAATATGGAGGTTTTGCTACTGGTGGAAGCCACGACTATTTAGGCATGGTCGTAGCCACCGAAGAACTTTCCAGAGGATCTTTGGGAATCGGCGGTTCGCTTATTACACGTCCCGAGATACTAGCCAGAGCATTGATAGCAGGAGGAACTGAAGACCAAAAAAAGGAACTACTGCCTAAACTGGCTTCAACGGAAATTATGGCGGCGGTAGCCGTAACCGAACCCGATTTCGGGTCAGATGTAGCTTCATTAAAAGTTACGGCAACTTACCAAGACGGAGGATACCTAATAAACGGAGTCAAGACTTGGTGCACATTTGCCGCCAGAGCCGATGTCTTAATGCTACTTGCAAGAACCGATCCGGACAGAAGTTTAGGGCACAGAGGATTATCGTTATTTATAGTGGACAAACCTCAGGGAAACTCGAAGGGTTTTATGTTCACCCAAGATGCTTCATCTAACAGACCCCAAGGGCTGCCCACCGGAAAAATGGAGGGCAGGCCAATAGACACTATCGGATATCGCGGGATGCATTCATATGAAATAGCTTTTGAGAATTGGTGGGTTCCCAAAGAGAAATTAATCGGAGAAGAAGCCGGTCTAAATAAGGGATTCTACCTACAAATGCAAGGTTTTGAAAACGGACGGCTGCAGACTGCAGCTAGAGCAATAGGAGTTATGCGGGCATCGCTTGAAGCTGCGACATCATATGCGGAGAACAGAGTTGTTTTTGGCGAACCAATAATAAATTACCAGTTGACCAAAGCTAAAATCGGAAGAATGAATGTAATTTTAAATGCCTCCAAGAGTTTTACTTATGAAGTTGCAAAACTTATGGGCGACAAGAAAGGCTCCATGGAAGCATCCATGATTAAAGCATACGTCTGCAAGGCCGCCGAATGGATTTCAAGAGAAGCTATGCAAATTCACGGGGGAATGGGTTATGCCGAAGAATTCCCCATAAGCCGTTATTTTGTTGATTCCAGAGTACTTTCGATATTTGAAGGAGCAGATGAAACGCTGGCTCTCAAGGTTATAGCGAGAGCGCTGCTCAAAACTCGCAAATAGTACAAAAATGGAACCTCAGGCTTTGTCAACCTAGGGTCCCCAACTTTTTATCACCTATCGATTTTATCGACAAAACGGATTTTCTAAACTTACGAGCATATCTAAAAATTAAGCTTACAATTTTTTACCGAAATTGCATTACCGCTTATGATACGTACGTGCAGTCGAACTGCAACTTCCCCTAACTATAATATCCAAATAGATCTACTATTACATCTACAGGAGTAGAAGAGCCATTGGTTATAGTTATGGTACCCGTAGATGACAGTGTTGCGACATCTAAGTTAGCTACGGTTTGACCTTTACCGGTGAAATTGA
>JAJZNL010000034.1 GCA_021852345.1 Actinomycetes bacterium
TGTAGATG
Source organism: Actinomycetes bacterium (assembly GCA_021852345.1). GTDB lineage: Bacteria > Actinomycetota > Acidimicrobiia > Acidimicrobiales > JABEUL01 > JAJZNL01. The sequence goes on from JAJZNL010000034.1 coordinate 9, forward strand.
TAATAGTAGATCTATTTGGATACTATAGTTAAGGGAAGTTGCAGATTCAGTGGTGAGTGGAGTTAGGCTAGTTTAGAGGATTAGTCAGTTCTAGGGTGAGAACTAAGTTAGAAATTGCTACTTGCCCGCTTTGCGCAGAAATGTAGATTACGCTTGCAGAAGAATACGGATGACTTAATGATATAGTTTAATATTCCAATCAACCCCCGACCATTGACATTGGTCTAGACGGCTTTGCCAACCCAATTTGATCTGTTCCGTGAGCAATTTTCTTACCCCAAACGGTTTTACGAATCAACAGTTCCAATTCTTGATCAGAATTTCCGTTTCGCAATTCTCCTAAAAGATTTGTCTCATCTGTGGCAAAAAGACAGTTCCTCAACGATCCATCCGAAGTTAACCTTAGGCGATCACACGTTGAGCAAAATTGCTTCGAAATTGAACCTATTATCCCAAACACTACATCTGTTTCCATCGCACGAAAATACCTAGAAGGAGCACTGTTATCTCTTATTTGGCAGGGTTCGATCTTCCATTTTGAATTAATTTTATTAAGTATTGAATCGAAGGGCACAAACTTGTCCAAACTCCAAGACCCGTTGGAATCCAACGGCATAAATTCAATAAACCTGACCGTTGTACCAGTCTTTGAGGCAAACGGTATGAAATCGATTAGTTCGTCTTCGTTCACTCCTGCCATCACAACGACATTGACCTTTACGGGAGTCAAACCAGCAAGCTTTGCGGCATCAAGCCCTTCCAATACAGTTTTGAGATTGCCACGTCTTCTGATGGATGCAAATTTATCTTCCTCCAGAGAATCCAAACTAATATTTACCCTCTTAAGACCTGCCGCTTTCAATTTTGATGCGCAATCTGCTAAAAGATATCCGTTTGTCGTAAGCGATATATCTTCAAATCCGAGTTTATCGAGTCCAAGTATAAGGTCGCTTAGGTTCCTTCTTAAAAGAGGCTCTCCTCCCGTTAGTCTGACTGTTTTAATTCCAAGTTTCTTTAAAATTCTTGCGACCCTGATAATTTCTTCAAAACTCAAAAGCATTTTTTTTGAAACCGTAGGCAAATTACCGTCAGGCAAACAATATATGCATCGAAAATTACAGCGATCAGTAACGGAGATTCTAAGATCGCTATGGACTCTATTATACCTGTCTACCAACGGTCCATCTAGGGGCATAATTTTTCGTTCGTTTAGCTTTAAGTATGTGGGTTGCACTTTAAGATTAGTCACCCTAATATTCCTCAAAGATATTAAGTTCCAGTGGTATTACATCCACCGACGAACCTTTAACAACTCCGTCCCCATCGGGAATGCAAATCAATACATTTGATTCGGCAAACAGCCTAAGCATATGAGATCCCTGCTTAGCTTGCCTGGTTACTTTAAGACAGCCCTCATTCGATACGTTCAATATTCCTCTGTCCAAATGAAGTTTACCGTCTGGAAATCTCTCAAAGTCATCGCCGGCTTTTGCCCGTATAGTTCTGATATTTTCCACTCTGTGTCCCATCATTTTTTTGATTAAGGCTTTTGCGAAAAGGTGAAAACTGACAAGACATGCAACCGGATTGCCCGGTAGGGATATTAAAGGGCAGCCTGTTTGGGCCGTAACTCCAAACGCAAGAGGCTTTGCGGGTTTTATCGCAACTTTCACCGATTGCATATTGCCGTTGCAAATCTTATTTAAGACAGTAGATATATAGTCGGCCTCTCCTACACTCACTCCGCCAGTTGTTAAAATTAAATCACAATCACGGGCAGCATTACTAAATGCTTCTTCAATTGCATTTAGATCATCTCGAACTATCCCATAATCAACAGGTGTCACGCCCAACCGTTTTAACGATGCGAGTATGGTAGGTCTGTTGGAATCTCTTATCTGCCCGGGTTTTAATACTCCCGACTCCGTCAATTCATCTCCGGTGGAAATTACTCCAACTTTTACCTTTGGGATTACCTTAATTTTAGTGTTGCCCATACTCTTTAGAATGCCGATTTGAGAAGGACCAATCTGTTGGCCTTTGGACAAAAGTAGCTGGCCGCTTTCAATGTCTTCTCCGGGAAATCGTATATTTTCATTGGCACACAAAAGTGTCGGAATGTACACTTGGTCTTTTAAAGATTCTGAGATTTCCACAAACTCCTGAGGACACACCGCATCGGCGCCTTCGGGGACAGTGGCCCCCGTCATGATTCTTATTGCCTGACCCGATTGTAAAATACCAGCAAAAGTCTGTCCGGCAAATACTTTTGCTACAACTTTAAGCTTGTTTATACCAACTCTTAAATCTTCTGACTTAATAGCATATCCGTCCATTGCAGAAGTTCTAAACGATGGCACATTTTCTGTGGCATAAACGTCTTCTTCTAAAATTAGACCGAGAGAATCATCAACATCACACTCAATTGAATTTAACGGCACCCCTAATTCAACTACCATATTGAAAGCTTTTCTTAGAGAAATCATTATTAGAATTGCCCCGCGATTGCTTGGTTTAAACCATAATGAGATAAGCTACTATTTTCTATGGTGCTGAGGTCTGAATTATCATTACAAAGACTATTTCGCCTTAAAACCTGTAGCAATCTGTCATAGTCGTCTTTAGTGTCAATGTCCGAAAAGTTAAGCTCACCGCCGCAATCTTTAAATTCCGATTTTGCCTCAAGAAAAATCGCGTCACCGTGAGGGAACCACTTAAGTGAGCGCTCCCCCTGCAAAAACTTAGACTTTGCAAATTCTAGATCCCACTGGGACCATTTAGCACATAACGGCTGTTTTCTATTGTGAGAGATTGCCACAACGCTTTGTGAGACTGAAGAACTTGTTATTTTTTCTACGGCACCTTTATTTAAATACGGCAAGTCGCAGGATACAACTACTAACGGACCGTTATAGCCAATCTCTTTGAAATATTCAAAACCAAAGACAATTGCACCCAAAGGACCTTCGCCGAGATTCGGCTCTTTAATAAATTTGAGATCAGAAAATCCGTGACCAACCTCTATTATCGGGAATAGACCCGCATCTTTTAAAACATCAGATACTGTATTTATGCATGTTTGTTTGCCAACTCCGACAGTTGCTTTATCAAACCCCAATCGGCGACTCTGTCCGCCCGACAATAAAAGTGCTGGTTTCACAATTTTAAGTTTTGCATATTTCAACCGCTTTTTACAGTGACTAAAGCCCCAAATTAATACATATCAGCCTATTTAATATTGTGTTGAATTTAATAGATATTCTGCGGATTTTATCGGGAAGGTTTGCAAATCATCTTTATCTATTTTGCATAATCGACATGTTCAAAGAATTTAGACCCAAATTGAATAATACAATTTACAACACGTCGACCAAAAGATTCTATCTACTCTCGGACACGTCTTCGGCGCGTCGATGAATTAAACGGCTGGTTTCAAGCTTTACGTGTTCGCTGCGGGACGGAAGGAAGATAAGTGCCGATATTGCGCTGAGCACGGCTACTGCCGCCCCTACCCTTAGCCCCAAGTCCATTCCTCCAATAAATGAGATCTTTGCGGCAAGCGCCAACAATATCCCTGAACGGCCTCCAGCAATATGGGCAACGGCGAGCGCCCCTCCGAGAGATCCTTTTATTATCGCCATAGCTTGAGGCGGTATATTGTGCCCAACTAACATCCCAGATAGACTGCCCTGATATCGCGAAATCAAAGCTGTCCCTATTACCCCGACACCCAAAGCTCCTCCCAGTTGCATAGAAGCGCTGTTTGATGCGGATCCGACTCCGGTGTTTTCAGCCTTTAGGGAGCCCATAACCGATTCGGTTGCAGGCGGGAAAGCCAAACCTGAACCTAAACCTACTACAATAAGCCCTATCAGTACGTCATTATAGGACGAATAAATCGTTGTAAAACTTAGCATATAACACCCCAAGGCAATAATTAGCATTGCACCTGCAACCGTAAGTTTCGTGCCTAGAAGCTTGTCGATAAAAGTTGACACAGGAGCCGCCACACCAAGGACTATAGCAACAGGAAGTATTCTTATCCCTGCGGCAAAAGGGGTAAAGCCCAACGAAAACTGGAGATACTGCGTCATTAAGAACAACAAACCCATCAATACGAATATGATCAGCCCTTCGGACGCTAAAGCTGCAGAGAACCTCGCCTTCTTAAAAAGTGCCGTTTCTAACATCGGATGACTCGATTTAAACTCCCAAAACATAAACAGAAACATTCCGAATGCACCGACCAAGAGAGGAATAATTACCTCTGGAGAGAACCATCCGCTCAAGGGAGCTTCTATAATCCCCCATAAGAATAAAGAGATACCGACTATTGAAAGGATTACCCCAGTCCAGTCAGAACGAATTTTCTTGCTGCTCTTATAGTTAGGAATTAACAATGTCGCCGAAACTGCCGCTATAACGGCGATGGGGACATTTATCAGAAAGACCGATCCCCACCAAAAATGTGCCAAAAGCCAGCCACCGGCAATAGGGCCCAAGGCAATACCGATACCTTCAGTACCAGACCAAATCCCAATTGCCAACGCTCTCTCGTTTTGTCTTCTAAACATTGAAGTTATTAATGACAAAGTTGCTGGCATCGTAAAGGCCGAGCCGGCTCCCATAATCGCTCTTCCAACAATCAGCATTAAAACCGAACTTGAAAAGGCCGAAACGATTGACCCTACAGCAAATACCGTCAACCCAGCCACCAATAAGATTTTTCGGCCGATCCTGTCCCCCAGACTTCCGGCAAATATCAAAAGACCGGCCGTCACAACGGCATAAGAATCAACTATCCATTCCAGTTGTATGTTCGTAGCCTTTAAGCTGACAACAAGATCTGGAAGCGCAATGTTTAAGATGGTCATGTCAAGTGATCCGATTAGAATCGTTAAACACATGACCCCCAACGCTATACGGCGCTTAATGCCAAAGATCGGCATATCATTGTCGGGTGGTTGTAGTTTGAAGACGGATTCAGCCGTTTGGCTGATTTTATTGAAAGTAATCACTTTGTGAATTTCACTTTCTTTTTTAAGTCAGGTTTTTTATTAAGAATCACAAGCGCTGCCATTGCCTGCCTTAGATTAAGTTTAAATTAATTGATCAAGTTTCACCCAAACCAAATGTCGTAACGCAATCTATCAAAGTATGATAATACATTTGGATTATTAATGCAAGACTAAATCATTAAGGAAACATTAAACCTACTGATATTAGCCTACCAGTAGTAACCATAAAACACGAATTCCCGTCACTGTATGTGATTTTTTAGCTACTTTAAGCCGTATATACAGCAAATCTCATAAAACTGAATGCATATTTAAGTAATTTTGACCGAATCATTTAGGAAATTAAATCCACCAACGTTCTAAGAAGCTTGATTTTGTGGACATTAGTAGTTTGCCGGACATTTTGAGTGCTTCACAAATTGTTTTCTTGACATGTTTGTAAATTATTTAAATAATGTAAGTCCTCAGGGATGTAAGTGCTCAAGAATCTCTACAATCACCGGGGCAAGATCATCGAACTAGTATTAATGCTCGTTAAGCAAATCCTATTAGAAAAGAGTAGATATTTTAGTTCAGTTCTAATATCTAATCGTGATTATGAGGAACGATTTCTTGAAAACAGTGCGGCAAATCGCCGACGAAAAAAATGATCGAAGATATCCAGATTGTAATAAAACCTTTCCGGACTGCCAACGCAGTTGTTGAGGTAATTCATCGTAGTGTATATCGTAGATCAACCATTTTTTCTAAATATCTAAATTGTGGGGTTCTGGTTCTTTGTTGGCCAATTTAATCGTTTGGCGTCGCATTCCGTATTGTATCATTTATGGTTGCCAATTATTAGCTTAGAGTTTTTTTACCAACTCCGTAATGCATATACTTGCTTGGATGTTTGTACCCGTTTGCCCGTTTGAATCCATCGTAAAACTTCCATTAAACATCTTTATTCTCTCTTCCATGCCCAAAATACCCATTCCAGTCATTTTTAAGTTAGGGTCAAATCCGCAACCATTGTCTCTTATGCTTACCGAAATTGAATCCGACGAAAAATTTATTAAGACTGTAACTTGTGTTGCCTTAGCATGTTTTACGGCATTACTTATTCCTTCTTGAATCACTCTAAATATATTTAACTCGGCATCCGAAGACAACCTTACGGGAGTTCCCGTTATCTCCATTCTTATTTTATCGACATCCACTAATTCGGCAATCCATATCTTAAGAGCCACGGCAAATCCAAAATCATCTAAAATCGACGGCCTTAAACCCGTGGCAATTCTTCTTAAATCTCCTATGGCATATACGGTACTGTCGTAGATATCATTCAGTTGAAACCTTATTCCCTCGGTGGCTTCGTAAGAGGCAAGCTGTAGTTTCTGAGAAATGTTTATAAGTTTTTGAATAGTATCGTCATGCAGTTCCAAGGCAATTCGCTTTCGCTCTTCTTCTTGGACTTTAATTAAGGAAATTGCATAATCATGCGACATCTTGGCAAGCCTGGTTTGAAGCGTGACATCAAACATAGTTATTTGGCTTACTGAATGATTTATATAACCTAATTTATTGGATTCAGACTCTTGGCGAGAAAAATCGGGGATTTCCGTTTCTGCCAGCCGTGTTTTTACGACACGAAATTCTCTTTCACTGTTATCGTTAATTATCGTAGCGCCATAATCACTCTGGAAAACATCGTCTTCGAATCGAATTAATTTGCTAATTTTCATACCGATGATATCATTTCCAAACAGTTTAAAGGCAGAAGGGTTGGCGAAGGAGACAATATCATTGCTGTCAAGCAACATTGTAGGTGCGGGATTGGATTCAAAAAGGATTCTGTACCTGCTTTCCAAGCCTTTTTGCCTCTGTTGGGCGATTAGGGCATCTATCTTCGCCTGTCGCTCTTTGTTGATCCTAATTCCTACAAAAATGGCTACGCCGATAACCAGTAGCAACTCGACCAGATCAGCCCACGGTTCACCGTGGTCGTCTGGAAGAAGTAAATCAGGTAACCAGATTATTACTGACCATACAGCGGTACCCACCGATCCTTTCAAACCGTATTTAATTCCGGCGTAGGCGACAGGAATGAGCAACAATCCAACGGTTTCTGAATTGGGAATCGGAAGATGGGAAAATAGATTAGCAATATCGGCGACAAAGTGCAGTGCGGCAATTAGCAGAACCATAAATTGAATCAGCCAGAAAGCCAAATCCCTAACGGGAAGATAGTTTATTAGAAAAAAAGGTTTTTTAAGTCTCTTCATTGACCGCACCGGACGAATCAGACACTATCCCGTTGTTAATTGCCCAAATTGCAGCTCTTGTTCGAGACCGCACCCCAATTTTGTCAAAGAGGTCAGAAAGATAACCTTCCACGGTTCTTACGCTGACGTGTATTTGATCAGAAATCTGTTTGTTGGAAAGTCCGTTTCCCAATGCCTTTAATATTGAAAGCTCTTTTTCGGTAAGTCCTACACTTAAATTCTCAAACTTAGGATGAACATTTAAGGCCAAAGCCATTGCCAACGAACTGTCCAAAACAGTCGCTCCTGAAATCACGGTCTTGATCGCATCATAGAGTTCGTCGCCCGTGGCAGTTTTAAGGAGATATCCAGATGCTCCACTTTTTAAAGATTCTTGAACATATGCTAAGTCATTAAAGGCCGACACCATTAATACCCTTATATCCGGATTCGCCTTTTGAATCTGAGATATGCCCAAATATCCCACGCCGTCCGGCAATCTAATGTCCAACAATGCGATGTCTGGTCGTGTCAACGCAGTTAATTCAACCGCCTCGCTTAAAGAATTTGCGGTGGCAACAATCTTTAAATCCGAATATCTGTCAAGCAACTGGCAGATACCATCTCTTACTAACGAATGGTCTTCGATCACGATAATTCTAACCTGTTGGGTCAAACTGACTTTTTCTTGAAGATTTAAATCTTGCATTAATAACGCTCCAATTGCCAAAAACACCTTTTATTTAAAAACTTTACTCACAAATCCGCAATGACAATAGCGTAAAATTACGGATTGCGGACACCGAATAATACGGAATTTACGCTACGCAAATCAAATAAATTGGTGTTTATACGTTTAAGTTCTAGAAAGCATACGGTAGCTAAAAATAATCTTTAGATCCACAATTTATATATAACAAAAATTCAAATTTTGGGAGGTCTGAAGTGAACTTATTAGGGATTGTCGCATTTACGCTTGCGTCGTTAATAATTGTGGCAACAATAATTGAGTGGGCATTTATTGCAACTGGTGTTGTGGTATCGGCAATAAAGTACCAAATAACATCATCTAAAGACAGAGCTAAAATTAATGAACTCATAAAAGACCTTTATATCCAAATCGAAGAATACGAGATGGCCAATCTATAGATATCTGAAAAGATTAACGGAAACCCAAGAAGTTAGAGATTTATAGATTAAAAATAACACAAATACCAATCTGAGCGGTGAACAAATCGCAAGTTCGGTTTAAAAAATCATAGGGTAAATGAGAGTCGGCAGTCCCAATGGGGCTGCCGATGTCGTTGACGATGATGTCGACTGCTTGCCATTATCTGATAACTAAGTATTCAGTACTTAAAATCATTTTTATAGGGCTAAAGGAATTTGTTTTAAGCCACGATCACACTTTAGAGCTAAGAGACTCCAAACATAGATGTGGGTAAATGCTAAAGCCATGTCTCCTCGTCAGATGCCCAAAGAGGAAAGGGCACGATTAATATTAAGCGGTAAGTATAAGTTTTGACAGATACGAAAACCCCAACCATTTAGTAAGTGTTTAAGGTGCCAGATGTTCAAAGACCGTTTACATCGAAAACAACTAAAAAAGAGTTCTGACTTTGTTGAAAGAATTTGAGAGAAGGCACGGTACTACAAGCTTGACGGGCATACGCAAAATCACTTTTAAATTACCACCGAATGGCTATTGGTAATTGGCACCAATTCATTAGAAGTGCTATTGCTTTTACTCAAAGTAGAATTAGCATCAATTCAGCAGACCTTAAACGGTATACCTCACGACCGAATATGATCGGTCCAAACGTTTCCGTCAAAATATCGTAGCGGTGCTTGGTTGTACGGATCCCGATACCACCCAGGAGGAGTCATCCCAGGATGACCAAACTGCTGATTGATAATTAAGTTAGTATTTGAAGGATTTGTTCTAAGTGCCATTGCAAGAGCGACTACCCAACCAATTAAGGTCCATCCCAAAAGAAAATTTATAGCAAACACAGAACCGACATTTGCTACTTTTCTAAATGCACCTATTATTGTCGGTAAGAAATACATTGAGACCCATGCCATAAATATTATGGCCATAGCTAAAATCGCAACAATGTTCATAGCAGCTGATGTGGTTGAAGATGTGGTTGAAGATGTGGTTGTACTAATTAATCTTTCTGTATTCAGTGCTATAGTATTCAAATTCATTTCAATCCTTTGAACAATTCAGTATTGCCATAGTATTGCCATAGACTGAATTGCAATAAGTCTTACGCACTGCTTTCCAGTGAGCGTAATCTTAAAAAAAGTCTATCAAAAATTACTCGTTAGATCTCAATTGAATAACATAAATTTTGCGGTCATATTAGTTTAAGCTTAACGCCTATTTGGGAGACTTTATGACTCGGGTTCACAAAAATCTAGCAGTTGTTATGCCTGGTAGCAGAATACAACCACCGACCTCCCCCGAGCCAAAAAACTCCCCAGAACGGATGGATCCGCTTTCGTTTCAAGAGACCACTTATTGTCGATAGCCTAAATTATTCCCTATTTAGAGAGCATTATGTGACTTTTGCCAACGACTCCAATAAATATTAATGTTGTGTTTTGTGAAATCCGAACAACACCAATCGTCAACTTAATCCGAAAATTCTTTTATGTTGCTGCGACCACTAACGATTTCGATTAACCCACATTCCTCAAAACAGCACTCGGATTGTCCGAAAGTCTTTTTGTTTGCAGCTCAACTGTCCTGCCATAGTGGACCATATCCCCTTCTTCAGATCTAAATCGATAAAGGCAAAAGGCAAACAATACCAATAGCAAGCCAAGATTCGGATCAGTCCCCTGCCCTGTAAATATACCACCCATATCTTGAATCCCGATCCAAACTACCGACGCAAATACGGCTCCTATTACAACAAAATAGTTCTGCAGCTTCGAAAATACCCCAAGACCGACCGCTATTTCAACTATTCCCAGAACAATCGAAACTTGGGTACCATGATGGTGAATCAAACTGGACAAATGATTATTTAGAAACGCAAAAATCGAAGGTTCACCGTTTGCTTGATTTTGTATCAAGCCCGACAGTTGTCCTTTGCCAGAATTGGCGGGCAAAAATTGGAATATCCCGTCAACTACCCAGACAACAGCCCATAGAATCTTTGCCCCGTCCTCTTTTAGAACACCAACTGATCCAATCGAACGGACAGGTCGCCTAGAGTCGTGACTGGCTCGATTCAATGCGGCTTTTTGATCATTCTTGGCAGGCCACAAGATAAGTCCGACTATCCCGTAAATTAATACGGCTCCAGGAGCACCGGTAAGCAAACTTGCATTTCCACTAAATACTTGCCCGAAGGCTTCACCGAACCACCAAACTCCCAAAACCCATACAAAAGACAGTGCCAAAGTCGGTTTCGAAGTCTTCTTGAAAAATAATCCTACTCCAATGGCCAACTGGATCAAAGCAAATATTGTATTCCAGGCAACCATATGAGGAGCTAAGAAATTAGCAATTTTCGTTACGGTCCACAACACAAAATGCGGCTGGCCTTGTGCTGTGCCAGCCAGCATATCTGTGGCAAATTTTTTTGAAAACATATAAGGCTGCAGTTGTAGCAATCCGTCTATAAACCAAATTACACCTAACGTTTTCAATGCTATCTGTCTGTAGCTTAAAGTATCCTTTCTGATTTGCAACATTTTCAATCTCCTTTCTTTTAAAAGCCAAGTTGTTGGCTATACGACCTGGAAACTCCCCTTCATATAGCCCGTATGATCCATAACCCAGCCACCACAGGGCACTTCACAATACCAGGAGTATGTTCCAGGGGCTGAAATCACCAATTTAAATTTTGTTACCGAAAGCGGAGATATCGACTCATTTATGTTCAAATTTCCAATCGTAAAGGTGTGCGGACCCGAATCTTGATTATTAATAATCACCGTGACCGAACTTCCAGCTTTTACCGTAAATAGATTGGAACTTCCTACACCGTTTGGCCCCACAAATGCTGGTTCGGAGCCTTCGGGGGTATTTATGTTTTTTATGGTAATTTTGACAGTCGAACTTGGTCCAGTGGCTGCAACGGTAGTGGTTGACCACGGCGCATTGCCAGTAGCCTGTATCCCCTGTGAAACCATCGGATAACCTCCGCTCGAACAACTAGCCATAGCTGTTCCCATAGTCAACATAGCTAAAATAAACAATATTTTTTTAAGCATTTAACATTACCTTTCCGTTTTTGGATATTCTGTTGACGACAAATATTAGGACGCTGAACATCAATATCCACACGAGCGCCAATAAAGTCAATATGCCGCGTACTAACCATTTGCCAACTTGAGTCATGGGTCGCTGATAGTTAATCTCGCTTTCAGGAAATCCACTCGGGTCTTTAAGCACATCAAAAACTGTTGTTGATGAGCTAACGACAGTATCATTACCATTCGAGAGCTCAACCAACTCCACCTTAAATGTTTCATTTCCAGTCCATGTCGGTTCATAAGTTATCGCACTGGTTGCGTTTTGATTTAACGCCGGAACAGAGACATTTATCGAGCCGACCTGGATCCATCCTTTAGAAGCAAACTCCGTCTCTTGCACAAAGTAATTAGCTCTATAACTTCCGTTTGACAATGCGGTATTTGAAAACACTGAATTAGAAAACGTCGAAGACAGTGACAAAGCTGTTGACTTAGGTGCTTTTAACGAAACGGTCAGCGAAGACCCGTTAGCGCCAACAGAAGCCGCTTGTGCTGCTGCCGTAACTAAAGTCGCTGCCAAACCTGTTAGCAACAATGTACATAATATTAACTTTAAAAACAATTTCTTCATCTTTACTTACCTTCCGTTTCGCTGGCTGTTAGGGTCTTAGATGCCTTAGGAGCCGTAACTTCTAATCCCGTATATTTTGCCAATATCTTGGCCAATACCTGAGTGTGAGCAGATACCTGTTCAACTGATCCCAACTCACCGGCTTCTTCCATCTCTTCAATTGAGAACAGTGGAATAAATCTGAACATGATCATCAATAAGAATGGGATCGCCGCGACCCCAGCTAATGTAATCGTTATAGAAACCCATGTGAAATGATATGAACCCCACGCACCTGCAATCAGAGGTTGAGTCGCTGCCGGTAAAACAATAACTAATCTCTTGACCCACAATGAAATCACCACAAAAACCGATGCTACCGTTATACCGGTTACATTTCTTGTCTTTTTAAAGGCCACTACAAAAATCGGCAAGAGTTCTCCTGCAAAAACATAGAACCAAAATGCCGGCGCATAACTTCCAGTCACTGTTTGTTTAATCCAGCCCGTGGTAATTCCGGTATAACCTTCGGTAACTAAATCCGCAAAAGTTAAATACAGATATACCAACCCCAAAGCTACCATCAAATAACCCAAACGGACGAAGTGACGATCAGTAATAAACCTCTGAAGCTTGTATCCCTTTCTAAATCCAGCAACCACCAAGACCACCATTGCAGTACCCGAATAGAGTGCGGCTATAACAAAATACGGTGGAAATACGGTTTCCATCCATCCAGGCCTACTCGTTAAGGCAAAGGCCCATGACAAGACAGAGTGAACCGATACCGCAAGCGGTATTATCAGTAAAGATATGATTGTCAGTCCCCGATGTAAAGCCTTTTTTTGTTTTTCGCTACCTAACCAATTAAATGACAAAGAAGAATATAAAAACTTTTGCCATAACTTTTTCTTCTCGCCCAACATTTTGCTGACTACTGCCATATCGGGTATCAGGGGCAGATAGAAAAATATCATCGTTGCCACCGTATAGGTCAATATGGCCATAAAATCCCAAAATAGCGGAGAAGAAAAATTGGGATAAATGACTATATTTAAAAATCTGTCAGGACGACCCAAATGAGGGAAAATGAAAGTCCCACCGATTATCACAGTAACAAGAGCCATCGCTTCGGCCAATCTGGTCAAAGGAGCGCGCCACGACTGACCGGTCAACCTTAAGATCGCAGAGGTTACAGCGCCGCCGTAACTTACACCGATGAAAGTTATAACATCGGCAATGTATACGGCCCAAAATGCACGGTCGTTATACCCCGCCGAAGCCAGTCCGTGCTTAAGCTGATATATCCATGCGATAACGCCGGCTACTATGACCAGGCCGAGCAACGTTATTGCTACCCACCAAGCCTTACCAGGTTTATTTCGCATTGACCGCATTGCGGACTCCGTAACGTCGTTTACCCAAGTTTCGTCCGCATCGGAATCGACAATATCTGTTTGGTCAGATTCAATTTTATTATCCATTACTACCATAAATTTCAACTCCTAATTTGATTTAACTTGCCTGGTCATCGTTATCTAGATTTTGACCGTGTCCCAATATGTACCAGACTCTTGGATGAGTATTTTGTGATGTCTTAAACGTAACTGCATCGTTGTCGTATAGAAATTCCGAGAGCTTAATGGTGTTTCCCATTGAATTGACCCCTACATCGGTTTTCATGTCTCCGTTGTATATGGAACCCATAGGACAACCAGCCGCACACTCCGACAGTAGACCGTCGTTTAGGTTACCTACGCAAAATGTACACTTACCTACGGTGCCCAACCGTTGAGGTACGGGCATTTCCGGCGTTGGCTTTATTGGCATCGACGGATACTCGACACCAGCATTCCAGTTAAAATACCGTGCCTGATAAGGACAGGCTGCCATGCACATTCTGCATCCTATGCATCTGCCTTGGTTAACCAAGACAACTCCTTGATCCGTCCTAAACGTGGCATGAACAGGACAGACGTGCAGACAGGGCGGATTTTCGCACTGCATGCAGGGTCGGGGCATTGAATATGTTCTGCCTATCGTATCGGTCATCGTAAATACGTCAATCCACGTTTGATCCTCGGTAAGATAATGTGCCTTTTGACAGGCTGCAGTACATGACTTACATCCATTGCAACTTCTAAGATCAATTACCATGGCCCATTGATGGTCAGGGGGGGAAGCTGTATTTGCCATCGAAGCAGCCGACGAACCAGCTACGCCACTTGTACCCTTCCATCCGTTGGGGGCCGAGTTGGTCGAAGCGTAAGCTTTGTATGTTACCATATCCACGGTGCCAGCCGCCGTAGCTGCGCCGACTATTTTGAGGAAATTTCTTCTGTTGACTTTACTTTCAGGCATTATTTAACCTCCACATTTCCTTCCATCCAAACGGATGTATTCATCGCGCCCCCCATTCCAGTGGACCCGCTTCCACAAGGTGCGGCACAAATCCAGTGAAATACTCCTTTGGTGCCTACGGAAAACTCGAAGACAACAACTGCTGGCTGACTTTCAGAGACAGCCGCTGGAATGGGTACATTAATCAATAAACCAGGAATTGTAAACGTATGCGATACGTCATTTGGATTTATTGACGTTACCTTTTTTCCGTTGACGGTCTCATATCCGCCCGTGACCAAACCGTAAGTCGGATCAGATCCCCAAACCTTACTCCAAGGAGATGAAGGAGGCAGAGGTGCAGTTCCGTCGTCATGATTGATTATGGTTAACTTGATTATTGAATTTTCGGGTAATGAAAAATTTGCCGGTACATATCGCGGCCATCCGGGCTTTTTATCCATTTTCCCGGTTTCAATAGTTAATGTCTGATTGTACACCTTGGCACCAACCAATATTCCGTTTGAATTAACTGTCGGTTTTATTGAAGTGGAATCTACCGAAGATGAACAGCTTGCAAGTATAACCGTTACGGCTATGAAAATCATAGCCGTAACGGTATTTTTAATTGTTTTTGATAAGTTAGCTGACAACGAACGAACCCTCCATCCAGTTGGTTGTTTGCATAGCACCTTCCATGCCGGTTGAACCACTACCGCAAGGAGCATAGCAGTGCCATACATAAGTACCTTTCTTGGAAGTCTTGAATTTAAAGATCACGGTAGTGGTAGTTTGACCACTTGGTACCGCCGGGATCACCGCATTTATGCCGATAGCCGGTACTGTAAAGGTGTGAGCTACATTGGCATTGGGCACCGATGTTACAGACGAACCATCGATAGTTTCAGTCCCACCCTGGACATTTGCATACTGAGTCATCCCCGTTAACAATGGTGAAGCGCCGTCATCGTAGCTTACGATTTTTAAGGTAACCTCGGCGTTGGCAGGAATCGTCACCGAAGAAGGAACGAATTTTGGCCATCCAGATTTACCGTCCATCTTTCCAGTTTCAAGAGTTAAGTTCACGGTAACGGGTTTGGCTGAGGCCGTAGATTGCGAACCCGACGAAGATGCGTTAGTACTGTTGGAAGAACATGCATTTAGAGCAACGCCGAATATTGCCAAAATACCAACCGTAAAAAGAACTTTTAGAAATCGAAATCTGGAAGATTTCTCGTTTAAGTTCTTTTTAGTTGATATCGACGATACCCGTTTGGGACCGGTTTTTGTATCGCCAATTGATTGCTGAAGTTTCATTATTTCACCTCTCTGGTTATAAGTTGAATACCTATGTGAAATCTTAGAAACTTCAACGAGTATTTAAAAGCCGAACTATACGTAAAATCGCACAAAAATATACGCAATTTACTACCGTAAAATTACGTATTTATTGCAGACATCCGTGCATTGTTTACTTCCAATCGAGCGAAAAAGATGACGCCAAAAAGCGGATTAGGCAAATAACTTGTTGATACTGGCAATTTTAAAAGTAAATCCAACCAAAAGTCATTACTATAGGTTTAAGAAAAACCCAAAACTCACTATCAAAATTCATTCTGCGAAACTTGCAGTAATCGGGATCAATACCGATACCGTAGTTCCATCTTTTTGCGTGCTCATTATACTAAAAGTACCTCCGAGTAAACTTACCCTTTCTCTTATACCTTTAAGTCCCAAGTGCTTTGCATCAATTGGCTTGTTCACTTCAAATCCCTTGCCGTTGTCGGAGACTACAAGGCTTACGGTGGAATCCGTAAAGGTTAGTTTTACCAACACGATGTCAGCGCCCGAATGAACAATTGCATTTTGAAGGCTTTCCTGGCAAATTCTATACAGAGCAAGTTCAGTGTCAAGCTTGAGCCTTCTCTGTGTGCCTTTTATCTCTAATTTTATCGACCCAGAATAGTCCTGTTCCAAATCCGCTATAAGGCCGTTTACGGTCGCCGACAACCCTAGGTGTTCAAGCGACGGCGGTCTCAATCCCTGTGCGATCGAACGAATCGAACGTGCAACTCTTAATAACTCCGACTTTACCTTATCAAGCGTCGTTCTGTTTTCCTGGTCGGTTATTCCGGTGTCGTCCATCAAAATCGAATCAATCTGCCGAGAGGAATGAATTATAGCTTGAAGCGGATCGTCATGCAGCTCTCTCGATATTCTTAACCTCTCGTCTTCTTGTGCGTTTAACAGCGAACTGGCAAAAGCTTTAACATCTCTAAAAGCTCTTCTTTCTTCGGTAATGTCCTGCAGCAACAACTGCGTGACATAAGCGTCACCCTCTTTAACCGAACTAATCAAACATCTAAATTCCGTAGGTTTCCCGTCAACCTCCAATTCCACGGATATCGGATTCTCCCCTTTAAACACCTTCGATATTGACATTTTGCAGATGTCGGAAAAAGTCAGGTCCAATACATTATTTTTAAAGACACCCCATGCCGCTGGATTGGCGTTCACTACTTTACCGTCTTCGTCAAACAATAAAATTGGAGCTCTAGTGGTGGCAAATAGATGCCTAAAGCGCGCTTCGCTTATTTTAAGTTGCTCTTCTGTAGCTTTAACCCTGTTTTTTGCTAACTGCTCGCGTTCGATACGTTCGCCGGTAATTATTCCCACCGCATTCACTACCACGATGCCGACTGCCGCAAATTCGAGAGAAACCGAGTTATGAGAAATAAAAATATCAGGTATCCACAACAGAGTAGACCACAGTGAAGTGGCCGCCGATCCATGAAGCCCATATTCTGTGGCCGCATAGCTTACCGGCAATAGCAAGATAAACACAGGGATTGAAGACAAGGCCGGTTGTGTCAAAATTTTCTGATAATCCAGCCAATAATGAATTACCGTAATTATCAGAACGGTAGACTGTACAACCCAAAATTTTTGGTCTTTTAGTGGAGGCTTTAAAGCACGTTTAAAAACCTCGCCGGCTTTTATTTCATACAAAGTCTGCGAAGGCACCGTATACAAACCTTAATCGACACCCAAACTATCCGCAGGTTCGATGACATGATTTTGTACCGCCCAAATTGCAGCTTCTGTTCGGGACTGTACGTTCAGCTTAGCCAAAACGTTACTCACATAACCTTCAACCGTTCTTATTCCTAAATTTAATTCGCGTGCCGCCTGTTTGTTGGACAAACCTTTGGCCAGACACCGCAAAACGTCAATCTCGCGTGTAGTTAAATCAATTGCTGCTTTATGTTCTGTTTGCCATCGTTTTCGTAATCGCTTGGCTATCTCGTCGTCGACTACTGTCGCTCCAGAGAACACTGACCTAATAGCATTTATAAGTTCGTCGCTTCCAGCGGTCTTTAAGATATACCCTTTTGCTCCGGCCTCCAAAGCGGCCACTATATATGCGTAATCATCATATGCCGAAACCACGAGACATTTGGACTCAGACGAAATAGTTTTGGCAGACTTGATAACTTCAATCCCACCGCCGCCGGGAATTTGAATATCTACAAGCACCACATCGGGTTTGGATTCTTTGATAACTTCAATTGCTTGAGCGCATTCCGTCGCCTCACCGACTACTCGTATATCGTCTATCTTTGAGAAGATCTCCTTCATGCCTGCCCTGACAAGCGAATGGTCTTCGACGACTACGACACTAATTATTCTGTTCTGAAACTGGAGGTTATCGGACACGGTGTCATTTTAAATTAAAAGGTACTACAATCTAATTTAGTGCTTTAATACCGACCTCATAAACTCTGTCGGATTGCGCTGGTTGCCACTGCATAGGAGTATAAACCAAATGGCCGTAACCAGTTACGAAATGAAGCCACTTAACTGGACCAGGTTCAACAAAGGTCATATCTTTCCAATTTTCAAAAAGTTGCGGTTCCCAGGATGCATAAACTATGACCTGTTTTGGCCTGACAGACGGCGATAACTTAACTTCTATCTGAAGCTCTCCGTAATCATTAAAAATAACCGCTTTAGCTCCGTCTAATATTCCGAGTTCATCCGCATCTGTAGGATTTAAATGGGCAACCGGTTTTCCTCTGGTTGTTTCCAATAAGATTTCGCTTGTGGTATTTGTGGCGTGGATAGACCATCTGGGATGACCTCCTGTGACCCTGAAGGGATAGTCGCCAGCCATTTTAGGGGTAGGTTTATAACAGGGCAAATTTTCACCCGAGTCTATGAACCATTCATGGTCAATATAGAACTGCGCCCTGCCTGTCAGGGTCTCAAAAATAACACCTTTGGTTAAATGATTTTCATAAGCCACAAACGGTTCGTCCGGCTTTAATGTATTGGATGCAATAAATTCAAGTGCGTCGGGAAGTTTAACTGGCTTTACGAATCCTTTCTGCCGTAGGTCATAAAGACTCGTACCGGATTCAATATTTCCCGTTAAAGCCGAATCCCTCAAGATCTCGTCTAAAGCCGCTTCGTCACTTCTTTCTTCCAAAGATGTGAGCGCTTTTTGAATATCGGCGTAAGGTTTAATAACACCTGCTGTAGTTGTGAAAGAATCCAAATTTCGTTCTTTGGCTCTTCTGGCTACTGCTTTAGCGAGTGAATCAAAGACCTCCCATTCGCTTGGGACACCGTTTGGTGCGTCAAATGCTTTATCTGAAAATGATCTTTCAAACGAATGCGAATTAGCAGCGTGCATTTCGATCCGTTCACCTTCACAGGATATCGGTAAAATAATGTCCGAATACATTCCTGTAGTATTCATTCTAAAATCAACAGTAACCGCCAGATCCAAATCCTTATATAAAGATTCCAGCAAGTTACGCTGTCCGCCTCTGGTTCTTCTCAGTATATTAGTTCCTGCGACCAGCATCACTTTGGTTTTACCATGGTTTGCGGGTCTAACCAATCCCTCCCACCATCCATTGGCTTCGGCTTCGTTAATGATCTCCCCTAATGTCTTAGGAGAATCGCCGTACGCTTTTTTGTCCCAGTCTTCTTTAAATCCGCCGTGATGATAAAAATACAAAGCAGGCGGAACCACGTTGGTTAAAGACGCTCCCATCCTCATTAATTCCACATATGCCTTACCGGGACTTGTTGCTTCATTTGCGTCCTGCAGCACTTGCAGTAAAGCCTCTACAGCTTCAATGGCTTCTTCGCCCGCTTGGACTCCTTCTCCAGTTTTAAACATCGAAAGTACTTCGCCTTCTAAGAGCGCTATGATATACGTGTCCAAACCGGTACCCGGCTTTCCCCAATTCCCGGTCAATGCCAAAAGTAAGTCCATGCTGCGCTCCATCAAATCGCCATGATAGTGTTTGCAACTTCCCAACCCATTTGACACTTTAGTTTTGTGTCCAGCAACCAAATTAGCAAACCTAATCAGAACATCTTTACTGATCTGACAAATTTCGTAGACGGATTCAGGAGTATATAAACTTAGTCGTTCTTTTAGAAGATTGAATACCGTTGTTACATTAACCGTGGTACCGTCAAGTAATTTTACGTCACTCTGAGCCTCCAGCAAGAAATCACTCGGCTCAAAAGGCGAATCGAGCTTTGAAGCGTCAATTAATGTTACGCCATCCTGAGTTATCCCGTAGAACCTGTCCTCTTTGCCATCTTGGACCATATCCGATTGTCGCAGAAATCTCTTTGTTCTTGTATCTACCAATAGCGTTAAGTCGGTTTGAGAGGCAACAAAATTACGGTCAAAGAGATTATTTTGTATCAGATAGTTACAAACCCCCAATATGAATTGGGCATCGGTACCCGGAACTATAGGTACATATAGATCCGAATGCATACTGGATGGGCTGTAGTCGGGAGCTACGGTAATAATATTGGCGCCTCTATAGCGAGCTTCCGTTAAATAGTGAAAAAATGGAATTCTGGTAAATGCGGGGTTTCCATTCCAAATAATTACGGTTTCCGCACGAAAGGTATCATCTGCGCTAGATCCTCCCAATAAGTTTCCAAATGTTAACCAATGCCCCGCATGAACATCACTGACGGACGAATTGGGATCGATGTGAATTGCCCCAAGCGACAGGGCCAATTTATTTCTGGCCACCGATGCCAAGACTCCGCATTCAGCCCCGCTTTCCAACAGTATCGAATCAGTTCCGTATTTTTCAATTGAATCTATAATTGCATCGGCAACCAAATCATATGCTTGTTGATACCCGATCTCTTCAAAATTTCCGCTGCCGCGTTCTCCGACACGCTTAAGCGGTTTTGTAATTCTATCTTTTGAAGTCAGCTGCTTTTGCCATGCAGCGCCTTTTTGACAGCCGAGCGGGTTCATGTCGGGTATTCCCTCGAAACCTGGAATGACACCGGCTACCTCTTCAAACACAGCTCCGTCGGAATTACTGTAAAGTTTGTAGGGACAGTTGGCAAGACAATTTCCGCAATGCGAAGACCATGTAGCCTTATCCCAGCTAAAGCGAGATCTATAATCGTTCTCACTCAATCTAGCGTTAACTTTTGATAATTCGCCGGTTGTCATTTGATCTCCTTATCTAGTAAACCAAGTTAGTTAAAATGCTCTGCCACATCTCTGTCTCAGTTAACTTTCAAAAAAGTCTCTTGGCTTTTTGCGAATGACTTTCGTAGTCTGAGCGGATGCAGTGTCTGCCGTAAGTAACTTTAATAACTTTAACTACTAAAATACAAATCGCAATTAGGATCAACAAAGCCAAAAATTGTCTCATGTTTTTTAAGGCAAATATATTAGGCAACAATCTTTGTCCGTTTATTTCTGACGGATTAGCGTTAACATTTAATTCGTCTGCTTCATGCTTTTCATAAAACGATTTTGGGACTGACAAAACAAATCCAGTACCTAAAACCAATGAAGCATTTTTCACATAGGGCGGACAGATATGAACACTCATGTCTTTGTTTAAAAACGATTTAATTGGAGAGACCTGTCCGCTTGCAACTTTTGCAAATAATTTCCAATCGGAGCTTATTAACGGGACATCAGTTTTCAATCCATCTTCAATCTCAACGACACCGTTTGCAAAGTTCAAACTCACAGTCCGATTTCTGTCGGCTGTATTCAAGGCCACAGTGCCATTTAATCTATCCATGACCTTGGCTCTGGTTTTAAATGAGCCTATATTTTCCACAAGCAAATCTCGAATCATGAAAGCCAAACCGGAAGCTTCATCTTCGTCGGCGATTATTACTTTGGATAAATCCCAGCTCACACCTCGCGCCACCAACGTTCAATTCCAAGGTCTTCGGCTATAACCGATAATGCATTATATGCGGGGCCAAAAGTGATAAAACCGTGAGGATGTTGAGTCGACCCGGCCATGTAAAGATCTTTAATAGGTGTTCTGTACCCTCCGAGTTCGGAAGTAGGTCGTTGGTCAAGCATATTAGAAAGAGTAATTTGACCCATCATCCAATCTCCTCTTACCATATTAGGCAGCTTCACCGTAATGTCATGAGGACTGTAGGTTGCCCACTTTAAGATTGCATCTTCCGCTAGGTTAGGTGCAAATTTAGCCCAAGCATCAATACACTTCTGCCCGTAGATCCCACTTATTTCATCCCATGCCGCCGGACCGTCGCTACCTATTTCATATGGAGCAAATTGCCTGATCAATCCCGTATAGCAGCCGTCAGGTGCATCCGTGGGATCATATAGGGAATTTACCGCAACATTTGGACGCGGGTCGGGAAGACCGTTTTTAGCGATGACATCCCAATCATCATTCAATGCCTCAAGTGAATCATATCCTAAATTAACAACCCATGCTTTGTTCACGTCGGGTTCGAATTCAGATGCGATATAGTTTGGTGCCTGACTCATTGCAAGATGAACACTAAAGAGCGACCAGCTTTGATGAAGGATTTCGTTTTGTACTTTGTTTACAAATTCAGGCTCCAGCAGATCATCATCGCTTTTTTTACGATCGATAAACTCCAAGAAAGTCTGCTCAACCGAAACTGTGGAAACCACGCATTTGTTTGCTTTAAGTTCGGTTCCGTCCTGAAGCTTGACTCCCACGGCTTTCTTGTTTTCAACGACTATTCCGTCAACTCGAGCATCTGTTATTAAAACTCCACCGTGGTTTGCTAAGTCCCTCCACAGTGCGTGGGCCAACCGATGTGATCCACCAATCGATAGATGCCAGTTGTTGATTTTACCCATCAGTAGAGGGAAACCGATTGCCAAACCTTCAATATTGTTCCCGTAACCGCATACGGCACCGTGAAAAGCCAAGTGGGCTTTAATTTTAGAGTTTTCAAAATGTTCGTCCAAAAACTGGTTGATTGTCTCCTTGCGAAGCTTAACTGACAGAAACTGACTTCTGTTGCCCACCTTAAAAACCGACAGAGCCTTGGTGAGCTCTTTAACGGACATGGGAGGTTCAAACATTAGAGTACCGAGCAATAGATCTACATAACCGTGAGCCTCTTTGTACAATCTTAAAAATGTCTCCGCGTCCTTTTGCGAAAATCTCGCAAACGAAGCTGCGGTTTTCTCAATGTCATCATATATGACCAAAGCGGTATTGTCCGGATATATGGATGCCATCTGAACTTCGGGTTTAACATATTGAACTCCGTGATCGCGGATCTTGAGATCCGATACCGGCGGGGCCAAATCTACAAAAGTATGATAGTTCGCATGAACGTTATGCAAAAATCCCGGGTAGGTCAACTCCTCTGTTGAGAGCCCTCCGCCTTCTTCGTGCCTAGCCTCCAAGACAACGACACTCAGTCCGCTTCTGGCTAAATATGCTCCTAACGTAAGGCCGTTGTGACCCGCTCCAATAATTATTACGTCATATTGCGTTATCATTAATTTAAATCCCTCTTTGGCACTGTGTTTTTTAAGTCTTACTGATGTATATTATTTCAATACGGCGGTTTTCCTTTTGGCCAGTCTGTGCTTACGTCGTTGGAGTAGGCTTCCAACAAAGCTTGTACCTGGTCTGCCTGCCTTAGCAAAAATCTCATGTCGCCTTTAACTTTTATTTCGCCCCCTAAGGCAGCGTCAATCGGATCCATAATCCCCGCGGCGATTTCGTCAAATTTTGAAGCATTTCCCCTGAATCTGTAATCTAATTTAATCTTTTGATCCTGTTCTTCAGTATCATCGTCAATCTCTTTGTACCATAAACATGTACCCTGATCAATTGAGGCCAAAAAGTGACGCTCCTGCCCTTGTAAAACGTAAGGTGAGACACCGTCGCCGACAATTTCAATTGCGATTTGCCATGTCCCTTCTGGAAGTTTTTTCATTCCTGCAACTTTATTATTAATTGCGTTCTTAACTTCTTCATACCATTCTTGCGTATAGATATCGGCCATATTCCCTTTCCAATAATTAA
Source organism: Actinomycetes bacterium (assembly GCA_021852345.1). Classification (GTDB taxonomy): domain Bacteria; phylum Actinomycetota; class Acidimicrobiia; order Acidimicrobiales; family JABEUL01; genus JAJZNL01. Next base: position 23,791 of record JAJZNL010000034.1, read on the forward strand.
AAACTCTTCGTATAAAGTTTTTTCAATAACCGCGACTCGGAACTATTGAATCTAGAAGGTCAAAATCTTTTGAAATCACCTTGTAGGCATTTGTCCCGCAAGCTGCATGCACTCCTCCTCCTGGATATGCAGATGGACCGCAAAGATAAAGCCCTTCAATTTCAGTTCTATACTGTGACGCCTCAGGGAACGGTCTGTTAGCTCCCATTTGATCAGGTGCAAACTCTCCGTTTGAAAAGTCGCCTTCCATCATCATATTTTTCTTTTCCATCTGGTCTGGAGTGTAGATCTTTTCGGCAATGACATTGGCTTGGGTCATATTCAGAGCGTACTGACCCCATACTTTATAAAATTCTGCGTTATAGGATCTTCTAACCTCGTCCCACTCTTGTTGACTTAAAGCTCCGGCTTTGGGCAAGAAGTACCAACCCGTAGCCGAGTGTCTGTTGGCCGGCGCTTGAGTGGAGTCCCAAAGACTGTTTACCCAAGTACCCGCTGCGGGTTTAGGCAAGCGATCATCGTAAGCGTCTCGAATATATGCAATAGTATCGTGTTCGTCCTCAAAACCTACCATTGTGTAAAAGCACTTGTTTATATCAGGATCATGTTTTGCGGATTTATAATCTGGAGCCTCATATAGACAGTATGCCAATGTCCCCAAAACATGACTCGGACCGTATCTAAATGCCTTAGACCTTTTTCTCCAAGTATCACTTAGATTCTCTTCGCCGACCATTTTCAAAAGAGTTTGTTTTAAGTCGGCATTTGAGGCCACCAATTTGTTGGCTTTAATTATGGTGTTGTCTTTAAGTTGAACTCCCACCGCTCGCTTGCCTTCAAGTAATATTTTCTCAACGGGACTGCTTTCGAGCAAATCGACACCGTTGGCATAGCAAGCTTGCGTCATAGCTTTTGCCAAAGAATGGGTTCCACCTTTGGCCAGTTTCCAATTTCCCATAGTCCACATTATAAATGTCAAAAATGCCGCACCAGTACAAGCGGTGTCAACAGGAAATCCCCATTCTACCGTTGCCCTGTAGAGCAAAGCTCTAAGTTCGGACGTTTCAAACAGCTCGTCTATTACGGCCTTAGGAGATTTCATGACAAAATTCTTAGTAACGCCTAGATCTCCGAAAAATGCTTCGGTCATCTCTCCCTGATCGACGGTTCCGCTTTCAACCGGAGGTGTGTAGAGATTCACCGCAAGCAGAGTTTCAATCGACATAGCCCGTTTTTTAAGTTCTACATACATGTCCGCATCTTGTCTACTGTATCTGGCGATGCTTTTATGCGTCATCTCCAATAGATCCGGCCTGTGTATTACTATGGGAGGACGACCGTCTTTAAAAGTTATTCCGGCCTGTGCTTCAGGCATTATCGTTCGAAGCCCCAAATCTTCGAGTTTAAAGTCCTGAATCATGGGCATAACATCAAAAAACTCCATATACTGAGCATGAAGATTGTGTCTGAAACCAGGCAGCACGGGCTCTTCTGTGTTTACCCCTCCGCCCTCTTCATGTCTTCTCTCCACTATTACAGTTTTCAGACCAGCACGACCCAAGTATGCTGCCAAACACAACCCGTTGTGTCCAGCCCCAATTACTACCGCATCGTATTCGTATACTTTTGACATTATTAGAATCTACGCTTTCATATTAATAAAATTGATGCCGCCAAATTAAACTGCAACAATCAGATTGATTCGCCGTTTGAGAAAGATGGGGGATCGAATTATCAGTTTTATTTTTAATTGATGAGACCCTAAAGTCTCCAAGGATTATTTTGTGGATTTTGATCGATTTGCAAGAATTCATTTTGGTGCCCTTAACTATAAGTTTCACTTTTATATTGCCGTCTTCCTAATTTCTTGCCGAATTGTTTTGCGTCTTCTTAGACTAAATACGCATGGCTAAACATGATTAATGCAATTTAATGCATTAGCCGAGCTCCTCTAAATCTATCCATATATATAAATCTATTACGTAACTTAATAAAAGTAAATTTGACTTGAGGGTTCATGAAAGATAAGTTTCTTTATATTTACTTACAAACTTTGGAAGTTGCCACCATTTTTCGACTTCCAAATCCTCAACAACCGTATTGGCCGCTATATACCCAGGACCACCAATAATTAAGCCTCCCGGATAAGAAGAAGCACCGCAAAGATACAAGCCTTCAATAGGGCTGCGTCCTCCCACACATGAATCGTGCGGCCTAAATACTCCCATCTGCAACGGGTTGTAATCACCGTGCTTTATGGAACCTTTGACCATCGACGAAAGTCTTGTTTCAATGTCCTTAGGATCTTCAACCGATTTTGCGACTATAGAATCAGAATTAAAGTTTTCGGTATATCCTTGCCAAGTCTTTAGCAACTGAGCCGCAACCGTTTCTTTGTGAATTTCCCATCCGCCCTCTAACTCATTAGGTACATGACACTGAATGAATCCGATTTCATGACCTGGAACTCTTGGCAATGTCGGATCGTATGTCGTTTCTATCGTAACGTGGCCACCCATTTCATTGTTGGCCGAGATTTTACCTGCCAATACGGCGTCAAAATGTTCTACAAGCTGATCGTATGAGTCAAATCCCAGTACGACCATTAGGGCGTCATTTACCCAAGGATCGTCACACTTGTATACTGGCTTATTCTTAGTGGCGACCGATACCGTTAAGAACGACCAAGGATCCCATTCCCAATGTTGCGCATTCTCTTTAAGATCATTTGGAACGTATTCCTGATTGATAAGTTTGCCAAAAGTCAAAGGTGGCGCAAGTGACGAAAGCACTACCGGGGCTTTAATTATGCGATCATCTCCGCAAACTATTCCAGCAACATGACCGTCTTCGACAATTATATTACTTACTTCGGCATTGTCCAATATCAGCCCACCGGCTTTGTGTATTTCCCTTGAAAGCGCACCGGCAAGTTTGTGCGATCCTCCGTAACATTGTGCCTTATTCAAACCCCTGTCAATTAAGAGGGGAACCAAAAATCCCAACCCGCTGTCACGTGGGTTAAGACCCCACATACAGGACATATAAAGCATTAATGTTTTTATTCGATCATCCGTGAAGTTTTCTTCTATAATTTCCATTGGGGACAACTCTGTTAGACGCAGAGCTTCTACCCCATATTCGGTTTTGCCCAAAGCCTCGATCATGTCTATGGGAGACAAGGGCGGAAGATAGGTTCCAGGAGCCAATATTCCATCTACCATTTTGTGCCACGCCCTCATTAGCTGACCAAAATGCCTCGCATCTTTAGGAGAAAATTTTGCCATTGAATCTTTTGTGTCCTCGATTTGTCTGCAAAACATAAGGGACGAACCATCTGAGAAAACTTGCGCTGTCTGCAGATTAGGTTTAATAAAAGATAAACCATGATCGGTTAAATTAAAATCTTTCAGAACTGGAATATAATCAACCATAAGATGATAAATGGCGTGAGGGTTGGTATAGAAACCGGGAAAGAGCGTCTCTTCGGTTGCAAGTCCTCCTCCAATCTCATGTCGTTTTTCGACCACCAACACCTTTAGATTAGTTTTAGCTAAATAGGCACCCGCAATTAAACCATTGGGACCCCCACCGATGATCACTACGTCGAAATTTGACTCTTTGGGAAACTCATCATACAACTTAACGTCGGCGGTCGCCTCAAAACTTTTTCTCATGCTTGTACCGCAGCATCCTGAGAGGGCATATACCAGGGCGAAGGGTACCACCAATTTTTGGGCTCTACTACCTGATCTTCGATTAAAACGTGCATCAAATTATAAGGAACGGCCATCAGACAAAGTCCTCCAGGGTGTGAAGTGTGGTTACAGAGATACAGTGAATCTATCGGGGTTTTATATCGACCCAATTCTGCAATCGGCCTCATATCAAACCACTGATCATCAGACTGTCGGGCACCGTACCAATTCCCTCCTGACATTCCAGCATTTCTAAATTCAGAGTCATACGGAGTATTTAAGAATACGTCCACAATATTGGCGCCATCCATATTGGGAGCCAAATCTTTTAGAAGATTCAATGCTGCTTTTGTAATCTCTTCTTTGTGTCTGTTTATTCCTTCTGGTCCAGTTACATCATACTGCGGGGGTGGAACTTCCAGGTAAATTGGGGAGAGTATATGATAGCCGTCTGGGCATCTCGTATTGTCGTAAACGTCATGAGTACATACCATCATGGTAAGGTGTTGGGGGGTAAGCTCTGGAGCTTTTTTATAAGAATAAGCATCACGTGTCTGAGTATAGAAAAATTCCATATTGTCCGCTGGTGCTGCGACGCATGACGGATATACCTCGTCAGGGAACGCATCTTGCCTTCCATGATACTTGGGCAATTCCCTGCATATGACTGAGAGCACAAAGAGACTTCCGCCTTTTAATGAGACATCTTTAATATTTTGAACAAACGATGGATCCATATGTGATTTGGGCATAAGTTTCAAAAAAGTCTGCTTAACGTCAACCGCAGATATAACTGCTTTGTCCGCCCAAATGGTTTTTTCGGGGAATGAAGCCTGATCGTCAAGTTTAACGCCCACGGCACGACCGTTCTTAACAATAATTTCACCAACCGATGCATTGGTTATTATCCTTGCTCCGTTGGCCATGGCACACCTTATGATCGCATGGGCATAGGTATGCATACCACCTCTGGGAGAACCAGAGGAATAGCCCACCAACAATGCACCTCCAAGTGACGGCAAAAGCATTCCGTCCCATGCGGGATGAGCTCCACAGTACCAAGCGGCAAAAGCCTCAAAACATCTCAAAGGTTCAAACGGAATAAATTCATCCAAAAAATCCATGAAGCTCATATCAACAAGTCGATCCGTCCACAGATCCGGTATTAATTCTCTAAATACCTTCCACCAAGGTAAATCCTTGGGTTCGATATCGTATTCGGAGGGAATCGGGGGTGTCCAAAAAAGTGACCTTAATAGTGCTTTTTGACCTTCGTTGCCTAAGTTATCGAAAAACAAACTTTCTGCTGCCTGTGGATCGCCACCAGTGTAAGTTCTAAGGGATTCAAGTCCGACATCCCTGTTCCATCGCCCGCCTAGATTAGCGGCAACGCCGTCTTGTGTAACGACACCAGCCATTGACTGATAGTGAACCATCCGAAAACCGTATTTCCAAAGCTCCAGTTGCTCAAAACCAGGAGCTGCCCCACCATAGAGATAGGTGGCATGAGGGTCGATTCTGAAACCTGGCTTCGGTTCTGCGTTCTCTTGTCCCCCACCACATTCAGGCCGTTCTTCTAGTACGCATACCGAAAGTCCAGATTTCGCGAGATACGCCGCAATAGTAGTCCCATTATGACCACCACCTATAACTACGACGTCAAATCGCTCCTCATGCACTCACTATCTCTTTTCTTGCCGTCAGGAAATAACAAACAAATGTTTGTGACCCAATTATGTTACGTCCCAAACATTGTTATTATTTTAATAGTTTATATACCAATTAATTAGGGACTAAAGTCCCAACTTTGCAAATAAACTGGCAAAATTATGGTAAAAACTTAGAAATTTATAAGCAAAATCTAACTGATTCACAGTTTCGATGCCGACCGGCGCACCATCGTCCTTGCTGTTATAGGCGCTCTGAGATCGAAAGAGAACACCCGTCTACTTCAACGCCCTTTTTCGCCAATGGCCGTGCGCGGATCTTGAATATGACGCTGTC
>JAJZNL010000023.1 GCA_021852345.1 Actinomycetes bacterium
CTCTGTATTTGATGTTGTTTCGCTTGCCGTACTCTGACAGTTTCATAATTACCATAGTAGTACATGCAATAAAACTGTGTGCGTTTACTATGAAATAATGTACTAGTTTTAAACACCACCATTCCCGGGAATAATTTTTGTAAAAGAAAATGTTGGATACAGCCCAGGAAACCAAGCATTTAAAGTTTGCGTACTGACACAACCAACACTAAGTTGATTATACGTTGGAGCCGGGGGAATATTCGTCGTCGTAGTTGTAGATGGCACAGTGCTAGTAGTGGTTGGTAAAGTAGTTGATGATATCGTTTTTAGATTAGTGGTATCTGCACCTGAATTACTGGTATTGGCGGTAGGAGCAACTTTGCTTGTATTGATTGGAGCTAATACGTGTGTCGCGGTTAAAGTAGCAACTATGATAATTGCTATCACCAAGATTGTAATCGGTATAAATTTTGAGACCATGAAACTTTATGGGTAAACATCCGGATCGGTTAGTAGATGTTTTTCCTTGTTTCTCTATAATACCCTCCCTTTAAAATAAATGACAAGCTGGTTTAAGATAAGTTGCCATTCTGTTATTTGCTTGCCCCATTTAGATGATGCTTTAGCTGCTGTTTGATAGGCGACTTTAAGTAGGGATTCTTCCTAAGGAAATGACTTTGTGTACTTTAGTACTTGCGGAGAATTGAATTGTAAAATTCAATCAGATTGGCTGTATAAGTCATTGTTCTGATTGGAGCTGAAAAATCAAAGAAAAGACTCAGGTCTTTTAAAGTTGTTAATCCATACGTTAAGAGCTATTGGATACTTATGGTTTCACGCTACAATACCTACTTGCCGTTTTTGCGTAGAAATATAGAATACGCTTGATAATTCAATTTTATAGTAGTATAATAATTTTATAAGCAGAGTTGGCAACTTGTCTGTGACTAATTTGTCTCTAATGAGTTCATATTGACAAATCAATTTTTTGTGACATAGTCCTGTTATTAGGTGTGTTTCTTAAAAAATAGGAGGAGTCATAACTGCGAAGGGATCAGTATAAAGTTTGCGATGGTAAATGTGCAAGCTTTGTACTCGGTATTGATTTTGGAGGGTAGTTATGGGTCTAAGCGGGAAAAGCATTTTAGCTAAAGGTTATTACGCCTTGGTATTTCTGCTGTTGTTAATGGGTTTGGCTGTGAGTATTGCGACTACAAACATTAAACCCGCAAGTGCAGTGACTTTGACACCGTCATGGCAAGTATCTCAAATTACGCCAATCGGAGCAGAAAATTTAACCTCTATTTCGTGTTTGGCTTCAGTTTCCACGTGTTACGCTGTGGGTAATACTGAAAATGCAACCCCATCTGTATATGTGACCACAAATACAGGTTCAAGCTGGTCTATCGTGACAACGAATAATTTGCTCAGTAAGCATGTAATTTTAAGTTCGATTGATTGTATTTCGGTAACAGATTGTGAAGTATTGGGCACGGCAAGTCAAAACCCAAACAGTGGCACACCAATGGCGTTCTATTTTAACGGTTCGGTTTTTTTGGCTCAGGCATTACCGTCTGGAATAGGAACTGTCGGTAATTTGAGTTGCGTGAGTTCCACGTTTTGTCAGGCCACGGGTGCAACGGCTTCAGGCGGAGCCGCAATGTTATTGTATGACGGAAGTGCTTGGATACAAGAGACAATTCCGTCTCAGATTCAATTTATAAACGACGTATCTTGCTCAAGTAAAACTTTTTGCCTTGCAATTGGCGACACCTTAAATCAAAACGGAGGACTGGGTTCGGCCGAAGCTATCTTTTTTAATGGTAACAGCTGGAATAATGTTACTGCCCCAAGCAACTTAACTGTATTGGACAATGTATCGTGTTCGGGCATCTTTTGTGTTGTTTTCGGAACCGGGTCATCACAGTCGAACTTACAAGCATATGAATTTGGAGGTCAGAGTTTCCAATCGATGTCTATGCCGTCTGGTTTTAGCGGCTCGATATCGGCGGTTAATTGTACTTCGTCAACGTTTTGTCAGGCCGTAGGTCCCAATTCATCAGGCACTGGGTCTATTGCTTTAGGCTATTCTGGATCTGGTTGGGTTTTGGAAACTCTTGCCAATGCGTCTTCTAGATTTAACGCAATCGACTGTTTTTTAGTGAGTGATTGTATAGCAATAGGTTCTGCATCCGATGCTTATCTTAATGCAACTTGGGTTCCGCAAACTTTAGTGCCGTTTGATCAAAACTTAAATGATGTTTCCTGTGTGTCATCAAGTTTTTGCGTTGCTGGTAGCCAATATTACCAAGGTACTTATTTTACGGGTGGAATTTATACTTACAATGGAACATCTTGGTCAAATCAAATATCGCCTAACGGAGATCAGGTCGGTCCAATTTCCTGCTTATCTACTACGTTTTGTATGGCAGTTGGAATGACCAACAGTCTTACGAATCCCGTAACCGTAGCTATTATGTTCAACGGCTCTACATGGGCTCAGCAAGCTACAATCGGGTCTATCGTGATAAACGACATATCATGTGTTAGCTCTACATTTTGTGTTGGCGTCGGCTTAAATAACGGTGCCGCTGCTGTGGCAGTATTTAATGGCTCTTCTTGGAATGTGCAACAGATTATTTCAGGATCTGGTGACTTAACGGGCATTTCATGTACCGCAACAAACTTCTGCCAAGCGGTAGGGTACTCGGCGAACAGTAACCAAGTAGCATCTTTAGATTTTTCTTTCGACGGAAGCAGTTGGACACAAACCAGTATTTCCGGCGTGTCGGGTCAGGTATTAAATTCGATATCATGCGTGGGGATTACTTTCTGCTCTGCTGTGGGCCAAGTTACAGCAATATTTAACGGTACGTCATGGATGGTTTCGGGCCTGCCATCTTCCATAACTTACATCGATCAAGTTACGTGCGTAGCAGCGACTTTTTGTCAGGGCTTGGGATTTTCGACCGCACAAAATTCGAGCCAAGAGGTAATAGTTGGTGCCGTTGGCACGCCATGCCAATTAATCTGCCCGTTAACGACGATACCGTGGTCGATAATGTTTTCTTCTTCTGATCCTACGCTTGATTATTTTTCTATTAGTTGCGCGACGGTTTCGTTTTGTATAGCCACTGGTGGAACTGATTCATTCAGTGTAATTTTGACTTATGCCGTAGCTGCACCAGTAGTAAGTTCTGTCGTTTTAAGTAGCGGACCAATTATGGGGGGTAGCCAAGTTACTATTAACGGCACTGGATTCGTGGCTGTTTCTGCGGTGGATTTTGGTTCGACAGCGGCCACGAGTTATACGGTCATGTCTTCAACTCAAATAATAGCGGTGACTCCAATCGGGGTTGGAACGGTAAATGTAACAGTCACCTCAAATGGCATGACTTCGGCTGTGTCAGTAGGAGATCAATATACCTACGAACAGACGGTTTATAATCCCGTAAGTCCTACCAGAATATGTGACACCAGATCGCCAAATCCGCCTTATGTCAACTATAACCAATGCAATATGTTCGGCCCAGGCGTGTTGGGTGCTCAAAGTTCGCTAGATGTTAAGGTAACCGGTATCCATGCCGGTTTGGCGATACCTTCGAATGCGACTTCGGTCGTGTTAAACGTTACGGCTACAAATACGACTCAAGCGGGAGGATTTTTAACGGTATATCCAACTGGGTCTTCGATTCCCAACACCTCTTCGATAAACTTTACCGCGGGTCAATCAGTCCCCAATTTGGTGCAGGTTGGTATTGGATTAAACGGTCAGGTATCTGTATACAATTTTAACGGTTCAACTGACGTGATTGTAGATGTCGAAGGGTATTTTGCCCCAACGACTGTGGCGTCAAATGCAGGAGGATACGTTCCCATAAGTCCAGTTAGAGTATGTGACACTCGATCGGTTCAGCCAGGTGGTGCGGTCAACCAGTGTGACAACAATGGAAGCGGTAACACGCAAGGTCCAAACAGTATCTTAAATGTTAATGTTGCAGGCTCTGGTCCTGGAGGCACGCTGGATTCGGTTCCAAGTTCGGCAATAGCCGTTGTGCTAAACGTTACGGCTACAAATACGACTCAAGCGGGAGGATTTTTAACGGTGTTTCCCACTTCGACTCAGATTCCTAATGCTTCAAATCTTAACTTTGGTCCCAATGAGTCCGTTGCAAATCGGGTAGTAGTTCCTATCGATCCGACTACAGGCGATATTTCGATATACAACTTCAACGGCAACACAGATATATTGGTAGACGTGAACGGATATTATACCGGAGCAACCTCTACTACAGCGGGTAATTCATTTACTCCGATAGTTCCTTTTAGGTTGTGCGATACTCGACCTGTTAATTCACCGACGGTTAATGCTAATGAATGCAACAACGGAGCAACTTCAAATAACGGTCCGCTGACTCAGGCAGAAACATATACGATGCAAGTAGCTAATGTACCGCCGATACCTTCAAATGCAACTGCCGTAGTTATTAATGTGACGTCAGTCAATGCAACCTCTAATGGAGGATTCTTTACGATATTCCCAACGCCAGTTGTGGCCGGAGGCTCACCGCCGAATATTTCTGATCTCAACTTTAATCAGGGTCAAATAGTGGCTAACTTGGATATCGTTAAAATCGGTTCATCATCTGCCATAGACATATATAATGCAGTTGGTAGCTCAGACGTCATTGTAGATGTAATGGGATTTTACAGCTGAAATGTTATAATTCGGTTTTAAATAGATTGACAGTTTTGTTTTTAAATTATCACTGAAAAGACAGATTAATACGAATAAATCTTGAAGGTTTGATTATACTGACGGAATCTTGAAGCGTTAAGTCGACGTATGGCAACTTAATACTGTTTCATAAATCAGACTCATATTGTCCAATAAGAAATGTACATGTTTATAAGTTACGGGTTTGGTACTTTTGAAAAATGACTTAGAGCTGCCTTGCTTCTGTCCCGTTTTTTTTGGATCATCCGTGTTATAAATTATGACCAAAGAATCTCAAGCAAAAGAACTAGCCTACTTTTTTGATCTTTACTTGCCAAGTACTTGGCCCCGACATTAAATATTCCCATTCAAATTGGTCGGTATATTCTGCTTTAAATTGGTAGTATAGCGGCTTCGGGTCATGGTCATTAATGAGAACAAATAGGTCTCCGTTTTGAAGTTCTTCAAATTTATTAAATATCGTTTCGTGCCTAAAAGCCGGAGCCAACGTACGAACATCAAGCCTGTTGTCGGTAAGTTTGTCATTGAGATTTGAAATGTAATCATGCATATCATTTAGGACGTGGGCGAAATCAACGGAGTCGTTGTTGGAGATTGCTTCCACAATGTATTTGTTCTCTTTTTCCGCATGCAAATCAAATAACTTATTTATTGAATAGCAGGTGGAAAGCAAAACAATGTCCGATTGTTTTTTAAGTGTTTTGGTAGTTAGTGATTCAATGAGGGTTTCAAATTGACGGTGGTCGTCAATCATGGATGAAATTAAATCACTCGATCGCTTGAAGTCATCGGCGATCGGGTATAGGTAGAGTTCTTCGGCCATGGCATGCGGTTTAAGCTCGCAGTTTAAAAACTCAATAATCTGTTCAAATAATTCACTAAATCTATCGGCGGTTTCAGGTTGTTCGGTTAATTCGTTGTCTCTGCAGGATGATGTCGAACTGGTGTGGCTTTGATCCCGAACACCGATATTAATGAACTCGTTGACGAGACCATTTAATTTGGAAGTCATTTGCAAATGATGGGCTTTAATCTTGTTGGCTGTTTCTGTGTTTTGTAAAGTCATTTTGATCCTTCGCTTAGTGTCGGTTTTAATTTTAGCATAAAAAACGAAAAAAGTTGTATTTATTACAAAATTAGTGTAAAATAGTTTTAGAATGAAAACTGCCAAAATAGAAGCCGTCGGAGGAGAAGTGCCAAAAAACAGACAAGAGCTGAATAGCAGCGACTTGACTGTTCATAAAGCTCTGGGCAACAATAAGAGAGCCAAAATTTTGGACATGATTTGTTCAAGTGCACAACCGTTATCAGCTGAGGATATCGCGGATGTATTAAAAATTCACGTCAATACTGTAAGATCTCATATTTTGATACTTTTCGAGGCGGGTTTAATAGATCAAAACGTTATTGAGTCAAATAGACCTGGGCGGCCAAGCATTAAGTATTCAAGCGGTGAAAGAGAAGCTGAACTCAACGGCGGATATGGATTTCTAACATCGGTATTGGTTGGTGAGCTTGCAACCAAATCTTTCGGCAAAGATTTTGCCATGAACGCAGGTAAGCAATGGGGGAAATATTTTACTCCTCAAATTAAACCTGGCAAAGTAGTGAATATCACAGAGGGAATTGAGATTTTAGAGGGCTTGTTAATAAAACTTGGTTTTGAACCTACCATGGACGATCTGCAAAAACCTAAAGAGAAGAAGCTGGATTCTGTAGGAGTTTTAGAAGAGACTCGGGCTGTAAAAGTGGCAAATTTGGCTGAAACTGGTTTATGTCATTCTATAGGAACCCGAAATCCTGACAGAGTAATTCATCTAAATAGATGTCCCTTTAGACAAGCGGCTCAAGAACATGGAGATATCGTTTGTGGAATTCATCTGGGGATAGTTAACGGAGTATTTGAAAATCTAGGGCTTTCGTCGGTTAATGTAAAACTCTTGCCATTTACCGGTCCCATGGAATGCACCTTAAAGTTGACAGAAAATATTGTTATGGCTTCGCAAACGAACGTCTTAACTGCAGCGGAACCGCTGTCTGAACTTAATCTTGATCACCGAATTGACAACCAGCTAAATGCTAAAAAGCAATTTGATCAAAGAAAAAATAAGAGAAAAAGGAGAATTATAAAAATGGAACCGCAGATACTTGATGTGCGACCGATTTTGGCAAAAGGTGAAGAGCCTTTTGTACTTATAATGGAGACGGTTGATAGTTTGGGTGAAAACCAAGATTTAATTGTGTATGCTCCTTTCGATCCCATTCCACTAGAGGGGGTATTGACGGAAAAAGGATTTGATTTTGAGGCAAATCCAATGGGGGACGGAGATTTTCAAGTCAGATTTTTTAGGCCGTGACAGCTGACAGCGGATCAACTCTGCAGCCGAATCTTTCGGCTAAGATTCCTGGTTCCAATGCATCCTCAAGGACGCCACCGCCGCTTATACCGCTGGCATTTTTGTTTTCGGCTTTGATTGCGTTAGCGGTTGCGGGATTAGTCAGTTTTCACTTCGGAAAGCAGTTTATAACAGATCCGACTTCAGATGAAATTGTGGGTAACGTTCACTTGTATTTGCTTGGTTTCGTTTCTTTTGGAATTCTGGGCGCATTGCATCAATTCGGTCCGGTAATTACCATGGAGAGATTGTTATCAATTAGGCTCGCTTATGTAAGCTTCAGCTTTTTAGTCGTTGGAATAATCGTTATGCCTGTGGGTCTAATCTCTCAGTCAGAAGTATTAACCGCTTTAGGCGGAGCAAGTTTGGGAATCGGTATTTTTGCCGTAGTCATAAACCTGTATAAACCTCTGATTAAAGGTAAATCGAGCGTGTCGCTTACGGGACTGCGTATATCGATGGGTTATCTACTTATTACGGCATGTTTTGGCGTAACATTTGCATCAACTCATAGTAGTTTTTCACCTCCGACTCATCTTGTTCTGGCTCATGCTTCTTTTGGTTTAATCGGTTTTGCCGGAATATCTTACATGGCGGTATCGGAACGACTCTGGCCAATGTTCCTTTTGTCACACGGCAATAAAGCCAGCTATGGGATACGTGCGATTTATCTGGTTGCCGCCGGTGAAATTGTTTTGGCGTCCGGTTTAATTTTAGACGTTGAGTTTCTTGCAATAGCTGGTGGCTTGATCATATGCACGGGAATTATTCATCATTTTATCTCTTTGTACGGCTACATTAAGAATAGAAATCGTAAATTGGAAATTCTGCATGGCTACATCTTCGTTTCGGCTGCTTGTTTGGCGGTTTCAATCGTTATGGCTATTTTGGCTTTGACACTAAACGTCGGTTCCATCACAAGAGATCATTTGGCCGTATTGACGGTTGTTTTTGTGTTTGGATGGTTATCAATTGCATTATTGGGCCATCTTCATAAAATTGTACCTTTTATCCTTTGGGGCGTGTTGCGAAATCACGGTGTTACAAGACTCAGAAATAAGAAGCCGATAATGTTTGCTAACTTATTCGTCGGCAACTTGGCAAAACTTACTCTTTTGTTAATGTCCGCAGGGTTGGGAATTTTTTCGATTGGAATGGTAAGTGGATCTGTCTATGTTGTTAAGTCTACAGGGCTTATTGTTTCGTTGGCAGCTGGTATTACGTTATTTAACTTAAGCATAACACCACTTGTTATATTTTTTAGAACAAAAGAGAGAAGTATAAAAGTCGGTATAAAAACATTAAATTAAAACTTTTATTGTTGCATGAATAGCTATAGATAAATTTAAAGGAGAAAAAAGATGAAAATTAAGTTTTCCAAAATAGAAGACGCCAGTGAAGTTAACCCAGTTGCAGCTGATATGTCCGATGATGATATCTTGGTAATTGCCCGACAGGGATTAACTCAAATTATCGATCCCGAATTGGGAATTGACGTTATCTCATTGGGCCTGATTTATGATATCTACGTCGAATCCGTAGACTACAGTCTAATTGACAGCTCAAAAACCACCATAATAAAATCATTAATTGTGGATATGACTTTAACAACGCCAGGTTGTCCCGTCGCAGAGAGTTTGCCGATTCAAGCAAGGGAGTATCTAAGTGAAATATTGGGATCACAAATTGATGTTCAGATCAATATAGTTTGGGATCCACCTTGGTCACCTGAAAAAATGGATTTGACAATTGCTAGGGCGATGGGGCTCCTGTAAAAAGTTGTTCAAGATTCTTTTGATGGCTAATTAGTTTTTGAAATTCATAGAATAACTGAGTTCGCTCGTTATAAAAGGCAAGCAGATTGCTTGTCCCAGAAAGGGGCGTTTTGTAGGACGCAAAGTTATCACTATAAAAAGGAACAACACCAACCGCTTTGATGTATCTTGCAAACTTAAATAAGAATTGAGCCCATGCCACTCCCGTTTGAGTATTTACTGAATTTATTGATGAAGTAGGTGCCGTGGCGTCCCAGGCTTCGGCTATCCAAATGGATTTTCCGCCGCTGCCATATTTTTGTAAGAATTCTGCCGTGTTTTCAAAAGCTGTTGGCGTGTATATGTCAAAGCCAATATAATTAAGTCCCTTTAGGTGTATTGCACTTTGTAGTATTTGTGAATCGACTTTGCCACCGATTGACCCATTGTATAAGTCGCCCGAAACTGCTATCCCAACTTTAGTATTGGGAGATACGGATTTTACAGCCGAGATCAATTGACTCAGAAGGGATATCCATTGACTCGGATCTGAGACTAATTTGTCTGCTGGGTTTGAAGCATTTCTTTGAAGCCCAGCTATCATAGGCACATACCAAGGTGGCTCTTTGATAACTGTATAATATGCAGGGCGACAGAGTCTTGCCAATGTGGTAACTCGTTTGATCCATACGGTCTTGAATAAGTTCCAGGGCAGTTTGTGGTGACGATAGTATTCGGCACTGGCATCGGCTAACATTAATGTTTTATTGTCCCCTCGGATTTCATTGCAAACAGTTGTGTCTTCTGAGACAATATTGGGTAAGTTAATTATCCATGGATCGTAACCCATGTGAATCGTAATTCCACTTGCTCCAGTCGCCTCAAGCATATTTAAGTCTTCATTAACCACGGGTAACGTTGTCCCGTTATTTTCAATGTTGTCGTAGCTTGCAGACAGAAGTGTTGGATAAACCAGAACTTTGTACTGTTTTAGGTTTGAAAAGTGCTTAGAATAAGATTCCATCCATGACAGAGTTATCGCGGTTGAATTTGAGTTACCCGGTCGTGAAGTCCTGCTTTTGTTTGCCGAAAAATTTTGCACAGCTGTACATTGAGTTGACAAAAGCATACCCAAAATGGCAACAATCCCCATTGTCACCCTTTTTTGATAGCCGTGATGGAATGGGTTTATTTTCATTGGCTTAAATATCGATCTCAGTCGTTAGAATCACATTTTATCAATTGATTGAAATATATTCAACTTGTTCTAAAATGGCACAGTAAAAGTGCGACCGCATTAGATAGCTGTAAGTTGATTTGTGAAAATTATTTTGCTGTAGTTTGCATAGAGCCAACGCCTACCCCATTGAATGCTTGACGTACGGCCATTTCTTGAGAGCACTCAAATTTAAGGTTACAAGGCTTTTTTTGTCCTAAGACCGTTTTAAGAATTTAATACGTTCCGTAATTAAAAGAACGTAGAAGATGGAAAATAGGATTAATACTAAGAGTCCTAAAGAGACGTTGACTAATATCGATGAATTAAACGAAGCTGTTTCTTGTGTTTTGAATGTTGCCACCTGCTGAAACGTCGGGCGATTTTGCCAGACCATGTTTGGAGCTACGGCTATGCCTATTGCTATATAAGCAATAGAATCAAAATTTGGCATAGTCTGATTGGCTATAGAACTTTGAGTGTCAGACATCCAACTCGAGATTGCCGTCGATTTGTTTATCGAGGCCAATTGAATATAAGTTTCAGAAAATGCGTTAAGCAGGGCTTGCTTGCAAGTGGATAAGCCACCGTAGCAAACTTTATCTGTAACGGATTTAGAAAAGGGCAGACCAACACTTTCGTTATTCATCTGGCGAAGTATTCTCCAAACAAACCCCTCGTATCCGCCGCCGTATGAATCGCCCTGTTTGACGCCTTGCCCGTTAGGAGAAGATACTAACGGCAGAGGAATTAAATTATATGCATCAGGCATGTCGTTATAACTAGAGATACCGCCTCCAGCCAAAATCGGATCGAAAATATTAGTTACCAGTAGAGGATAGAACTGGTCCCAGATGGCAATCGCGGCAGCATACTTATATTGAGAGGTTTTAGTTAATCCTCCAGTTTGATTTTGAGTGGATACTGGACTTGGGAGATTAAGTTGTCTTAGACCGCCAGATGAAACCCATTTACCTACGACGGACAGCATAGATTTAACGTTGGCCGGTATGTTGCGGCCTAGAGCTTTAACTACTTGGTCGTATAGTCCCGTAGCACTCATATCGGTTAATCCTCCGGTCTCCACGGCCTGTACTAATTGAGCGCGATCTATTTTAAAGTTGTGAATTTTAAGGATTTTATTTAATGCATTGGCCAAAAGTTGAGATCTGTATATCGGTCCGTGACTATAATCATTGTCCGCTGCGGAAAAATCGACGGCAGATGCGTTATTCCAATTAATAATGATTCCAGATTTGGGGTTGATCTCTTGAGGGTGTTGAGATGGAGTTAAATATCCTTTCCATTCGGCGACACCAGTTCCCCAGGTGGGAAGATTTGGATTAACGCCAGGGGTTCTTATCGGCAGGAGACCGCCCGAATAATATCCTATGTTTGAAGAATCGATATAGTACCAGTTAAGAGCCCACGGACACTTTTGAGCTCCGACAAGCCATGTGCTCACTGAGTTTGTTTTATTCGGGTTTTCCCAGCGTACCAAACCCAACAGAGCAAGCTGCTCTTTGTTTTCTGCTGCTCGCTGCAACGTTATTGCTACCGGTTTGCCATCGGAAGTGGAGTAACCTTGCACGACGCCGTGGACGGTAGTATAGATGTTCCTAACAA
The DNA here is from genome assembly GCA_021852345.1 of Actinomycetes bacterium. Classification (GTDB taxonomy): domain Bacteria; phylum Actinomycetota; class Acidimicrobiia; order Acidimicrobiales; family JABEUL01; genus JAJZNL01. The sequence goes on from JAJZNL010000023.1 coordinate 11,713, forward strand.
GATTAAAGGGTGTTCCCGGGGAAATGATGGTAGGTCGTAGATTCTCAGAGGAGACGTATAGATGCATTTTGATGCATCTATTTTTGAAAATGTACCAGTTTGAATCAGCGGGTACGCTGCCGCCGTAAGGATTGCAGAGCAGTTCTACTCTTTGGTCTTCGTCGTCGGCACCCGATGAAGTCCCTGACCACGCAAAATTGTTACCACGTCCGAATAAAATAGTAAAATTCATTCCAGCAAGAGATACCCCGGAAGCGGCGATATTGGGTCCGTGAAGATCTTCTTGCATGAACACAGTAGGGGAGTAGTACCCGGTTTGAGGGCCAAATACTGCGATAGGATGGCCTGAATTGCTAAATTTACCGGCTACCAAAACGGCATTTGAGGTATTCTTTGGAAACTGCAAGTCTTGATGCAACATCGAGAAAATCTCTTTACCGACTCTAGTTTGCGGGGCATCCGAACACCCAGGTGACTCGTCTGCTATTTGATTGTTTAAAGGAGCTTGGGGGTTGTCTAAATTAGCCGTCAGCGCAGTGTTTATTTTGGTAGGTACCATCATATAAGGGTATGGTTTATTAACGGTTACCGGCGTATTGGGGTCATTTTGATCTTTAAAGCTTATAAAAGCACTGCTACCACCTTTTTTGCCTAATAATTTGTCCAGATAATTTAACAAACCTTCATTTTGAACTTCGCCTCCACCGCCTTCGCCGTCTTGAGCACTGATTACGTCTAATACGGAAATTACGTCTCCTTTAGACCAAAAAGCGGGTGTTTGCTTTAGCAGAGAGTATTCAAGCGGAAGTCTGTTAGTAGGGTCTTGCAAATCGAATCGTATTCTTGAATTAATACCGTCAATATAGCTACTTATTAAATTATACGTTTCAATACCAGTTTGCCCTTCGGTTCTCAAGTTGTTAATCATTCGTGCGGTTTGGGAGGGGCTGTATCCTGTTTGTGATACTTGTGCATAATCCATTTGTTCAAACGTGCATGAGGGGCCCGCTAAAGATGCTAATGTCCCTGATCCCAAATGTCTAAGAACATCCATGGCAAAAAGTTTGTCCTGTGCTGCGGCGTAACCAGCCCCCCAAGCGGTAGCGTTGTCTGTCTTTCCGTATATAAACGGAATATCGTATTTATTCCGATAAATGTATACGGGCACTGAGTCACTGGGTTTTTCCACTGCCACAACTTGATTTTTTTTGATTCCGACTGTTTCGGGAATATAATAATTGCGTAATTTTGAGTCAGTTAGAGTTGAAAAACCTGTTGCCAATCCCGCGTATTTTCCAGCCTGATCAAATGCGGTTGCATCCGCCTTTGAAGTTGCCGTTACGAGGGCATTTTCGCCAGGAGGACTTATTGCGTTAACAGTTCCGCTGCTGGTAACTGACGGTTGAGCCCACGATGGTAATTGGCTGAATTTAGAAGCGGTGGTAAGTGCCTTAACTGGTTTATGCCCTATCGAAAGGAGAAAAGCTACGATCAAAAGTACCGAAAGTATTTTGACCACAGAGGATATTCTGACAAGTGGGCGCATGTAAGTATCGTATCACATTGAGGTATAAAATTAAAATTCTACCGGCCGTTACAATTTAATTTTGGTCAACTATTTAAGGAGGTACGACTATTTAAAGCTATAAAAAGCGGTTCTTTTTGTAAGGTTTGAAATTCATTGCATGTAATTTCCGTCTGGTACGGCATGGGCCTAATTTCTTATTTAATTCTTATCAAGGTTCATATCTTAACAATATGAAGTTTCCAAAGATCACGCTGAAAATTTAATAATAATGAGCCATAGATGTGGACTTCTGTAACTTTAACCGATTGTTTGGATGCCGAAAATGTTAAAGGTGACGTGTGAGTTTATATAAGTTGTCCGTACCGAGTCTGCGCCGGAAGAATTTTATTGTATCGATATCGAAAATGAGCAGTAAGTCGTAATTTGTAGTGTAAAATGTATTAGTGCTATTGATGAAAAACCCATCACAACTCATCACGGTTCGTTCTCAAAAGGTAATTAATCATGTTTAAATCAGGCGATAAAGTCGTATACCCGCATCACGGAGCCGCAATTGTCAAAGGTAAAGAAAAAGTTTCCGTTGACGGAAAGATGAAAGACTACCTGGTGTTGAAATTGGCATACGGAGACCTGATTTTAAAAGTTCCTGTGGACAATATCGATGCAATTGGAATACGGGAAATTATCAACGATGAAGAGGTCGAAGAGGTATTCGCGGTTCTATCCAAAAAAGACGCCAGAATGCCTACGAACTGGTCTAGACGCTATAAAAATCATTCTGAAAAGCTTAGAAGCGGAGACATATATCAAGTAGCTGAGGTTGTCAGGAATTTGTCAATTAGAGACAAAGATAAAGGTCTGTCAGCCGGTGAAAAAAAGATGCTATCTCAAGCAAGACAGATATTGGTTTCCGAGCTAACCTTTGCTCTAAATGTGAACGAAGAACAGGCTGAGGAGCGTTTAACGCAAGCACTTCCATAAATCACTAAGGGGTTATTGTGAATACAGCAGCAATAATTGTTGCCGGAGGAATAGGTGAGAGATTTGGTTCATATCCCAAGCAGTTCCAAATCCTAGGTCGGAAAATGGTCATAGACTATTCAATTGAAGTTGCCTTGAGAGTAGTAGACCAAGTTGTTGTTGTTTTGCCCTATGAATTCATGGAAAGGTATACCACCGAGTTAACTAATATGGGGGTGCACAATCTTGCTTTGGGGGGAAATACAAGATCGGAGTCGGTTCGAAACGGCTTAAAGCTGGTGGAACCAACTGTACAAAAAGTATTGGTACACGATGCTGCAAGACCGTTGGCTTCAAAAATTCTTTTTGAAAAGGTATTGTCTAAGTTAAATGAAGGCGAAAAAGCCGTAGTGCCGACTATCGAAGTTACCGATACGGTCAAGCGTATCTCTAAAAAATATGTGGACAGAACTTTGGATCGTTCGGTATTGGGTCTTGCGCAGACTCCGCAGGGATTTGATAAAAACTTACTACAAATGGCTCATGAATCTTTTGGAAATGCAACCGACGATTCGACTTTGGTTGAGTTGCTGGGTTATACAGTTGCGGTAGTACCGGGTGAGGTTGAAAATATTAAGATAACAAAGCCGTTTGACTTAATTGTCGCTCAAATGATTTTAGACAGGCAAAATTAGATGAACAGCCGAGTAGGGTTTGGATACGATGTACATCGATTGGATCAAGCCGCAATCGGTCTACGGGATTTGGTTCTTGGCGGTGTTGTTTTTGACGGTTTTGCTCCCGTAGTTGCTAATTCAGACGGAGATGTTGTCGTTCACGCGGTTATTGACGCTATTCTCGGAGGGGCGTGCATGGGGGACATTGGAGAATGGTTTGCTGAAGATTCCGATGAGTATAAAGGGATCGATTCACTTGTGCTCTTGAAAAAAATCGTGACTGAAGTGCAAGCAAAAGGCTATAGGATCATTAATGTCGATGTCACCGTCGTGGCTCAAGAGCCTAAGTTAAAAGACAAAAAATCAGACATAAGGTTAAAATTGAGCGAACTGCTTACTGCCGACGTTAATGTAAAAGCAACCAGCCCTGAAAGAGTGGGTTCGTTAGGAAATAAGGAAGCCATCGCTTGTTTTGCTTTGGCAAATCTGTCTAAGGCTTAGGTCGATGGAGTCAACATCTTTGCGTAATCTTAACCCTATTCTAAGGGCCACTCTAGATTCGCCGTTAAATTCCTATATGCTAATCGGAGATGAAACCGAGACTTTAATTCAGGCACTCACATTCGCTGCAATGTTAAAATGTCATGACGGAGGGTGTTTGAGTTGTGACATCTGTAAACAAACACTTGATCGACAACATCCCGATGTCGTGGTGTTTGAGCGAAGTGGCCCGTATTTGTCAGCCGAAGATGCGCGAAATATAGTGACGTTGTCAAAACGTACTCCCAAGACTGGCGGCTATCTTGTAATCATAGTCAGTGAAATTCATTTGGCAGCTGACGCAGCCCCGATACTTCTTAAAACAGTTGAGGAGCCTCCGCAAACTACAATCATATTTCTCTTGACAACGCATTTAGAACCAAAGCTTGACACCTTAAAAAGCAGATGTGTCCAAATAAAAATAAAGCATAATCACGTGTCAGAGTATCAAACCGACACTAGCAGCTCTAAGATAATGCAGAACTTAGATGGAACGCCTGTCGGAATAACCCATGCCGTAGAGGATTACTTTTCAAATATAGAAACTAATATTGCTGCTCTTAAAGCTGCTCAACAAATTGACTTGGATGAGTTCAAGAATTCCGTTCAAATGCAAGGTAAAGGTAATTCGACTTTGTTAAAACTTTTTGAAGAACAGCAGAAGAGGCAGTTGAGAAAGGCCAGAAACTCATCTCAACGGCAAATACTGCTGGGGCTCCAAAACGAATTTATGTCGACGGTTGCTGAGAATATAAAGTTGAACTTAAGAAACACTGTTGACGTTGGAGGACGGCTCAAGGCTGTTGATCGTATTAATATGTATCTTAAAAATCTTGATCGCAACCCAAACGACAATTTACAAATTACGGCACTTTTTATTGACTTGAGTCAAATTTTTGCCTAAATTAAATGGAATTGAGTTTTAAATTTAGGATAATCTAATTGTATGGAAGAATTATTTAAACCTGTAAAACTTGCGGACGGATTTTACTTCACGGAAGGTCCAAGATGGCACAATGGACAACTGTGGGTGTCAGATTTTTATGATCATAAAGTTTTTACGGTAGACAGACTTGGTCAAATAACCAATGAATACGAAGTTGAGACACAACCGTCTGGCATGGGTTGGTCAAATGACGGAAGTTTCGTCGTAACTTCAATGACCGACAAGGCCGTACTGATAGACCGAGGATCCGGTCTTGAAAAGCTTGCCGACATCTCAAGTTATTGCGGATATTGGGCAAATGATCTAATTGTTACTCCTCAAGATTTTGTATATGTGGGAAATTTTGGATTTGATCTTGATGCTCTCTTGGAAGAGAAAGGACCAGACGGAATCCTAACACCTCCGGGTCCGCCTCAGACAAACTTAGTTTTAGTTACGCTTGACGGACGAACTGAAATCGCAGCTGAAAATATGGCATTTCCAAATGGAATGGTTGTGACTAAAGATTCGAAAACTCTGATTGTCGCTGAGACTTTCGGCTTTCGTCTTACGGCTTTTGATATTAACGCCGACGGTACTCTTTCCAATCGACGCATTTTTGCAGATTTGAGCCCTTACATTTGCGTACCGGACGGCATCAGCATCGATGAAAACGACAACATATGGGTTGCCAACGCAGTTTCCAATGAAGTTTTGCATGTTAAGGAAGGAGGGGAAGTTTTAAATAAAGTATCAGCTCCACTGACTTGTTTTGCCACGGCGGTAGGCGGTGCGGATAACGATACATTATTTATGATGTGCGCTCCTACTTCCACGGCGAAGGTAGCGTCAGCGAACAGAAACGGCGTAATCTATTGTGCAAGAATTAAGTAGTTGCTAATAGCGAGGCTGGTTTGATTTAGCCAAGCAATGCGCCCGTGTGATGTTAAAATATTGGTTGCAATTGTGCCCGAGTAGCTCAGTTGGCAGAGCATAGTAATGGTAGTGCACAGGTCTGTAGTCGTTGATAAGGTAGTCTGCATTTAAAAACAACCTGATGCATAGATGAGGACGGAAATCCTGTCCTTTCACATAAGCTGGAGTAGCTCAGTTGGTAGAGCAGCTGATTCGTAATCAGCAGGTCAGGGGTTCGAGTCCCCTCTTCAGCTCAATAAAAAGCTGTGTAGTTTTAACGACTACACAGCTTTTTATTTATTCACTCGCTGAATGCATGCGATAAGAAAGCGACTATTGCATCACCTTATCGGTTATCCCCGCAAGATAGAGGATTAGTCTTGTTGTTATGCCGTCTGTGGCATAACCGCACTTCGGCAAACGGATTGCCGTTTTCAGCTGGCGGTTTTTGATTTACGCATTGAAGCTGGTAGCGCTTTTATTCTCTCCACCCTAAACTGACTGCGAAGCTGCTGAAGTACAAAATTCTCTGTAAGGGAGCCTTTGAACCGATAATCACGCTTTAAAAGGTCTGCCGCATTATCAACGCTTGCCACGGCCTTGAGCAGTTCAGTGTCATAAAGAAAAAGCTTGAAATAATTAAGCTGGTTAAAGGATTTTAGTTGGTGCTTGGGTTTGGATAGGTTATATATCCAGTTCGGTATTTCCACGCACTAGCTATTTGATGGCTTCCTCAAACTATCGCTACTTTGCGCCCTCTTTGATCATGATATTCATTGGTTTTTCTCCGACTCAATCTTTTGATCGACCAAAAACCTAAACAAGTTTATGATGCGCTCGGGATTTTGATTCTGCTCAAATATGGATGCGAGCTGGCCTTCTTCGTTAAAGTTGAAATCGACATAGCTATAGACTTAATTTATCATTTTGCCGACCTCAACAAAATGATTATTATACTGTGGCACCAACGCCAGAGGCCATCAGTTTGATTCTCCCCTCGGGCTCCAAGTTAAGATTTATAGTCAATAACGACCGACATCATTAATACTAAACTTTGAGACAATTTGAGTGATGCCGCTAATTTAGGTGACGATAACTAAGAAATTCCAAGTTGGGTAAATTTAAGTATTTGCTCGTCTATCTGTCCTCTGATTTGATGCTCTATCGCCCTGGACAATTCTGAATCCACGATGCTTTTAGCCAACGGTCTAATCTCTTGAATTAGGGTTGCAACTTTGGGCACAATTTCGGTGGGGATTGCTGTTTCGTCTTCGGGAATAATATGTTTTGTTACGGTAGAGACCATCTTTTTGGCAATGTTGTCTACGTACTCTTCCATGTATTGAGCCATCTTTAAAATATCCATTATTGGAACGCCGGCATTAAAGAGAATTACACCGGCTTTAAACATTTCCGGTTTTTTTATTTTAAGCGTGTTGTTTGAAACAGACAGTATGTTTATGCTGACGGCGACATTCAGGGCTTCGGACATTTCTGCTGGATCCATAGTTTCTCCAAAGAGTTGTATTAGTTGGTCTAGCGTAATAATCTCTTCGAGCTCTTCGCTCCAAGGTTCGCTCAAGATTTGTTCGAGGCCAAAAAGCAATCCAATGTCCTGACCTTTTTGCCAAGCATTGATCATCTCTTTGATGTTTGACATCGAAAAACCTCTCTCCAATAGATCAGTTATTAATTTGAGTCTTGTTAAATGAGCGGTAGTATAAAGACCGACCCGACCTTTTTTAAAAGGCGGCGGCAAGATCCCTTTGTCTTGATAGGCACGTATGTTTCGAACCGTGGAATCGGCGGCTCTTGCTAGTTCGTCAATTGTATAGGTTTTTTTAAAAAGACTAACTTCTGGATGCAAGGACTCACCGGATTTCAGGTCGTCCGTATTATCTTCCAATCCAGAGGGAATACTTTCGATGTTTTTAATTTCCAGCGTCATAGTTTTATTAAAACCGCCTTATAATCTGTCTTTCTATAGATTACATCACTTTGATATAATACTAATTAATATTGTATCATTTCTGCTTGACAATGACAGTAAATAATGTTACATTATATAGTGTATTAAAAAAAGAGGAAGTATGGGAAACATCTTTAGCCCCAGAAAAGGTCTGGGAACATTGGACTTTAAAAATTCAATAGCAGTAGTAACTGGAGCTGGAAGCGGTATAGGCAGGGCGACTGCATTAAGATTGGCCGGTAATGGCGTAACGGTTGTTGCTGTCGATTTAAATCAAGATTCGGCCGCTAAAACTGCTCATGATGTTAACGGAGTTTCTTATGTCGTGGACACATCTGATGCTAAGCAAATGGAAACCCTCGCCAACAAAGTTGAAAGTGAAGTTGGACCAGTTACTATATTGGTAAATAACGCTGGAGTCGGAATGACAGGTAGGTTTTTGGACGTAAGTCTGGATGATTGGCTTTGGATTCAGAATATTAATTTAAACGGCGTGCTCAACGGATGCAGAGCCTTCGGACCTTATATGGTAAAACGAAAAGTTGGACATGTGGTTAACATGTCATCAGGTCTTGGTTATTTTCCCAGGGCCACGGAGTCAAGCTACTGTACAACCAAAGCCGGCGTTTTAATGTTTTCGCAGTGCTTAAGGGCAGATTGGTTTAAAGAAAACGTTGGAGTATCGGCAATATGCCCGGGTGTGATTAATACAAACATTATAAACGCTACCAAATTTCTTGGAGAACGAAATAACGAGCGTGAACTTACAGCCACTAAGAAACTTTTCGCAAAAGGGCATTCGCCCGAAGTTGTAGCAAAAGCCGTTATCAATTCAATTAGATACAACAGAGCCGTGGTACCTGCGGGCGTTGAAGCTTCAATTGGTTGGGTTTTGAAAGGAATGCTACCTATGGTCGTGCAGGACTTAGCAACAAGATCAAAATTTATGGGCGGGGTATAAATTAAGTAATTTGCCAAGGAGGAAATAATGACAATTTTAAGTGAATTTAATACTGATATTAAAAAGCCTAAAAAAGTCGAACAAGACGATAGTTTAAAGGCCCCGCTCGAAAACTATAACAATATAGTAAAGAGACTGTCCAAACAGTCTGTAGAAAAGCATTTCGAAGCTTACGTGGATATCGATTGGGATTCAACCGAAAATACGGTTGATCCCGAAGATGCTAGATGGGAACTATTTTTTATAGACCCTCTTCGGCAGTCCGATTGGTACAATGGGCTGACTGAAAAAGAGCAACGCAAAGCAGGTATAACGAGGATTGCTACAGTTATGCGAATCGGATGGGAGTTTGAAAACTTGCTTCAGAGAGGACTCTTGCAGGCTGCGTTTAGATTGCCAAACGGAGCTCCAGAATTTAGATACATCCATCATGAAGTCATCGAAGAGTCTCATCATTCTATGATGTTTCAGGAGTTTGTCAATCGAACCGGACTAAAAGTAAAAGGTATGCCGGTTTACTTAAAGTTTTTAGCCGAAGTGGTTGTGCTTCCTGCTCAAAAGCTGTTTCCAGCACTTTTCTTTTTCTTTGTATTGGGTGGCGAAGACCCTATAGATCATATGCAAAGAACAGAGCTTAAGAATGGGAATCCTCCGGAGTTGGTAAAGCAGATAATGAAAATTCATGTAACCGAAGAAGCCAGACATATTTCGTTTGCGCGTCAAACTTTAAAGGTATCCGTCCCCCAATTGTCAAAAATCAGGCGAGGCATTTTGTCTGTTTTGGTTCCGGGATTAATGGCAATTATGGTTAGGCTGATGGTGTATCCGTCTTCTAATTTCAGAAAGTTAAATTCCGTACCGATCAAGGAATATTTAAAATCTGTAAGGTCACTAAATAGCCGACAGCTGGTTAAAGATGCCGCATCAAAGCCTCGTAAACTTGCAACTGACTTGGGGCTCATGAACCCAATTGCTAAACTAGTTTGGAAGGCGACAGGTCTGTTTGACGATAATATAGTTTTATCGGATGACTGATCTTTATCAATTGTAAGTTTGTTGCAGTGTCAATATACGGTTCAAATAATCGGAAGCGGATCGCTACCAAGTAGGCGCAAGTACATAAAGAGCCGATAATTCGGTAACTGGTAGTTATTTTTGATTGTAGTTTTATCTGTCAATGTGGTCGCCGCTATCAACTTTGCTGTATAGATAAGATATTGTGTGTAAACCGTCGAAACAAAAGTCCTAGGAGACGACACAATTACTTATAAAGAAGCTATGTCAAATGACATCTGATTTTTAAGTCCAAGTTACAGAGTTCTTCTAATCGTCTTATGTGCGACGAAATGACATTTACGTGAACAAATAGGATTTGAATGTTTAATAGCAAATGCTTTTGTAATGGTCAACCGTAACGGGAGCTTTCTTTTAAAAGGTTAAGTAGATTATTTGGTTGAATGCCAACTTTTACCAGATACCAGCTAAAACTCTCAAAATTAGCGAGCTAATTAAAGCTTTGACAACAGAGATTTCGGTAAATAAATTGACTTAAGCTTTAATTGAATCAGGCCTTAAAAATTGTTCGGCAGTGATCGACTTATGGTTTAAAGTTAAAGGTTTAAGATCTGGATGAACAAAAGAAAATACCATTAAAAATTGATCAACTTTCGTACCTTTTAGGTAAATTTGACCGTTGGCCAATGCGTCAGCTATCAACAACTTTCCCTGCCGCCATTTTACTAAATCTTGAGCGGAAATCTTTAGATGCACGTCGGCTTTAGGGTCTAAACCACTTTTAAGAATCGGAACTGGCCCTCTTACGTACATTTTAAATTTCATACCGTCTATCAACAACGATATTCTTATTCCTTCGGACGGTAAGAACTTATAGTTTATTCCGTTCAACAGGGTAGAACGAATAGCCGAAATTGGAGATACCTGTGTATTGCTATCATCTTTGGGCAAAAATTGCTCTCCCCAATTGCTTAAAAACTGCAACAGCGGCAACAATTCTCCGCCTTTGTCTGTCAGCATATAAGAGCATCTCGAAGATGCCAATTCATTTTGATATTTGGTTATTACTTCGCTGGATTCCAAATCTTTAAGTCTTTCAACTAAGAGATTTGGAGAAAGTCCAGGCAGTGCCTTTCTAATATCACTGAATCTACGAGGTCCAATTGATAACTCTCGTATGATTAACAGCGACCATCTTTCCCCTATTACATCCAGCGCCGCAGCGATTGGACAATATTGCGCATATGACTTCACAATAAAATTATAACCCCTTTCTTAACTAAAATCTAGTATAAATTTTTATATGGTCCTTTTTTCCGGATTTTTCTCGGAAATTTTTAAGTTTAGCATCAGAATTGACTAATTCGTGATACCAAACCCGTGATGATACTTGTTTATCTCAACTTTTCCATACCTCTGTAACAAAAAACATTCCGGCAAGCATGCCAAGCGCGGGACTTCCGTCCGCTGTTGTAGGATTGTTGAAATTTTGAACGTTGCCATACGCCGCAAGATTCCAAACTGCTCGCGAGGTTATGATGTACGGAAGGTCAACGGCCAATCGTTCTGACATCTTTTGATAGTATTGGGCGGCAGTATTGAAGTTTGGTTCCTCTCTGGCAGCCTGCAGATATTGGTTTGTCAGCGGATCGTTCATTCTGGCAAAATTTAATGCAAAATTCTGTGACATTCCGTTCCCGTCCCAAAATATGTAATTTAAGTCCGGATGAATTGAGCCAAATTGCCTCCATATGAAAGCATCGTATTGGCCGCTTAGTGCGGTGCCGATCTGTTGCGAGGTGAGGTAGCTCGTATTGATATTTACGGTGATGCCGGCTTGTTGCCACATTGAAGTCATAAGCTGAGCCTCTTGAATATCGATAGGGTCATTGGTCGCGCCAAGCGTAAATGCAAGCGAGTTGGACCCAGATGTCTTTTTATAGTTTGCTACTGCTTGCTTAGCTTTTTCCAGGTTGTATTTTGGATAGGTGGTTTTAGTGTAAAAAGGTGTACTCGGCGCAAAAACCGAATCCGTCGGTATTTCGATATTACCTCCGATTGTCGACAAATATTTAGAGGTGTCAGTTGCATAAGCTAAGGCCTGTCGAGCATAAATATTGTTGAGCGGGGTTTTAGTCGGCCAGCAATTTAACATTATAAAAGTAATATCTGGTTCTCCGGCTGGAAGGTTTAGGTCCGTCACTCTGCTAATATTTGGTGATCCTACCAGCTGCGAAATCGGCTGACCAGTTCCAAAGTGAGCTAAATCGATTGTGCCGGCCTGCAAGCTTGACACTCGGGCATTTGGGTCAACGATCGGCTTGACGGTTATTGAATCTAGGTAGGGTAGTCCTTTGCGCCAATAATTTTTGTTTGCCGTAGCTTTAAACTCAACGTTTGGAGTCCAAGACTCAAATACAAATGGACCCGTACCCGAGGGGTGACTTGGCCCATAACCGTCTTGTTTGTTTAGCATCTTAGGCGAAGCCATGTATGCCATCTGCCCGCCAATATAACCGGTAAGCCAATAGTCGAACGGAACCCAGGGTGACAACATATTTAGTTGCACCGTCATGGCATCAATTAACGTTACCGACCCGAACGCCGAAGCTATAAATCCATAGGGTCCAGCTTTCATGGCATCAAAGTTTTGTTTTATGGCGTTACCGTCAAAAGGGGTACCGTCGTGAAAGTTTATATTACTTCGTGCCTTTACTGTCCAGATCGTGTAATCTTGGTTCGGAGTTAAGGATTCAGCTAGATATGGAACAACTTTACCGCTTCGTGATACTGTTGCCAAAGGGTCAAATACTGCTCTGGCATAGACTACGCCAGCATTGTCAAATCTGGATTGCGTTGGATCAAACCCGTCGGTTTCGTCTTCAATCCCTATGATTAAGTTACCACCTCTTTTTGGAGGTTTGGTCGATATTGCCGACGGAAGATTGCTAGTTGAAGACGAAGAATTTGACGAACAAGAGCTCAAAAATTCCCCACTTGTCGACATCAGCCCCAACCCGGCTAAAGCGCCAACCGATTTCCCTAAAAAATTTCTTCTGCTTATCGGGTCTGTCACTCTTAAATACCTCTACCTTCTTGTCTGGTTGATTCATTAAAGTTTGAGTTTGGCTTTTAAAAACTCAAAACTATCAATATGATTATAGGACAAACTTACAAAGAAGTTCATATTAATCTACTTATATAGTTCTAGAGCTTAGTCTGTCTAGAATATAAATCTTGAAATTATCGCCGACCTGCGCCACCTAAAATTCTAAGTAAAGCCAAAAAAGTCATGATCAGAGACATCATCAATAGTAAAGCTGCGTACCATTCTCCGTCAGCTGAAATCCCTCGTGTTTCTGCCGTATAAATCATATTAAAGTCGACGAATAAATTCATTATCGAAATAAATAGATACAACACTCCGAATATCATAAAAGTGACTAAATTGGTTTGCAAAGATGAAATACTTAAAAATGTTGCACCAATCATTACCGCAAGAAGCGTAAAGCTACTAACGATAGTTACCGATACAAATTTAGGGGTTACGTGAATTATCCCTGTTCTGTACAGTGTCATAACCGCTACGAATACAGCAACGGTACCTATAATAGCCAACGGAACGACGTATGTACCTGTGGATGAAAAATAAAACGATAGCGTTCCTAATATGAGACCTTCAGTTGCGGCATAAATCGGAGCAATTATCTTAGCCATTCTCGGTCGAAAGATACCGATTAACCCCACAACAAAACCTGCCAATATTGTCGCCAGTAAGATTCCTGGGCTAATCGGAAATAGGTAAGTAATTGCGCCAAACAGTAGTGCGATTAAAGACAGTTGTAATAATTTATTGTAGACATCTACTGCAACAAAAGGCTTTCCATCACTTACGGATTGAAATCCAGACATATTTCTGGACACGTCGTTTTGTCTTGAGTCGCTTGTGTAAGGAGCAAAACCATCGATAGCGGGCCCCAGAGGGGAATTAGGTGACGATGCCTGTCCAAATTGATTGTTGTAAGGGTTATTGTAATTTGGTTGCGGCGGATTAGATCCACCGTAGAACTGTTGTCCGGGTTGACTCATATTTAGGTTGTTTTGCGGAAATAAACCGGGTTGATTTTGCCCGTAGTGCAGCCTCTGCTGAGCGTTCTGACCCATTTGATTGGATTGACCAGCATTCGTTCCGTAGGGATTGTTTCCGGTTACTTGCCTCGCAGCTGCAGTTGTCGTCGGCAATGAAAATTCTTTTATCATCCGACTATAACCTGTTCTGAAACCGTAAGATCCGAACTGCCCCTTTCGAGTTGAACGTTTATTCCCATATGCCATATTAATTAGACCTCCTCCTATTAGTCTATAGCTTTTTGCCAGTTTCTCTTCATCATTTCTCGTCTAAGTCGAATGAACAAATTGATAATTATTTCAATCACTGAATTAGTTACTATTGTATGTCTAATCTGGATAATATTTTTGGTAATTGTTTTCAAAAGATGTTTTCGGGTCTCCGAAGGTGTTGTCGGTTTCAGTTTTGCTTAAAGCGATTTACCAGGATGATTAAATATACCAGTGATGAGGTTTGAATTAGCGGCAGTATAAAAAACACTGAATAATATTGATCCACGATAAATTTGATCCGCAATTTAGGTGCAAAACCATTTCTGGTAAATCAAATATTAATTTCATACAAAATTTATTTCTAGAAATAATCAGTAGTTAGATTAACTTATTTTAAGTTCGGCAGCCCCAACGGAATTCGAATCCGTGTCTCCACCTTGAGAGGGTGGTGTCCTAGGCCACTAGACGATGGGGCCAAGTAATTTAATTCTTATTCAATTATAGGTTAGTTTATGGGTTTGGGATAACTGATAATACGGCTCCAGAAAGTGTCTACGGTAAAGTAACTTATCGTAGGTTGCTAGGAACCTATTTACAGGTACATAAATATAGGAAACCAATTTAATTGTACCGATGATGGAATGGGTCATGGACAAAATTATTTCATTCATCTTGGCTAAATAATTAGAAGTTGTCTCTTAAACTTAGCTACCTGAAGAACAGGCAAAGATTGATAAGAAATTTAAAGCGACAAGCAACCTGTCTATCAGGTTATCATCAATCATCCCAATTAATTAACTGTGACATTTTTCGACTCGAATTAAGTAAGATATTAGCGTCTCTTGTTGAGCACTGTCGCTTATTGTATCGTATTGCTTTAAATGTCAGCTAAGTCGATTGCCGCCGATAATCTTTTTTCTACCCGAGTCGGCTAAACAATCTATTAACGAACTCAGGGTCTTCGTGGTCGACGGTGGTTTTGTTGCTATCAAGTTCTGTTATCTTTTTTAAGTCGTTCTCTGACAGTTCAAAGTCAAAAATATCGAAGTTTTTTTCAATACGATCTTTGTGAGTAGATTTAGGTATAGCCACTATGCTCTTTTGAAAATGCCAGCGGAGCACAATCTGACTTACGGTTTTGCCGTGACTCTCAGCTATCGCAGACAATACTTTGTTGTTAAAAATATCGTGGCGACCCTCGGCCAATGGCGCCCAGCCTTCATGGACTATAGCGTAGCGGTCCATAACTTTTCTTGTTTCAACCGCTTGATTGAAAGGATGCGACTCAATTTGATTAACCATGGGAAGAGTTTCAATTCCTATAATATTTTTATTAGTGAGTATGAAGTTAGTGAGTTTGGCGGCATTAAAGTTGGATACGCCAATTGCCTTGACCTTGCCCGCTTCATATAACCCAACGAGTGCTTTCCAGGTTCCAAATATATCACCGTAAGGTTGGTGCATGAGATAAAGGTCAAGATAATCCAGTCCAAGTTTATCCAAAGAAGTTTGGTACGCCTGTTTGGCTTTTTCATAAGTGGCATCGGCAATCCAGAGCTTGCTGGTAACAAATATATCGTCTCTTGGAATACCGCTTTGTTTAATACCTCGACCTACTGCTTCTTCGTTTTGATATGAAGCTGCAGTGTCAATTGAACGGTAGCCTGTTTTAAGAGCGGCAATAACACTTTGCTCGGCTTGCTCATTGTCCATTTGAAAAACTCCAAAACCGAGCATCGGCATTTTTATCCCGTTGGATAATGTAATTGTAGGTACTTCTGTCAAATTAACTCCTAAAAGATGGCCTAGTTTATATGTCTGCTTATTGGACTAGAACTTCCAAGCACCAGTAAACTTTGTATACATAAAGTTTGTATTTATGAACTTTATGTATACTGATTGTTATTATCTTATTTCGTATTTTGTGCGATCGGTTCGAAATCACTTCGGGGAATTATCAATGACCAAAGGTACCTTTTAGCGGCGAAACTCAGTATCGGCAATCTTAATACCCAGGGTTTCGTTACGTATAACAATGCAGAGAGCCTTAGTGTGCTGTAGTAATTTATCTAATTAATAAGCAAAGACAGTCAATCTTGAATATTTTGAAAGTTAGTAACGGGGTACGAAAAATAACAAGAAAGTACCAGCGAAGCCATAGAAAGCTAACGCTTTCCAGGCCTCAAACCCTTATCCCAAATCATCGTGTGAGCAGTATTTAATTCAGGTGCTGAGTTTTCTTCAATAAATTTGTTTTTTAATCTAAAATGTTGGG
>JAJZNL010000006.1 GCA_021852345.1 Actinomycetes bacterium
ATCTCGAAACCACCGGTAGGCCGTGACTCGTGCGATACCTTGAGACTCTGCCCACTCTGCGAGGTTCATATGTGTAGTATAGCACACTATTGGATGTCATCGCGTATATGATTGGCAACAGTTGGCAACCCCTAAAACTTCAAACCTCACACTTTCACCATCTCACAAGTTCAAGTCGACCGATTAACCAATATAACAAATTCAAAAATAAAATTAACATTAACCAAAAGACCGTGTGTATTCGGTCAGGTCTACCTGACTGAATACACGCACATCAATTTAACTGCCAGCTCTCAAAGGCGATTAATTCTACGTATCAACTAAGGTACCTTCTGCTAAAGCCGTCGGTTTCGATTCGTCGTAAATAAATTTTCCGCCCCTCAGCCAAGAGGTTCCAGATGCCAAAAGGCATGCTATAACCGCAAAGTCACACGCGGCATGCAAACCGTTTTTAAAAGCACCGCTAATGAGATTCGGGAAAAACCTACGACCGGCGATAATTTGTTTTGCCGAAGGCGTCAAAGAGGAAAATACTTTAGGTCCCAGCAGGTGTTGTACGGGGTTATATCCCAAAAAAGAAGCGAATAGGGTGGAAACTGGCGGGAGTCCAGATGCTTTTTTAGCAGCTGCTGCCGGTACACCGACCCCGACTAATCCGTGGAACAAAGAACTGGACAAAGTTGACGACAGACCTATAATCAACAAAGTAAAAAATATGCCAATTGACAATACCTGTCCGGAATTCTGAAAGGTTGAGTTCATCCCAGATCCGACTCCTCTGTGTTGTTTTGGAAGACTGTTCATAACGCCAGCACGATTCGGGGCTGCAAAAGCCCCCATTGCCAATCCGTTTAAAAACAGAAGCGGACCAAATTCCAAATAACTGAAATTAACTGGAAGCAGTTCCAAAAGGCCGAATGATATTGCTGCTACTAGCATTCCGCCAGAAGCAAACTGTCTTGAGCCAAACTTATCCGATAGTATTCCGCTAATAGGTCCGGCCACCAAAAACCCGGCAGTTAGCGGGAGCATTGCGATCCCCGCCCACAAAGGAGTGTCCGCAAAATTATAACCGTGAAGCGGAAGCCAGATTCCCTGAAGCCAAATTATAAGCATAAACATTAAACCGCCTCTACCGACCGATGCCAACAAAGAAGACAGACTGCCTGCCGTAAAAGCTCGTATCCTAAAAAGTTTAAGCCTAAACATCGGATCCGACGACTTTAGTTCAACTATACAAAACAGTATTAACAATACTATTCCGCCGATTATAAAGCCCAGAACTCTGGGACTTGTCCAACCCATCGAATGACCTCCGTAAGGCTGTATCCCATATGTAATTCCTATCATAAGAGCAGTAAGGCCTAAAGCGAAAGTAATGTTCCCCAGCCAGTCAATATTGGTATCAATCTTTTTTGGAACTTCGACTAATTTCATGTATGCCCAAATAGTCCCAAACAATCCGATTGGAACGGACACCAGAAATATGAGTCGCCACTGTATTGGAGCTAATACACCTCCTAAAACTAGCCCAATAAACGAGCCGCTAATCCCTGCGATCTGGTTAATACCCAATGCCATCCCTCTTTGATTTTCAGGAAAGGCATCCGTTAAAATTGCCGACGAATTGGCTATTAAAAAAGCCGCACCGACTCCCTGGAACAGTCTCATAATCACCAGGTACAGAGCTCCAGAACTGCCGTTGAGCCAAGTGACCGATAGCAATAATGAAAAAAATGTATAGACTGCAAACCCTAAGTTATACATTTTGACTCTTCCGAGCATGTCCCCTAAACGACCCAATGAAACTACCAATACACTTGTAACTACCATAAAGCCTAAGATCATCCACAAAAGGTAGAAACTATTTTGAGGCAATAACGGATCAATCCCGATTCCTTTGAATACGTCTGGAAGTGCAATGAGCATAATAGAAGTGTCTATTGTTGCCATCAAGACGCCCAACGTGGTATTGGACAATACCACCCATTTGTACCGATCGCTTCTGATCTTATTGTTCAAATTATCAGGTAAGTCAAAAGCCGTCGTAGAAGTCATAAAATTATTTCTGCTATTCAAATTCAAAATCTGGATTTAAGTCGATATCTATCGACTTAAATAGGAGAACCAAGTTAATCAGACGAATTAATCCGACCTAATTAATTTTAGCCGTTAAAAATTTATATATGCATAAATTAATATCTAGCAATCTTAACGATCTGTAAGAGTTAGATTACGTGCGAAAATTCAACTTTTGTTAAATCATCAAAACTCCGCTTTGAACAGAATCTATTTTATAATAGAGTAGTTGTATGGGAAATGTTGAAGAATGGATACAAACTTATCTTAAAAGCATCGATGTAAATAAGAAGTATGAGACCATGTCGGGAATTAAATTGGCTCCAATATATACTTCAGCTGGACCGATAGATCCCGACGACGTAAACTCCCCCCAAGATCTAATCCTAAAAGAAGACGAGACCTTAAGCGGGCAATACCCGTATACCCGCGGACCTTATGCGTCTATGTACCGCTCAAAGCTCTTTACAATGAGACTGTTTGCAGGTTTCGGAACGGCTCCTGACACCAATAGGAGATTCAAAGACTTACTGAATGCTGGCGGCAGCGGACTTTCAACCGCATTTGATTTGCCTACTCTTATGGGAAGAGATTCTGATGACCCTCAATGTTTGGGTGAAGTCGGAAGATGTGGGGTTGCCGTTGACACGGTAGAAGATATGATTGATCTGTATTCGGGTATAGATCTGACAAAAGTCACCACGTCGATGACCATTAATTCACCGGCGGCTATCATACTTGCCATGTATGTCACAGCCGCCAAAGAGATGGGTGCTTCCCAAAAACTTTTGGGCGGCACACTTCAAAATGATATCTTAAAAGAATATCAAGCTCAAAAAGAATACTTTTTCCCTCCGAGACCCTCGATGAGGCTAGTTAGGGATACGGTTAAATATTGTCAAAAGCAGATGCCAAAATTCCACCCGATATCAATTTCCGGCTACCACATCAGAGAAGCCGGAGCAACAGCGGCTCAAGAGTTGGCATTTACATTAGCCAACGGTTTTGCTTATGTTCAACTACTTCAAAACGACAAAGTCGATGTCGACTCATTTGCGCCGAGACTATCGTTTTTCTTTAATGCTCACATCGATTTCTTTGAAGAAATATGCAAATACCGTGCAGCCAGACGAATTTGGGCAAGATGGATGAAAGACTATTTTAAAGCCAAAAATACAGGCTCCATGATTTTAAAGTTTCACACTCAAACTGCAGGCGTATCGCTAACAGCACAGCAACCAGAAGTAAATATAGTCAGAACCGCAATCGAAGCACTTGCAGGAGTACTTGGAGGGACTCAAAGCCTTCACACTAACTCAATGGATGAAGTTCTTGCATTACCGACAGACAAGGCCGCTCGCATTGCTTTAAGAACCCAACAAGTAATTGCCTACGAGACCGGCGTAACTTCAATAGCAGACCCGCTCGGTGGATCATATTTTATTGAAGAGCTTACCGATGAAATTGAGCGTCAAGCTGAATTGATTTTTGCCCACCTTCTTGAACTGGGCAACGGCTCCATCCTAGAAGGAGTATTAAATGCAATCGACGAAAGTTGGTTTCAGCATGAGATTGGCGAGTCCGCCTATGTGTTTGAGAAAAAATTGGCTAACGCCGAACGAAAGATAGTTGGAGTCACCGACTTTACTGAAGGAAGCGAAGAAACGTTGGAAAATATCCTTCAGATTTCAGCAGAAACTGAAAAAGAGCAAATTAATCGGCTCAACAACACTAAGGCAAAACGCGACTCCGGTGAAGTCAAACTGGCTTTAGATATCCTAATCAAAACCGCCAAAGACCCCGCTGCCAATCTTATGGAGCCCATTGAACATGCCGTAAAGTTACGCGCAACTGTCGGTGAAATAATGAATTCTATGGCTGAAGTATTCGGTACCTTTGAAGAAGTGCCTTATAAATAATCACTTATAAATAATCAATTGTACCAATCCAGGTTTATTATACTGAAATCCACCATCAGATACTTTATATGCATTTATATTTAATTGGGTGAGGAGTAAATTAAGGAAACTCCGATTACCGCTGTTACCTTAGTGTCGGAGTATTGCGAGCGGTATTCTCTACTGCAACTCTGCCCCGTTTGGCCCGTGTGACCTGTTTGGCTTATTTTACTGTTGCTTCCACACTCTTAAGTTCATCTGAATGGTTTTGGAATAGGTCAAGACTATTGTGGCGACACTGCGCAGTGGTGCGCTTTTCTATATACAAGTGCTAAAATCAGGATTAAAGTTTGAAAAATAATTTCCGATAATTATATATATTGGTTATGTGAAATTGACTATTACAATAAATCAAAAACTTAAATTATGAAGTATATATATATACGGTTGTTTTGTTTTATATTGATGGCAATCGTTATTGCTGGATGTTTACCTAACTATTTTGGTGGCGATGATTACAGCCCAGTACCATCCCAAAGTGGTACTTCACCTTCTTTTTATTTAGGTCGACTCGGAGCAGGTGCCAGCCCCAGTACATTTTTTACTAATCCTAATCCTTGTCCTTCAAATACCTTTGTCGAATCTCCGGAACAAGGGTCAACTCCATCTATCGTACCCCCATCAACACAGTTTGGATGGTGGTGGCTAACCGGACCCGAGCAAAGTGGAATAACCAGCACAACTCAAGCCTATAACTTAGGATACAATGAAGGTGCAGCCGCATT
>JAJZNL010000037.1 GCA_021852345.1 Actinomycetes bacterium
TTAATGAAATAAATCACAGACCTAGAAAAGTGCTTGGATATAAAAGTGCTTACGAAGCTTATTATGGCATTAACCTGAACTACACTTGATAGGTAAACTATATTGCACTTCGTTATTGAATCCAGGTTTTACTTGGGTTTCTATATCCGGTATTTTAGTATTTAATCTGTCATAACTCATAGCTTTGTGAGTTGATGCCGCTGCTTTTAATTTTGTACCATCTAAAGCTACCTGTCCTAAAGTTATTAATCAAAGCAGTTTGCAGAAGTTTAAGTATTTGTATAAATAAGTCATCTAAAGAGGTTAAATGTCTTTTCCTGAACCTTGAGATTGAACGGTAATCAGGGGCACTATTAGCAGATAGTACCCTAAAGGCTATATCGCTATAGCATCTTCTTTCAATTTCTCTTGATGAAGTAACACCGATTGAATATCCCCATAGCAAGAGTTTTAGCATCAAAGAAGGATTATAGGGAGGTGCTCCGTCTACAACTCCATATGAATCATATACCTGTGATAAACCAAGTAAATCATCTACGGCTTCTGAAATAAACCTGGCTTCATGATCTTCTTAGTAACCAGTCGTTAGTAGACGGGGGCATTAGAAACTGTTGATCTGGTAAATATTGTTTAAACTTCTTAACCGGGATTGAATTTAATTCACACTTATTGTCAGATTCGTCCTTAGATTCCACAGTGGGTAATTCCTCAATATTAAATAACAACTCATTTGATTGGGAAATTGTCAAATATCAATTATCCCATTTAAATGGCTTAAATACAAACTTTGCTCCATGTAAATAATACAGTTTCGCATTCTTAAGTGGCTATTATAATGGTATTTTATATATACGTATTGGAAATTACCTAAACAGTAGGTTCTGACCCACGCTCCTAGTTCACTTAATTTTGATAAACCGGTAGGAATCGCAATTAATCCAGTAACGAAACAAATCGTACTATGTCAGCTTGGGTCAGTTAACCTAGCGTTATTAAACCCTAGAGCTTACTCTCAGGCGTTACCAATACCTATAAATTCAAGCTCAGAACTTGGCTCAGATATTAGCAATAACCCGTATACAAACAACTCGAATTTGGTCTACGTGGCTTCGAACAACTGTATGTACTTTGCAAATAATTTGGATGGATGGCAAATAAGCCGGAAATCAGATTTAGTCGCGGTACTTAGTGGCGGAACAATTCAAACGACTACTGACGGAGGTATAAATTGGACTACGGACTATAGGGGACCTTATAACGCCTTCAACGGATTAGATTTCATTAATTCAAAAATAGGGTGGGTTTTAGTAGAGCCAAACACAAACCGATTGACAAGCTTAGTCATTTCAAATCAAGTCGAACTGCTGCAAACTATAGATGCTGGCGCAACCTGGCGACCAATTGTTGCTACGACTTCAAATGAAATACGTTACATTAATTTCATATCCGCTCAAGACGGTTTAGCAATCGATTCAACTGGACAACTACTAGAAACCAGCAATGCCGGATTAACCTGGACGGCTGTTGCTAGCGCACCCGCACGCATTGGATCATTGTGTCAAGCTTCAGCCGATGCCTTTGTTGGAAATGGGCGAAGTGTCTTTCTGGAGCAGTCAGATGGTACTTGGAAATCTATTCTGACTGACATATATCTGAGTCAAACAACGACGGGGGCCGGCGTACCGATTTCATTTGTGCTATCTTGTAGATATAATACGATTGTAGCCTCGGTACTTTTTCCCCCGCGGAATATGCAAGGTGAAAGTCTCGCTATGGTAGATGAATCGTTAAATGGAGGTAAAAGCTGGCAAGTTATAATGTCGCAGCCATATGGTGCTCCCTCGGTTATCGGTACCATATCTGGGTACTATACAAGTTTACAAGGACCTACTAGTTTTTTATCTCAAATAGTCTCGGCAAAATTGGGTTTTTGAGTATATGCCATCCAACATTGTGTGAGTATGGTCGTGCTATCTTGTTTACGCAAATGAATTTTCAATCTGCAAATATGAGCAGTTCTCTTATTATCGGATTTGATTCAAACGTTGCACCGACAGTAACATCGTCTACGACTCTGCCCCGTTCGCTATTGTCAACCACTAATTATCATACCTTAGGGAATTCAAATTTTTTTGATTCAGGTCATGGCTGGGTTCAGATTTTTACGTCACCGTCACTGACACAAAATGGCTCTCCTTCATATTACGTGACTACGAATTTCGGTCAATCATGGAGTAAAATTTAAAGTAGGTAATGTTTGATAACGGGAATTCGATCTATAAAGAGAAGTATTTAGTAGCTTACAACTTCTGATAGGGAGTTTATGAAATCGTTATCGCGGCATTGTGACGCTTTCTCCATTTTTTGACAAAGATCAGATATGATACTAGTGGTAAACCGCAGATTAAAGACAGTATGATAATTACATACCAGTGCAATACAACCGATATCTTTATATCATACATCTTGCTTAGTTGACCTTGTGGGAAATTGTGGTAAATTAGAGTATCTACATGCCCGGGATCTATAACTACCGAATGGCCGTTGGGTAGGGAGTAGCTGGCTTCAAGAATTCCGTCGTTGGTGATCTCTACGTATGCCGTATGGTTAACATAAGCACTGTTAAGAATGTAACCGCTTATAAAGGGTTTGTAAATCAAAGCTGGAACCGTGAGCAGAAATAATGGTACTACCAGATACAATAAATGTCGGTGATGGAGTTTAGGCACGGCGATACTGATGATTATCAGGATAATACTGCCGACTGCAAACCATAAGTATGTTTGATACAACCAACCTATAGATTGGATAATTGTAGGGCTGACTCCAATAATATTCGCCTTGTCGATTGCCCACGGATCGGGTTTGGCCTCCAAGACTCCTTTGGTTTCATATTTACCGTTTGAAAGCCTTTGGTATAGAGTATGCACAAATATTTGATTTGAATTGGGTACGTGAAAAACAACCACTTCTCCCACCCTAAGGGACTGATTAGCTGAATTGGGCGGAACTATAATTAAAGCGCCTCTGGGTGCAATTTCTCCCATTGACGGAGTAGTAACCATGAACAGATGTCCCCCTAACAGCGAATATGTCGCCCAGGCCAGAAATGTAAATAGCACGAGTATGAACAGAAGTAACGTATGCCACCAATCAATTAAAAATTTAGAAGCTTCGGAAATCTTCACTGTATTATTTTAAATATATACAAAACCGTCGTTATACATAAGCATTGCAGAAAATCCGCCATAAGCTGTTTGGACTTGCCAAGTAACAGTCGCGTGTAAATTGACGATATTGGCTGGAACCGTTCCGAAGGGATATGCGGTAAATGCAAAGCTGCCTAAGTCTGGACTTATATTTTCAGTTAGGTCAAGCCCACCTGCCGACGCTGCCAACGGGCACGGAGAAGACATTATCGGGTATACGCAGGTACCCGTTGACAAATCCCCTATGGTAACACCTATGTCATCGCACGGGGTATTGGAGGTAAGAAATGATTGAAGAGTCCAATATGAAGTCGAAGTGGCAATGGACCCTGTCACATTTGAAGAGTATTGACCGCCATTTGCGGAACTGTAAATTGTCGATACTTGAGTAGCGGTCAGGGAAGTTCCAAAAATTGCAATCTGGCCAAGGCTTCCGCTAAAATAAGGATTAGTAGGACCGTCAGGCCAACTTTGGTCGGCGTTTGACCAACCCAAATGCCACCAACCTCCGTAAACTTGAGCGGGTTGGGTTGCACCGTTCAAATATGTTTCTGAATTCGGTCCGCCTGCTACAAGATTTCCGTCCACGTACATAGAAACGCTGCCTTGAGTGGTTGTTGAAGGTGATACAGTAACGACTACGAAATGCCAGGCATTATTATTAAAAGTTGAAGGGCTTTTGAGTTCATAAATTCCGTTTGGATAAAGGCCGAAGACCAAATGTCCCGTATCATCGATCCAAAGATGACGATCCCAATAGGATTGACCAGTGTTTGTCTGTGAGTTGGTAAATCCTATAATTGAACCGTCTGTGGCCGTCTTAAACCAGGCTGCTATGGAAAAGGTTTGGGGTCCTGGCGAGGCAGAATTAGTAGAAGTTTCGATATATGAACCTCCATTAAATATAGTGGCTGTATTTCCAAGAGGACCATTGGGATCCTGAGTAAAGTTACCCTGACCAAAACCGGTATTTGTTCCTGGATTATTTGAAACATCAGGGAAGGTATATGTCCCAGTGGCACCTACAGTTCCGGCGTAAATAGATGTTAACGGGTTGTCTTGAAGTGTCCAGTCTGCATAGGGTCCGTATCCTGTCACTGCGTTAATGTATGAAGTATCTGATGCTTGCGAGTACAAATTTTTCACATCTGCCAAACTTAAAATTGAATTGAATACTGAAATTTGTGTTAAATTACCATTAAAATATGGATTTGTAGGTGAATCAGTCCAGCCTTGACTGGCATTTGACCAGCCTAAATGCCACCAACCTCCGTATACCTGAGCTGGATTCGTTCCGGAAAAATAAGTTTCGTCGTTATTAAAGCCTGCGACTTTCGCACCGTCGACAAACATTTTGACCGTACCAGTAGTAGCGGTAGTTGGATTGACTGTAACGACTACGAAATGCCAGGCATTATTATTAAAAGTTGAAGGGCTTTTGAGTTCATAAATTCCGTTTGGATAAAGGCCGAAGACCAAATGTCCCGTATCATCGATCC
>JAJZNL010000009.1 GCA_021852345.1 Actinomycetes bacterium
ACCAAACAAGGAGTTAACCAACTGTGGGCATTGCAACAATTATTTTCCAATGGGCCATGGATGCCAAATACTCAACCAAGTGGTCCCTAATTAACTATATGCATTGCATAGGGTGGTGAATAGTTACTTAAATTCATAAATTAATTCATAAATTAATGGGTACGTAAAACGGGTTTTACAGTATCTTTAAAACGGTTGTATCAAATGATGGATGTTGTAGTTTGTTGGTTTATGAACCGATTGCGTGGTGGTATTAATTGGAAAATTAGGGATTTCGGTTAGGCAGTTCAGTTTCAAAAGCTTCGAAGTTATCTCCTTTAGCTAAAAATCGCCAACCATTCTTGTGGAGTACGAGGTTTAAGCACTGGATTATATGATTTGACGTTCCCCAAGTTGTCAAAGGGATCTTTTGAATAAAAGTGTCCGGGATAAACCATAATGTCGTTATTGAGTTTGTTCAATTTATTAATTAAACTGTCGTACATCAATTCAGGATCCGAGCCTGGTAAATCCGTCCTACCGCAACCGTCAAGGAAGAGAGTGTCCCCGGCGATTAGCTGAGAATTAACCAAAAAACACTGTGAACCCGGCGTGTGTCCGGGCGTTCCGATTAGCTTTATTTCGACATTTCCCACTGAAACTGTATCCCCCGACTCATGAGACTCTAAATCGTCACTATTCAATCCCGAAGTTTTAAGGAGCCACGGTACTTCATCTTTGTTGCAATGAATGGGGATGCTTAGTTTCTCAAGCAACTCTTTGGAACCTTCAATTTGACTGCCAAATAAATTGCCACCAGCATGGTCGGCGTGATAGTGTGTAAGCAAAACGCCGGTGATTTGCAAGTCGTCAATTTGCGCGATGTTTAATAAATCGTCTATTCCGTAGGTGGGATCAACTAACAGACATTTTCTTGATTCGGCATCTCCGATCATATACACAAAGTTAACCATCTGCGTTGCGATTTGGTTGCCTACCGCAAAGTCTTTGCCGGACAATAGTTGTTTGAAATAAAGAGTTGAATCCATAATCTTAAATATCTATTTTAGGTATTGCATAAAATTATGCCCGAATACGTCACTATAAAACTTTACTTCAGCTAAAAGGCACTTTTTAATTGTTTTGGACATTCTGAAACCGTGAGATTCTCCGTCGAAAACGAGCAGCTGTGTCTTTACTTTATCGAGTTTTAATGCCTTGTACATTAATTCGGCTTGATTTTTTGGCACAACTGGGTCGATGGCTCCCTGTAAAATCAACAGGGGCGTCGTGATGTGAGATATTGAATTAATGGGCGATCTTTTGGCATAGATCTCTGATCGATTCGCTTTTGAGGCTCCTAAAAGTCTGTCCAAATATTGTGATTCAAATTTATGGGTATCTTCGGCCAACAATTTTAGATCTGCGATGCCGTAGTAGCTTACTGCGGCATCGAATATTTTATACTGACTGATAGACATTAAGGTGCTGTATCCGCCGGCCGAGGATCCCCTAATGGCTATTTTACCGGGTGAGGCCATATTGTTTTCGATTAAAAATTCAGCTACCGTTGCCGCGTCTTGAGGATCGTATACACCCCAGTTACCGTAAAGACTTTGAAGATATTCCCTGCCAAAACCCGATGAACCTCGATAATTTACTTCGGCAACCCCGATGGATAAATTATTGAAAAAAGCCGCCGTCAGGTTACAGCCGGGTTCTGCCATAGAGGTTGGTCCCCCGTGCATCTGGACGATTATCGGTTTTCCTAAATCAGACCTAAGTTCGCTGTCCGCAGTCGAGTTCTCGGGTACGGATTTTGGAGGGTGATAAATAAAATTTAGGAATCCGCCGCTGTTGCTTTTTAAATTTATAGACTTAGACTTTGAAAATAGGCGTCTGTCTGCAAACGAAGAACTTGCTAAATTAATGGACTTTAGTTTATTCAAGTACTTACCTTGAAGGTCTATTTCATAAATAGCCGATTGATCGTATTGGGTAGCTCCAAGAATATAAATGCCATCTTGATAGTTTTCATCAACGGTAGTTGTTCTGTTTGAACAGATAGCTGTCACGCTGACTAATTCTGAAGTGATATCGGTAATAGTGTTTTTGTCAAAGCCACAAAGCTGCCATGTTTTAAAATTAAAGTATGCACCTAGGTATTCACCTTTTTTGCTAGTCTCTAAAATCATGTTTCTGCCAAAAACCCAGTGCGGCCACCCAAAGTCAGACTGTCTAGTAATTATATTTTCAAATCGTTTTGTTTTGAGGGATGCCTTAATAGGGTTTAAAAAGCCGTTTTTGGCGTCCGAAATGCCGATTAACGTATCGTTGTCCAGAAATTGCGTATTTATTACCGAATAATTTTTAACTTTATAATCTGGGTTAACAAAATATCTGTTTTTGATGTTGTAATGTCCCGCTACTTTATTGATGTCGGCAATTTTCCAAGCAGTTTTATCCCAAGGCATGTTAGGGTGATCCCAAACTAAATAACTTATTTTGGTTCCGTCTGGGCTGAGTCTGGGAGTCGAGCAAAAATCATGATCTTGTTCAATCGGATACCATTTTAAGTATTTATTTTTTGCTGCAATGTTTGCGACTACTACTTCGTTGGTAACAGTTTTCTTGTAGTGAGTTTCTTTAATTGCCACAATAGTATGCGTTTCAAAGTTTATGTCGATATCGGCAAATCTGGAATTAGCGTTATCGGTAATTTTTGTCTGTGAAGATTCAATATTGTGGTTTGAATCTATCTTTACTCTGTATATTTGTTGATCCGCGGAGTTTACGAAATATATCGTGTCGTATACTACAAGGAAAGAGGCTCCTCCATACTCATGTACGGAAGATCGAACTGAGGTATCTTTACTTACAAGTTCAAGACGCGAGTATTCGCGTGCCCCCGTGGGTTTAAAGGCGTGAATTAAGACTGATCTTCCTCGTTCTTGAGGGCGACTTTCCAGGTAAAATAATCCGAGTTCGCTAATTTTTAAGTCGGTTATCCGGTTCGAGCCTTCGGTAATTAATTTGAGAATTGAAGTTTGTTTCGTCGTAGTTTCTTTTATCGCCACTTATCTATTGTCTCTATTGTCGCCGTTTTAGTTTTTTTGTTCAACAATGATTATAGGCAATTTAATAGTTGAACAAATTAAACAGACCAATGTGGTCGATGCGATCAATGAGACCAATAAGTTTGCGCAATGGGTTTCATAGTTGAGTTTGCATACTGTATCACTAAATAACGCATTAAGAGAATTGATAAATGTAATTTGACCTATAATTCAACTGGTTAATTTAATTTGAGCTGAAATTGTGTTAAAAACCTGAATTCAAATTCCAAGTGTAACAAGATTGGTTAATATAAGTAAGCTGACTTTGAACAATGCCCAAGAGCTGTTCTAATTATTAGGTAAAGGTAATTATTATTTTAACGGTACTCCAAAAAGAAGAGGAAAATAAATGAGCGATTATTCAGGAGGCATGGGGTGGTGGCAGGCGTCAGACGGTAAATGGTACCCACCACAGCCAGTCGAAGACCATAACCAAAGGCAGCAGCCCTATCAGCCTTATAATTCGATACAACAACAGTCGTATCCGCAGGCGGGAAATCAGCAGCAGTCGTACCAACCAGCAGGCTATGGCGGGGGTTACTATCAGCCAATAGGGCAAATGTCGGCTGGCAAGAAGAAGAGGCTTATTCCCATCTTGGTAGTAATGTTTGTTGTTGTGGTTTTAGTAGCCGGAACCGTAGTTGCTTTACTTAAAAGTAACGAGGTCACCGGTTCACCGATCAAATCCGCCCAAACCTATTTGACAGCCATTGAAAACGACAATCAGGCTCAGGCATGCGGGGTAGTTGATCCACAAAATCAGACTTTTTGTAGCACGATGGTTGTTGGATTGGAAAAGAGTTTCAGCGGTAAAGTGAAGGAGGATCTTCATGCCGCCGATGACTATGTTGACGGAAACCAGGCAATTGTGGCAATAACGGGTAAATTATGTGTCTCGATTAAAGGAACGCAAAGTTGTTTTAGTAATTCCGACCCTAAAAGCGGACTCCCAGCAAGCAACAGTACGTTTACTCAGGCCTGGAACAATGTATTGTCCCATCAGAATCATTTCATTAATGTGCTGTGTGTACTTATTGGTAATACGTGGTATGTTTATTTGTCACCAAATTCATCGTCGGGCAATTCCGGATCAAATACCGGTAATTCTGGATCTAACAGCGGAACTTCTCGTCGTTCAGCTGCTGCTAATAATCTGGGAAATTCGATCATTGAAGTTTCGGCGGTATACACGCAAGATAACGGACAATTTGGCGCTACAAACGCATCAGACACTATTGGCGAGTTACAGATGATGGAACCATCGATAACATATCGTTATGGATCGTTAAGTATTTCTGTTCCACATGTAAACGACGTAGTACAAGTTGATGCCTGTGGAAACGCAGCCACTGTTACGAACTGTCAGTGGGTTGCAATGGCCGCTTTTTCTGAAGTGCATCATGTTTGCTATTATGTCTTTGTTAACAAAGGATCGCCGCTTGGTATTTCCAGTCTCGCCATGGGAAACTGGTCGGGGCCGGCGATAACCGGTACGACTATAGCTGCAGGAACATATTACGCCACAAGTGGTAAAACTCCTGTCTCTTCGTGCAATGTTATGTCAGACAGTCCCAGTAACGTTACTGCAAGCGGATTTCCGTCGGCCCCCACCCGAAATTAAAAAGTTAAACGAATGGAGTTAAAGTAGACGTTGATATCGATTCGACCCTAAATGTCTCAATTGCTATCAGCTAGGCCTGTATCTTCAAAAGAAGTAGGGTCCTTAAGTTTGCCGGCGTTTTAGCCCTGTAGTTATGCTTTGGCTGATTTATAGGGTTGTTAATCTACCGTAACGGTATTTTTTGCTCGACTTTTTAGACCAATATTTTGATTTAATTTTGCATCAGACTGCTAACGTTGCGTTTACCGTGATTTTGCCTGAATTATTAAAAACTCTAAATTGCTAGAATACATAATATAAATGCAAGGAATAGTATTTGATTTTGATGGAATAATTGTCGATACCGAACTACCTATTTATAAAATCTGGGCGGGTCTTTATGATTCTTACGGTTTTATTTTGACTAAGGAAAAATGGCGTCAGGCTATCGGAACAAGAAATAATTTTGATCCAATAGAAGATCTAAATTTACTTTTGGGACAACGCGGCTCCAAAGCAGTGCTTGGAGAAAGCGACTATTTAAATGTTCAAGATCAGATAAAAGAATGTATGTCTGAATCTATAGAGCCCGTTTTTGGGGTTGTCGACTGGTTGGATGAGGCTCGAGATTTGGGCTTAAAGATTGGCATTGCGTCTTCATCACCTAACAACTGGCTGTTAAGGTTTCTTGGTCGTTTGGGCCTTGATTCGAGGTTTGAAGCAATTGTGGGCGTCGACGGTCATCTTAGGCCAAAGCCTTTCAGTGATGTTTACGAAGCCGCTTGCGAGCTTTTAGATGTGGACCCAAAACTTTCTTTGGCAGTTGAAGATTCAAGGTTCGGACTCATTGCCGCAAAATCTATCCAAATGAAAGCTATCGTTTTACCTAGTGTCCTAACCGCTGGAGATGATTTTTCGTTAGCGGATTTAGTTTTGTCGGATTTTACTCAAACTACCTTGACTGAGGCAATCGACTCTATTAATTCAAAAGAAGGTAACTAATTATGCTGGCTATGGTACGAGCTCTGAGTATGGCAGGTAGCTCTTTGAAGGAATCGGCTCTGATGTTTTTTGCGACGTTTTGGGCTTTGGTTTTAGGGTTTGGACTATCAGGTGTAGTTCAGTCGTTTTTTAGAAAAAATCAGATTGAAAATAAGTTGGGTACCGGTTCATTTTTATGTACTTTAAGAGCATCTATATTTGGATTTGCCTCTTCATCTTGCTCATATGCGGCATCGGCAATGTCTAAATCTATATTCCAAAAGGGAGCAGATTTTGTATCGGCTAACGTTTTTATGTTTGCCTCGACGAATCTGGTAATTGAGCTCGGAGTGGTTTTGGCAATTTTAATGGGCTGGCAATTTTTATTTGCCGAATTTATCGGTGGCGTTATCTTAATAACTCTATTTAGTTTGATAGGAAAAGTTGTATTTCCTAGAAAGAAACAGGCTGAAATTTTAAGTCACTTAAATGAAGTGACTTTAGAAGCTCGTGGGGTAACTCAGGACCCATTCGTTGATGATCGTACCTTTAAGACGAAGCTATTAAATGCCGCTTCTTATGCTATTTCAGATATAAAGATGCTTAAGTATGAACTTTTGATAGGTTTTATAATTGCAGGAATCATATCGTCGGCAGTTCCAATTGGGTTCTGGAAGGTATTATTTATTTCTAATCACGGGGTATTGACTGATTTGGAAAATGCCTTGGTGGGCCCCATTATCGCAACTTTTAGCTTTGTGTGCTCGGTAGGAAATATACCGCTTGCGGCTGCATTGTATAAAGATGGTATATCTTTTTCCGGTGTAATGGCATTTATCTTCGCGGATTTAATCACAGTACCTTTGCTAATGATCTACAAAAAATTTTATGGGTTAGCTTCAACGGTCAAGATGTATATTTCATTTTATGCTGTAATGGCTGTAACTGGCGAGTTGACGAACTTAATTTTTAAATGGCTTAATATTGTTCCTTTAAACAATAAAATTATAATTAGTAAGACAACATTTGGGTTTAATTTTGATTTTTACGCAGATCTAATATTTGTCATAATTTTTAGCGGTATGTTGTTGGCGCATTTCGTCTCTACAAAATTGGATTCGGGTTTTGCAATAGACCCTGTGTGCAGCATGCAAGTAGATAAGTTAAATGCTGCCGCAAGTTCAAATTTCAACGGAGCCGATTATTATTTTTGTTCACCAAAGTGCAAGGAGCGCTTTGATGAAAATCCCCAAAAGTATTTAGTCGATAACGGCTCGGGCAACAATTCAAGTGAACCTTCAGGGTCAGACGAACCCTCAGGGTCAGACGAAATGTCGATTAAAGACGATATTGCAATTGACCCTGTGTGCAGCATGCAAGTAGATAAGTTAAGTGCTGCGGCAAGTTCAAATTTCAACGGAGCCGATTATTATTTTTGTTGTGAGCCGTGCAAATTACGCTTTGATGAAAATCCCCAAAAGTATTTAGTTGACAATATTAGCGGTAATGTTAGTGGAGATAAAATTGACAAGGTTGTTGTTTCCACCGTTGATAAGGTAGCAGATAAGGTAGCAGTTTCATTAATTAAACGACCAAATAGAAACTCTGGATAATTTACGCCACTACAGTTGAGTTTGGATTGCTTATGTAATTTAACTTCTTATATTAGAGCTCTGTAACTATTTGGAATGCCTCCGCCAAGGAGTTTTGTTCCCCTCCATATAGTGTTGAGTTGTGAATCAGAAATTCTTTAATAAATTCTTCTACGATGCTCATGTCGCTGAGTTGTGAAACGTGTTTTGAGAGAGCTTCGATCTTCAAATTAAAAGTATCGGTAATTTCAAAAGCAGTAACCCTCGTGCCGTTATTTCCTTTTACGACATTTGGATATATGCCATTAATTTTATTGTCGTTATCGAGTCGATTAATTGGGCCGATAAATGCGTGAGGCGATGCCATTAACCACAGTTCGTTTACGGTGTAAGGTTCAAGTCCGTCTTCAATCAAGGACGGAAATGCAAACGGATTTCGAGCATCGGGGTAGACGCTGAATAAAGTAGCTTGACCGACTGCCATGTGGTCGGGGTGTGACGCCGCAATCCTCATCCAACTTATCTCTGGTGACGGACCTAATACTCTGAAGGGTTTAATTTCTCGAATTACTTTTGAAATGTGAAATCTAAGATCTGAGTCCGCAGTAACATTTCCGTCTTTGAAGTCCAAAAAAATTACTTTTTCGACGCCGACGACTTTGGCAGCCTCCTTCTGCTCTTTAACACGTATCTCTGCCATCGAGGCTCGTGAGATAGAGCGATCCGAACCTCCTGCGTCACCTTTTGTGGCTATTAGGTATGTGACGTCATACCCTTGATGCACCCATGTGGCTATAGTTCCAGCAGCACCGAAATCTAAATCGTCTGGATGGGCTGCGACGCACAAAATTCTATTATTTTTTAAATCCTCCATTAAAGTTACCTTTGTACACTAAAGCTTCTATGTCTGTTGTTGATTTACGATAATCACTATATTTGGCTAATCTATATTTGCTTGGCTCAAATATCAAACTTCATTGAGCTGCCTTTCGGAAAATATTATGCGATCAAACTTATTCCAAAAGGTTCACGATCAGATATTGCGGTTAACCACCGATGTAGTTATTTGGGTTGATAAATGTTTCCACCTGTATTCAAAAATTCAAGACTTTTAGATTTTAAACCTTCTGATATTTCAGTATCGGTCGCTACAATACTTCCGTCTTCTACGTTTTGCTTTGACATTTTTCGAATATCTTGCGTAATTTTCATTGAGCAAAACTTAGGTCCGCACATGGAGCAAAAGTGCGCGGTTTTGGCAGGTTCTTGCGGTAATGTATCGTCATGGTAGGATCTGGCGGTATCTGGGTCCAGAGAAAGATTAAACTGGTCGTTCCATCTGAATTCAAATCTTGCTTTTGAAAGTGCGTCATCTCTAACTTGCGCTCCAAGATGACCTTTGGCGAGATCGGCGGCATGAGCTGCTATTTTGTATGCAATCATTCCTTGCTTTACGTCATCTTTATTCGGTAGGCCAAGATGTTCTTTGGGGGTAACGTAGCACAGCATGGCAGTACCGAAAGAGCCGATTAAAGCGGCTCCGATAGCTGATGTAATGTGATCGTAGCCTGGTGCGATGTCAGTAGTCAAGGGTCCCAGAGTGTAGAACGGCGCTTCGTGACAAAGTTCCATTTCGAGGTCGACGTTTTCTTTAATCTTGTTGAGCGGGACATGACC
This sequence comes from Actinomycetes bacterium, assembly GCA_021852345.1. Lineage (GTDB taxonomy): Bacteria > Actinomycetota > Acidimicrobiia > Acidimicrobiales > JABEUL01 > JAJZNL01. The sequence continues at coordinate 8,946 of JAJZNL010000009.1, forward strand.
AGGGCCTTCTATCATGACCTGTACTCCTCGATCCCAAGCGATCTTTGTAAGCTCACCCAAGGTAGCCAATTCGGCAAATTGTGCCGCATCATTTGCATCTGCGATGCAACCTGGGCGTAATCCGTCGCCTAATGAAAAACTGACGTCGTATGTTTCCATAATCGAGCAAATATCTTCAAAATGTGTATATAAGAAATTTTCTTCGTGGTGTGCCAAGCACCAAGCAGCCATGATGGATCCGCCTCGTGAAACTATACCAGTTACTCTTTTGGCCGTTAGTGGAATATATTCCAGTTTTACTCCGGCGTGAATGGTAAAGTAATCGACTCCTTGTTCAGCCTGCTCGATCAGAGTATCCCTCATAACTTCCCAGCTCAGATTGTGTGCGATTCCGTCAACTTTTTCAAGAGCCTGATATATCGGAACTGTGCCGATTGGTACTGGGGAGTTCCTGATGATCCATTCTCTCGTAGTGTGGATATCAACTCCAGTGGAAAGGTCCATTACTGTATCGGCACCCCACTTCGTGGCCCATTTTAATTTTTCAACTTCCAGTTCGATCGATGAGCTGATAGATGAGTTACCGATATTGGCATTTACTTTAGTTAAAAAGTTTCTTCCTATGATCATCGGCTCTAATTCACGATGATTAATATTTGCCGGAATTATGGCCCTTCCTGCGGCAACCTCGTTAGCCACAAATTCAGGGGTAACGTTTTCTCGAGCTGCGATAAATTCCATCTCTTTTGTGATGTTTCCAGCTTTAGCATATTGAAGTTGAGTGATCTTGCCTTCTGGTTTTTTTTTGTAGATTTCAATTGATTTAGGAAATGGTTTCAACGTTACCGAAGTATTTTGATCAAGTTGATTTGCTCTTTTGCGCCCGTCATCTCTTATGGTGAACGACCGTCCTTGAGCTATTTCGGTATCTTCACGTTTTTTGATCCACGGCTCTCTGATCTTTTCTAAACCATCTTCGGGGTTTGCCTGTTCACCAGAGGTATCATATAGCAGCACGGGACTTTCGGGTTCTGCGGCATCTAGTGATTGCAAGTTAACCTGAATAAAAGGAATTTCAAATGAACCGTCACTAGACGGAACTTTTATCTTTTTTCGACCGTTGTCAGAATATTGTTCGGAATTGCTCATACTATCTCCAAAATGCGCTTTGTCTAATCCAATTTTTTGGTAACCTAAGCCGTAGATGCCAGGTGTTTTAGTTATGGATTTATCGTTAATTATGTTTAACTCATAGCTTAGTTCCAAAATATTCCTTTGAAATGTTTACTTTTACTTTCTGGAGTCTAGAATCAATAGGTATGGGAAAATTAACAAAAGGTTCAAAAGCTCCGACCTTTAATTTAAAGGATCAGGACGGTAAGACGGTTAAACTTTCGGATTTCTCCGGATCTAAAGTAGTGGTTTATTTCTATCCGAAAGATGATACTCCTGGATGTACGACTGAGGCTTGCCAGTTTAGGGATAACTTCCGTGAATTTTCTAAAATAAAGGTACCTGTTGTTGGAGTGTCTCCTGACGGAGCCGATAGCCACAAAACATTTAAAGAAAAGTACAAACTTAATTTCGAGCTTCTTTCGGATGAAGACCATAAAGTTATGGAGTCATACGGAGCTTGGGGAGAGAAGACATTATATGGCAAAAAGTCAATTGGAGTTATTCGCTCAACATTCTTAATCGATGAAAAAGGCTTGATAATTAGATCTTGGTATAACGTCAAAGCTGACGGTCATGCCGAAGCGGTATTGGCTGAGCTTTCCAAGTCTTAGTTATCTGCTGTCTTAGTTATCTGCTTTTCCTCTTTAATAAAGTTTGCGGCGAACCGAAAGTAATGGTTTTGTCTCCTGGATTATTCAGGTATTTGAACTCAACATTACTTTTTGCGTGATTTTTCGTTAGGAAGAACGGCTGATTTAAACGGTATATCGAGCTTTCTTGAATCGAAGTAGCTTTATTGTTTTTGTTAAATAATTTCATCTTATCCTCCTTGAATTGTAACTAATTTTGAACTGAATCATTACTGATATTGTCGGAGACACATATTTGAAGATTTTTATGAATTCATTATGAAATTGTTAAATCTCAATAGGCACGAATGTTTATATCTTTAAAGATTTTAAAATTTGGCCTTCTACGGTCAGAAGCAATGTTCAGTCTTTAGATAAATTAATGATTGAACGCGAATTAGCCAATGTCAGCTAACAACATAAAGTCCCAATCCAGCGAAACAAAGGCAAATCACAGTTGTTCCCAGTAAGTTCAGTGTGGCTTGAAGATAGGATTTTGAAACGAAGAGGTTAAAGGTCTCGTACATATAGGTTGAAAATGTCGTAAACGCACCACAAAAACCGGTCCCCAGGATTGTTGCATAGGTATTCGAAAGATGATGCCTTAAGGCCATTCCTTCTATAATTCCCAACAGCAATGATCCGGTGGCATTTATTACAAAAGTACCCAACGGGAATTGGGCATTTGTTTTGGTGCTGATAAATCTATCTACAACATAACGTAGACTTGCTCCGAGACTTCCGGCAAGTCCGACCAGTAACAAAACCAAAGTCGATCAACCTTTGCTCTGTTTATAGTGCAGCACTGTAACTTCTTCAATAAATGCTATGCCCCCGCCCAAAAGATCAGAAATCGATTTATAAAATTCGGTTATTTTGTCTTCTAGGTCGACCAGGGTAATAACTATAGGCAAATCCGACGAGAGTGATAGTATTCTGGTTGAATGAATATGGTTGGTCCGCCCGTAACTTTCAATTCCTCTAACGACAGTGGCGCCAGCGATACCAAATGAATGAGCGCGTTTTACAATTTCTACGTACAACGGATGATGGTTAAACTGATCGTTTTCACCATAGATGATTGTTAGTTTTAATGCTTGCTCGTTTTCAAGTTCCATCGATTTTTCCTAAAATTTATTTACTTATTTAAACAGACTCTATTTCTGTCATCGCAATTGTGTTGTTTTGTGTTGTTTAAAATCTTTACTATTAATCTTATGTAGAATTTGGGCGCAAAAGTAAGGCCTGTCGCTTACATATTGTAAAGGGCTTATCTTCATAGTTCCATCTTATTGATTTTGTGAAAATGCCTATTGAATATGTGAATAAGTCTGTCAAATGAAATTACTTCCCGGATATTAATAACGCGAGCCTGTTACCAATGAATATAGCCATAAACCCACAAATTATCATTGAAACTAAGAATACGGAACCTGTTAAAAGTTGGTTGTAAGAAATAAGCCTGTCAAAGTTTACAGCCATTGTAGATTCGGTGGTCAGCGCCCCACAAAATCCGATCAAAATCATCGGTCTGATTAACGTTGGTGCTTTAGTGAGTAACAGTATTATCGTTGCTACAGTTCCTACGATAAAGGCTCCCGCAATATTTACAACAAACGTGTCCGTTGGAAATTGTCTTGGGGAACTATCTATAACATTAAAAACTTCGTACCGAACGATAGTACCTATAAATCCGCCGATGGCAATGTAAATCAATGTTTTTAACTGCATTCTTACCTTTAGTTTAACAGAGCTAAAATTGCAAAGTCTGATATGAAAAAAGTAAAAATGACTGGTTATATTAGTCGTTTATTTGATTTCAATATTAAAGCCGAGCAAAGTAAGGTTGTCTTGTTAGTTGCGCAGGGGTTTTATGATCAAAATCAGACACATTTCGACGAAATTTGATTAATTGCACACACTGCGTTAATTTTTTGCCTACCATATAAGTATGCCACCGGAGAAACCACAATGGAAAGAGTTATACAGTGAAGTAGTTACAGGAGGATTGTGCACTGGGTGTTCTGCCTGCATAATAGTGTGTCCCCATGATGTGCTTAAATATGAAGATTCGGATGGAATCTATAAACCATATCATTTGGATGTTGACGGAGGAAAGGCTGATTGCACGCATGGACAAAGAGGATGCACTTTATGTACGAGGGCCTGTCCAAGATTTAGAGATTGGGAATCTGAAATTGATTTATTTATGCATAATCGTAATCGCACTGACGATGAAGTTTCAGGCATCTACAGACAAGTTGTACTTGCACGAACTACCGATCAAACAGTAAAAGAGGTCGGGCAAGACGGAGGCGTCGTTACATCAATTTTATTGTATGCGATGGATAACGACATAATAAATGGAGCATTAGTTTCCGCCCTTGAAGGCGACGGGTCTACCTGGAAAGCGGTGCCCACTGTTGTAACAACCAAAGAAGAGATTTTAAAAGGTGCAGGCAGCAGATATACCTATTCGGCTAATCCATTGGCATACTTAGAAGCTTCCAATCGTGGAATCGACAGATTAGCGCTTGTGGGAATGGGATGCCAAGCATCTGTTCCGGCTGCTTTGTCTGCCAAGAAGGCGGGTAAGACGTCGAAAAGATTTGTTTTAAGTATTGGATTGTTGTGCTCAAAGTCATTTAATGATGCAATCTTTAGCGAACTGTTTGAAGCTAAATATGATATTAAACGCGAAACCATAAAAAAAATGAATATCAAAGGCGTATTCCAAATATGGTGCAACGACGGTTCGTATCATGAAATACCCTTAAAAGAGGCTCATCAGTGGACCCGAGAAGGTTGCAAAAGCTGTCCAGATTTTGCTGCCGAGCACGCAGATATTTCAGCCGGTGGAATCGGAAAGTTTTTAGATTGGACGCTATTGGTAATAAGAACTCAAAAAGGCGAAGATATTATTAATGATATGGTAGAAAAAGGTCTGATAGAAGTTAAACCTTCTGATGAAGATCCTGCAGCAGTAGAGCTTATGGACAAATTGGCTAAAGTTTCTCGTAAGAGATGGCCTGAATCTGCTGCCTCATCGGTAAGACGTCATATACCCGTCAGGTAGCCTACGATAAATTTGACGTGGACACACATCTGTCATTGTCACAGACATTAATTTATATATGAAATCCTCTACTTATATAATTTTGGTTAGGCATGGCTCAACTCCTACAACCGGGAAAATATTACCCGGCAGAAAATTGGGTCTTAATCTTTCGGATCAGGGAGTTGAAGAGGCTAAAATAGCAGGACAAATTATTAAAGACGCTTTCGGTAAAAAGGTAGCTGCTATATATTCTTCCCCTTTGGAACGGGCACTTCAAACCGCAAATCAAATTTCTTTGCAACTTTCGGTTCTAGTTACCCCCAATGATAATTTGCTTGAATGTGATTTCGGTAAGTTCACGGGTAGACAACTTAAGGATTTATATAAGACAAAAGCCTGGGGTGATTTACACAGAAATCCGTCTGGATTTAGATTTCCGCAAGGTGAATCTTTTGTGGAGATGGAAAATCGCATGAAGACATTTTTAGAGTACTGCTTAAGGAGCCATACAGGGAAAGTAGTTGTTTTGGTATCGCACGCCGATCCAATTAAAGCCCTTTTAAATTTTGCCTTGGGAATGCATATTAATAATTTCCAGCGACTGGTGATTTCACCGGCGTCTATATCCGTGTTAAGTTATGAAAACAACGTATCCCAGGGTCGTCTCCTGGCGTTAAATTTAAAATCGTCGTTAAAGGAGTCTATAAGTGCCTGATGTGTGGTTGTACGAAAATCCCGAGAAAGTAACTTTCGGTACGGTAGGTGAACCTGGAAGCAGGGTATTTTTACTTCAGGTTAAAGAAGGTGATTCACTTGTTACAATTAAACTTGAAAAGCAGCAGGTAAAAGCAATTGTTGAATATTTGTCAAAAATTCTGGCAACTGCGGCGAGGCCAGGTCATCTAGCCGAAGATATGGATTTAGAAGAGCCCAATGATCCACTTTGGTCTGCAGGGGCAATAGCCGCTCTTTACGAAGAAGATATTAACAAGGTATTTCTGGTGGTACAGGAATTTGATCCAGAAGCGCCCCCATTGGATGATGCAGAAGATCCAATAAAGATAATAACTAATGTGGCCTTTGAGGGCATCTCCATTCGAATAGTGATGTCTTTAGAGCAATCTGGAGCGTTGGCCATCGTAGGCAAAAGATTGGTTGAATCGGGTAGGCCGCTTTGTCCGTTATGTTCTTATCCCTTGAATCCAGATGGACATGATTGTCCAAAAACAAATGGGTACAGGCCTCCTAAACTTTGACGTAGTTATTTGGATGATTAATCAATAGTCTATAGAAGTGGATATAGAAGAGCTGCTTTTAAGCGATGAAGTTGAATACGTGGGGAGAATAGTAAGCAGCTCAAACCATGCTTTACTCGTTAAATTCACTAAAGACGACTATTCGGTATTTGGCATATATAAACCTGTGAATTTCGAAAGGCCGTTGTGGGATTTTGAACCCGGACTTTATAAGCGCGAATATCTCGCTTTTGTGTCGGCTTCGCTGATGAATTTTGACGTAGTGCCCGTTACGGTTATCAGGGATGATTTGCAATACGGTACAGGCTCGGTCCAGCATTTTCTGAACAACGTAAACTACTATGATTACTTTGAAGCGGTGGAGCAAAGTCAGTTTCAAATCAAATTGTTTAGTGTTGCGATTATGGATTTGATTATCAATAATGCCGATCGCAAAGCTGGTCATGTCTTAGTAACCGATGACAATCGCCTCTATGCAATTGACAATGGGTTGAGTTTTAATATTGCACCCAAATTACACACTGTAATTTGGGAGTTTATAAACGAAGAGTTAACTGAAGAGGCTAAAGTCGGAATTCGAAATTTTGTGGATAGTTTTGAAAATCATGCTGAAGATCTACTGACTAAAGACGAAATCGATAAAACTTTAAATCGCGCCGATGCATTATTGGACTTGGGACGCTTTCCTAACGTTTCTCAAGAAGACAGGTCTTATCCCTGGCCGATATATTAATCGGAAATATTAATCTGTTTAAATAGTTATTCCGGCTTAAATTAATACTTCGAAAAATAAAAATCCCCGAGGATTAACACTATCGCACCTTCGGGGATTTTAAAAATTTAAGCGCGAGCTTTAAGCTCTTCGATTAATTTTGGCAGTACCTTTTGGGCATCACCGACAATTCCCAAATCAGCTACCGAAAAAATAGGAGCTTCAGGATCTTTGTTTATCGCAATTATATTTTTGGCATTTTTCATTCCTACCAAGTGCTGAGTTGCACCTGAAATTCCGCAAGCCAAATATACCGTAGGTTTCACAGTTTTACCGGTTTGTCCTACTTGGTAGGAATAAGGAACCCATCCAGCATCGACAATGGCTCTGGAAGCTCCAGGAGCACCTTTGAGCAGCTTGGCCAATTCTTCGATTAACGAGTAATTTGCTTTATCGCTTAATCCCCGACCTCCGGAAACTACTACGTCGGCTTCATCCAACTTGGGTCCAGATCTTTCTTCGACGTGTCTAGAAACTATCTTGGCTGCGTTGACTGCACCTAGATCGCCCGCAGTTAGAGTATTGACTGTCGCAGCCGCTCCTCCCGCCGCCTCTGCCGTAAAGGTTTTGGCTCTCACGACAAAGATTTGAGGAGTTGAATCCGTAGTGAACTTTGTCTTGGCGATTTGAGTACCGCCAAATATGCTGTGATGGGCAATAATACCCTCGCCGCTCTGCTCTAAACCAGTTACGTTGGTTAAAACAGGAAGATTAAGCTTTGCCGAAAGTCTTGCTGCAATGTCTCGTCCGTCGTAAGTCGCACCTATGAGCAGAAGGTCAGGTCCGTTTCCCGAGCTAACTGCATTTGCAATGGCACCGGCTACTGGAACTCCGGGAAGACTGTCGTTAACGTCAGTAACAACGTTAAATGCAGTAGCGCCAAAATTACCGATCTCGGCGGCAGCTGATTCGGCACCTTCACCCCATCCGATTGCCTCTACGGTTGCATTTAAACCGCGAGCAAATGTGAGTAGTTCCAGCGTAATTGAAGTGGGTTTTGAGTCAGCGGTTTCGGCTAAGACCCATATTTTTGAAATAGACATATGTTATTTACCTTTCAGATGAGTTTGAGTTTTTCTAAAAATGAGATTATATCTTTGTGAGCTTCACCTTCGTCGACGATTTTCTCGCCGGCTTGTCTAGCTTCAGCGGCAATAACCTCGAAGACAACTTGACGTGCTCCAGTGTTTCCTACCTCGTCGGCCGATAGTCCCAAGTCCGATACTTTAAATTCCTCTACTGGCTTTGACTTTGCCGCCATAATTCCTTTAAAGTTTGGATATCTGGGTTCGACTACTCCAGCTGTCACCGTAACCACTGCTGGCAACGGACAGCTTACTTCGTCATATCCAGCTTCGGTCTGTCTTTCGACTTTGATAGAGCTTCCTTCGACGCTAATTTTTTTAGCGAATGTTACAGCAGGAAGTCCTAAGATTTCAGCTAACTGTACCGGAGTCGTACCAGTGTATCCGTCCGAAGATTCGGTGGCGGCGATTATCAAATCCGGCTGTGCCTTTTTGATTGTCGCGGCCAGCACTTTGGCGGTGGAAAGGGCGTCAGATCCTGCCAAAGCTTCGTCGGAAATTAGCAATGCTTTTCCCGCTCCCATAGCCAAAGCGGTTCTTAAACCGCTTGTCTCGCTGTTGGGTGCCATCGAAACCAAAGTAACTTCCCCGCCTCCGCTGGATTCTGCGAGCTGAAGTCCCATTTCGACTCCGTATGAATCCGAATCATCCATGATCAGTTTGCTGTCTCGTTTGAGATTATTTGTATTGGGATCCAGTTCTCCCGGTGCTGCCGGGTCTGGAATTTGTTTTACACATATTACAACGTTCATGATACTATTTTGCCTTAAATTTGGACCTATCTTTTACAAAATTGAAGATTTGGCAGTTTTATCTTCGTATTTTTCGTCTCTGGTAATCTCTTTCGTCCTCGGTATTTAGTCTAGAATTTATTTTTGCGTTGGCTAAGAGTTCGTTGGCTCGCTAAGAGGTGAGACTTTGACACCGTAATTTACTTATTATGATTAGAACCCGCTCAAAAGTTTTTGTTCGTTTAATGTATTGTTTGATGGTGAGTTTTAAAGATTATTGTAAAAGGTTGGGATAGTCAGAAATAATTCCCTGAACTTGTTCAAATTCCAAGAGTCGAGTGGCTTCAGTCATGTCGTTAACCGTCCACGCGATCATCTTAAAATCAAATTGCTCTGTCTGCTCTAGGAATTCTTGCGTCATAGTTATATGATGCGGTAAGAAAAAATCAAAATTAAATTTATTACAAACTTGAGCGGCTTCCAAAGTTTGTAGTAAAACCTCTTCGGGTGAAGTGAAGTTTTTCGGATAAAAAAGATACCCAGTTGCAAGTCGCCCGCTAAAGGTATCATCGGCCTGTTTTTTTATGTCAACGAGTTGATCTAGACAAAAGCTTGTAGCCAGTAAGTTTTGGACGTCGAATCTTAAGATAGTTTTTAGTAGAACTTCGGTAATCTTCTTAATCGTTGGTGTTGATTGCGATTGATCATTGAGTTTGCTTATGCTTTTAAGAGTTCCTTCATAATCTACCTCAGTTTCTATGGGTTTGATTTCGATGTCGATTAATGCACCTTCAAAAATCTCGAGCACTTCGTTTAAGGTAGGAATGTTGGGAGAAAAATTTCGTATAACCTCAAAAGTTGATTCGGTTATTTTAATTTCGTTGCTCAGTTTTGCGTCGTGACTAATTACAAGTTGATTGTCTGAGGTTAAGTGAACGTCTGTTTCAAAACCCAAGGCTCCGCTACCCATGCAACTACTGAAGGATTTAACCGTATTTTCCGCAAAATTTTTAGGGTCTCCACGATGGCCCAATAAGAATTTCTCATTTTTATTAAAAATTACCATTTTTTTACCTAAATCGATATATTTTTAAACCCATTTTAGTAAATTCCCAGCTAAAAGCCTATTGCATTTTTTTAAAAATAGTGTTACATTATTGATTAGAATGTCAATAAGGATGTTTAAGTAATCGATTACTTATTTTACCCGATTACCTATTTCATAAGTATTTCTCGTTTGCGCGGGCATATAGGTCATAAATATAAGAGGAAGGAGACAGTGTGACCCTTGCAAGGAACTTGGAGTTTGATTTTGATCAGTCTTGGAGGATAAAAGCCGCCTGTAAAGATTTGGTAGACACAAATATATTTTTTCCCGTCGGAGTTACTGGAACTGCGGTTGTGCAGATAAGACAGGCAAAAGGTGTTTGCAATTCTTGCGAGGCAAAATCAAAATGTTTGGAGTTTGCTTTGGTTACTAATCAAGAATGCGGAGTGTGGGGAGGTACCACCGAAGATGAAAGAAGAAAACTTCGCAGAGCTTGGCTGGCACAAAAGAGAAGAGCCGCACTGGCAACCGCATAAGTCGATTTGAGTTTTTAGGTAATTGTCAAAGTACCTTTTCAATCGAAAGTTGATATTGGTTTAATAAGGTTGACTGGTACGGAGATCTGTGCCCTCGTACCATTTTGAGAACTGAGTTGTAATTCACCGTTCAGTTGATTCTTAATTAGATCTCTAACCAATAGGAGTCCCAGAGAATTGCTGTTTTCTATAAAAAAATTTTCGGGCAGTCCGTCTCCGTTGTCGCTTACCGTAACTATCAGGTTTTGATCGATGTATTCGAGTCTTACTGAAATTTGTGGAGAGTTGTTTTGAACTTTAACAAAAGCATGTTCAAGTGCATTTTGAATTAATTCCGAAATTGCCACCGCGAGAGGAGTCGCCACTTCTGCTATTACTACCCCGACTGCAACGTCAACTTCGAAAGTAACGTTTATGTCATCGCTTAGAGTATCTCTGGCAAATTTAACCAGAAGATCCACTATTTCATTAAATGGGACTTGGTTGCTGGAATCTCTCGATAGCATTTCATGAACAATGGCAATTGACCTAATTCTTCGTTCGGCTTCAGATAGAGCATTTTTCGCTTCAGCATCTTTAACTCGCCTGGTCTGTAATCTCAAAAGTGACGAAATGGTTTGTAGGTTATTTTTAACTCGGTGGTGAACCTCTCTAATGGCGGCATCTTTGGTCAACAACAGCCTGTCTTTTTTTCTTAATTCCGATACGTCTCTGACGAGCATAAATCCGCCTATAATATCGTTTTGCTGAAACAGTGGATATGACTCCGTCAATATAATTAAATCCTTAGATCGTTCGGATTCTTCAACGATGGGAACTTTTGCTTCAAAAGATTTTTGAACCGTTGTCTCCGATAGGTCGAGTTCGGCTATGGTATGACCGATTGCACTGATGTGAATGCCGGTACGATGAAGAATGCTAACCGCGTTTGGCGAGGCAAAAGTGACCGAACATTTGGCATCGTAAATTATTACTCCGTCTCCGACTCTGGGGTTGTTTTCGATGAAAAAGATTGTATCCTTATAGGGGAATGTGCCTTCGGTTATCATATTCGCGATTGCTGTAGCCAAATCTGAATAAGCTTTTTCCAATTGGCCTTGGTGTCGGCGAAAGTCTGCGATTCTGATTTGATCTATCACTGCGATAATTCTGGAGTCCTTTTTTACAGGTATAACGGTTTCCATTACTGATTCGTTGGTATCTTCGATTACGCTCAATCCCTTGGACATCTCTCCAGTAGCGTATGTCTGTTCTACAAGCGGTATTTTGGATTTATCGATTGCAACTCCTACTAAATCCTGAATATATAAAGTCTGTGCGGTGGAAGGTCGAACCTGTCCTGCAACAACATATTTATCCTTTTCATTCAAAGAGGGTATAAACATGATTAAATCCGCAAACGACAAATCCGCAAACAGGTTCCAAGACAGCCTGAGTCGTTTCAAATGTTCAAGTTCGTCAAGTGAAAACCCGTAATTATCGTATAAATCTGTATTGGTCATCGTTATTATTATTTCTATTAATTTATTAAAAACCCGGTTTAAAATACACTGGTCATTGTAATTTTAATATGCAAAGATTTTAATATGCAAAATCGTAGATATTTAGAGGTATTAAAGGGCGTTAAAATAACTATTGTTTTGTCAACACAGATTTAAAATGAGATAGTTTGAACATTAAGATGGTATCGATAAATTAAAACCTAAATTTTAAACGTCGACAAACTGCCTTTTTCTATTTTTGAATGTTGCCAACTTATGTACATTAAAATCGCGTATCAAAGTTTTAATGGATTCAAACCTGAATCCGATGTCGGAGATTTTGTGCGCGTCAGATGCCGTCGTTATCGGCACATCGTTTTTCAAAAATAGACTTAAAAGATCAATTGAAGGATACTGCTCGTTGACGGGTTTACGGAATCCTGCAGAAGAGACCTCAGCGGCCAAGTCATATTTATTTGCACTTTCGGCTATTCTTGTATTGAATTCGGTTATCACCGCAGAGTCTTTTATAAGGTTGGCATTGACTTTTATTAGGTCGGGGTGTGCTAAAACGTCACAGGATGCCGAAGAGGAAAGCTCTTCCATGTGGTAGCAGTAGTTGAGCCAAATATTTTCTAAGTCACTGGAATCCCAAACCTTCATTGATACCTTATCATACAAGTCGTCAAACCGCCAATTCTTGAGCCAGTGGACAGATCCTAGAATAACATCAAAGGGATATTGTCTCAATTTTTCATTTAAAAAATGCATACTGTCTTTGAAATAATCCATTTCCAAGCCGACAACTATTGGCAAACCAGCATTTTTAGCTTCAATAGCTACATTTAAATAGTCTTCAATATCATAAGTTGCGTGGTGGTCAAAATATCCTTCCATGGATTGATATAAATCAGCGTCATCAAACTTGGTCCAAAAATTCCCTAACCAGTCGGTCGACTGTTTAAAACGGTGAAAATGTTCGGTGATGGCAATTTGTTTTATGCCTAACGATTCAGCTTTTTGGCAATATTGAGCCAAAGTATCAATCGTGAACTCTACGGCTTTATCGGGGTGCTCCCAAAGGTGTAAATGGTAATCGATCATTATAAATTAGGTTGTTTTTCTGATTAAGGTTACTCCGTCGCGAATAGTTGAAATGACAACTCTTATATCGGTCCTTTTAGAAAGCTTATTGTTAAAGTCCCTTAGGGCAAGCGTATCTTCCGTACTGTCAGTCGGATCCAATACTCTTTTTGACCATAAGGTATTGTCCACTGCAATTATCCCATCGGGCGACAGAAGCTCTAAGGCATATTTTAAATAGTGTTCGTAACCAGTTTTGTCTGCATCTATAAAGATAAATTGATAAGGCCCAGTTAACTTTTGTATAGTTTGTCTTGCGTCACCTTCACGAATAGTAATTACCTTTTCTAACCCCGCCTGTTTAATATGCGCTTTTGCTATTTCGACGTGTTTATTGTCGTTTTCTAAGGTGTCTATTGTTGCACCCGGCTTTAATCCTTTAGCCATAGAGATACAAGAGTAACCTGAAAAAGTACCGATTTCAAGTACTCTGTCAGGCTTAATTGCAAAAACCAGCATTTCTAAAAACATTCCTTCCAGCTGTCCAATCATCATCGAAGGTGAATCGAGATGTTGTCTGGTATTTTCTGCGATTTGTTCGAGTACAGAATCCTGCACCGTCGAATGTTCTAAAGCATAAAGTTCTGTATCTGCGTCGATAAATTCCACGGGTCTATTCCTTGTATTGTTGGGCGAATCAATTTAAACGGTTATGATTTGCGATTATTAAATTAGCATAGTCGAATTTACTAAGCTTCAGGATTTTGATAATTCTTATTCGAGAAATGAAAAACTCTTTTGTCTTTAGTCGCAAAAAATAAACTCACGACCGACGCTGATTTCGAAGCCTAAATATTTGTAGATGGAGTAGAATTAATAGTGAAAGAATCACCGGGTGCAGAGTTTTAAACATAGAGAGTTTTAAACATAGATTTTTGGGCACAGTTTATTTAATGGTCACAATGTAATTAATGGTCTCAATGTAAATGTGTTTGCAGTGGGTATTGAGGTTAATTTTAATTAACATGCAGACGGGTAATTGCAGCTCAGTACTTATTTGAATTTATTTTTGATGATCAGGTTATGCCAATTGAAAATGATTTAACTCACCGGCCTCAATAATGCGGCTCAGTTTCTCAATTAGCTGCAACCGACAAAGCCCGGTATTCTCTATTGAATTTTAATATATGAAGAGGCAAAAAGCGAAACGGTTGATATTTCCAGAATGGATGAATAGAGATTTAAAAATCATCTATATTGCCCGCTTATTAATGTCAACTAACAGAGCTCTTGCCGGAATCGTCGTGGCAATCTATTTTACTATTGACGGACTTTCCGCACTTCAGTTGGGTTTAGTGTTTCTGGCGGTAGGTATTTTTTCAGCATTATTTTCAAGTTCAATAGGAATGATCTCTGACCAGATCGGCAGAAAAATCTTTATGATAGCCGTACCTGGTCTTACAGCCGCCGCTTCGTTAGTATTTTTTCTAACTCATAATCTAGCATTACTTATTTTGGCCGCCATTGTCGGAACTTTCGGAAGAGGGGCTGGAGCTGGAGCTGGAGCCGTCGGACCTTACCAAACTGTCGAGTCCGCTTTGGCTTTGGAAAATTCAAAGTTTGAATTTAGAAATAATATTTTTGGGAGACTTGGTTTTGCTTCATCCATAGGTGCCACGATAGGCAGTCTAATGACACTGACAATTTCAACCGACAAAACAGGGAAGGCGTCGCAGCTCGGATACTACCACTTCGTATTCTTTATAGCTTTTTTGGCTGCACTTGGTGCAAGTTTAGTTGCCTTGCTTTTAAAAAAAGATGTCAAGAAGCGAAAAAAGAATGAGAAGGTGAAATTTAAGTTTCCGGTTAAGTCAAAAGGCCTTATGTATAAGCTCTGGATAACTAACAGCTTAAACGGAGTTGCGGTCGGAATGTTCGGCCCGTTTGTTAGCTACTGGTTCTTTAAGAGATACGGCGTCGGCCCTCACAGCATCGGAATACTGTTTGCGGTTATAAACGTTGTAACCATTGTCGGTACCCTGTCCGCAGCTAATCTGGCGAAAAAAATCGGTCTTGTTAATGTGGTTACTATGGTTCGAGCTGCTCAGTCTGTTCTTTTAATCCCCATGGTTTTAGCGCCGAGTTTTATGATATCGGGAGGTATTTACCTTTTGAGAATGATGGTTCAAAGGATAGGACTTCCGCTTCGTCAATCGTTCGTAACTTCTATGGCAGACGAATCAGAAAGATCTACGGTGATGGCGATGTCTAACTTCCCAAATCAGATTATGATGGCAGCGGCGCCAACCTTTTCGGGCTACCTTTTTGAGTACTTATCAGAGGAAGTGCCATTTGAAATCGCTGGTGTTTTTCAAATGGCAAATACCGTTGCTTTTTATCTGTTTTTCAAAAATGCGAACCCGACAGAAAAAGTTATTCAGACTTAATTCTGCATCCAAATCTGTTTACCCAATTCTTCTAGGGCATTTAAATCATTTATTGGCTCTGAATGAAAAGGAACTTTAGTGGATATGGAAACCAAGTCGGCAAATTCACTTTCAAGAGCGGCTTCTTGCTGAGCCACTTTTTGGAAATTTAGAAAACTGGATGCAATCTCCAAAAAGACTTTTTCGTAAGTTTCGGCTCCATATGAGTTATTTTGACTGGATTTAGACAGCGTTTCAGACAAAATCTTTGCTTGTTCTTGAATATTTCTTGCGATTTCTGTTTCGTACTTGGATCTAAAATGCTCAGGTAATACCTTATTTAGTATTACGGCATCTAAGTTCAGCGACCTTTTTTGAAGTTCGTCCACAAAAAACCTGGCTTCAAGTGCGGGCACCTGTTCTAAGGTTGATACGACTAGAAACGAGGTTCTCGTGTCTGAAAGTAATTTTTTTACAGATTCAGCTCTTTGAACGAACCCGTCGTACATAGATTGAAATGCAATAAAAAATTCGGCGATATCTTGTAAGAACTGGTTGCCCAAAACTTTATCCGCAATCTGGTAAAAAGGTTTGGATGCCAAACTTATCAGTTTTGACTTATACGGCGCAATTAACCATTTTAACAAACGCGATGAGAAAAAGTCTGCCATTTTATCGGGAGCGTCCAAAAAATCAAGTGCATTTCTCGTGGGCGGAGTATCTACGACTATGATGTCATAATCCTTTGACGAATGAAGGTCGTACAGTCTTTCCATCGCAATGTATTCATGGCTTTGAACGAATTTTGAAGTAATGTTCTTATATAGGGGGTTGGATAAAATATGGTCAACAGTTGCTTGATCTTTGGCGTGTCGTCTTATTAGTGCATCCCAAGATTCCTTTGTGTCCAACATTGCAACTGAAAGTTTCCCTTTTGGCTTCAGCTTGGACTCTTTGAATGTCTCGTCGCTTATCTCAATCTCTTTGTTGCCGATGCCGTTAAGGCCCAATGCGTTTGCTAACCTTTTGGCCGGATCGATAGTTAATACCAAGACAGATTTGTCAAAGTTGAGCGCTATCGTAAGAGCAGTCGCAGCAGCAGATGTCGTTTTACCGACTCCACCCGGGCCGCAAGCGATTATCACTTCTTTGGTCGGCAACAAGTTTTCCAATAAGTTTGATTTTGATTTGTGCTTAGAAGGTTTAGCCATGTTAATTTATTTCGTCGGCGAGAGCCGCAGCCGTTGCTTTAACGGATTTTAATCCGGTCAATTTATTAAAACGATAAGGAAGATAAATCTGTGGGATATTTGAATCGATATTGTCTCTAAGTTTTTCCAAAAATTCCGAACGCATCCTCCGTAGCGTGACTGCCAGTCTAGCGGCCTCCATTACTGTTTCCGGCGAAGCTCTTAACATTTCTGTCATGGTCTCCATGTTTTCGTTGGTAAACAATGTTAAAAACGCAGCCTCTTCATTACTTGAAAACAGTTCTGGAAGAACCTGATTTATGATTACGGCACTGAGGTGAACGTTGGTCTCGGATTCGATCTTTTTTGAAAGTTCGATGGTCTCATTTACCGGCATTTCTTCGGTCGTAGTTACTATAATCGCACCAGTCTTGTCGGGGTCACCCAAAATATCGATCATCCACTCGGTTTGTGATTTAACCGGTCCGAGCTTGACCAGTTCCCGCAATGCTTGAGGAGCCGCGAGTTGTGAAACTATATGTCCAGTGGGCGATGCGTCCACAATTATTAAGTCGTAGCTGTTATTTTTAACTTCATACAAGAATTTGCCCACTGTCAGTATCTCCCTTACTCCAGGGGCGGCGGTTGAAACAAATTCGAAGGCCTTAGCAACGGGACCTATACGTCCGATAACGGGAACTTTAAGTTGAAGTCTCAAATATTCACGAAGCGATGTTTCGGTGTCCATTGACATTGCTTTGAGATTTTCATTAATCTCAACTCCGTTATAAGGAGTTCTTGCGCATTCAAAGCTTCGTGCCAAATCTCCTTTAGGGTCAACTTCACAAACGAGCGTTTGTTTGCCCGAATTGGAGGCAAGATATGCCAAACCCGTTGCGACAGATGTTTTGCCGACCCCACCCTTGCCGGTTATAAAAAGTAATTTTTTATCCAGTAAGTCACTCACGTTAACGGAATTGACTAGGCGCCAAACCCTACTCTCCGCTCTTCCAGTTCATCTGATATTTCAATGAAGGATATTTTGGATACGGGAACCGCAATTTTTGAATTTTTTCGATTAGTAAGCCAAAGAATTCCCTCTCCGGTAGACATCATCTTTTCAATTTGTGAAACGATCTCTTCTTTAGAAGTGTCTTTACTTAACTCTATGTCTAATTCTCTGGCAACTTGCGTAAGTCCAATTTTAATTTCGATCAATTTAACTCCATATCGTAAATATGTCTGATATTAAAACATTCGCAACTCTTTTGCGTAGTTTAATCGTAGTTTAATCTATGTGTTTTAATAAACGTACTTTATTAAGTATAACTTTATCATTACTAAAATCAGCCCAGAAAAACTTTTAAATAAAAAAGGGTGAAGTGGGCGCAAAAGAATTACCGGATTTAACACCAAAGTGCAACATTTAATTAAGCATCCGATGCCAGCGTAAGACCTGGATTCAATAACGAAGTGCAATATAGTTTACCTATCAAGTGTAGTTCAGGTTAATGCCATAATAAGCTTCGTAAGCACTTTTGTATTCAAGTACTTTTCTAGGTCTGTGATTTATTT
>JAJZNL010000022.1 GCA_021852345.1 Actinomycetes bacterium
ATTTGCACTACATTGCCTAAACTAAAAGATCTGGGAAAAAGTACCTAATGTAGACGGAGCCATTATATGATGGCTTACTACTCTATCAGTTGAACCACATCTTAAGATATCTGCATCATCGATATAATTACCCCCTGTAATAAACGATTCAATTAAGGTCATTATCTTAGCGCCGGGGTTTGCATTGCCACAGCCGTTAGTTAGGGAAACTATTTCGGATCAACCTCAATATATGGTTTTAGCGAAATAGCTTAGAAAATTGTAAGACAGTACTTCAATTAAGCACCACAATGACGCTATCAATGCAAATGGGATCAGGCTCTGATTGCTCTTCATGACGGCGACGAGGAGGCAGTCAAGTGAAAGAAGACTCGCATCCAGATTAATAAATGGACTTGACGGCGACGAGCGGCGGCATATAATTTGAGCAAAGAGCTTGATCCAATGCTTCTTTAAGATGAACGTAGTTCCGTGCTCATTTAATGAGCGGATAAAACTATTTGAATCTATAGTTCAGCTGATAATTCTACTGCTATAGAACCACATATAATGTATGATTCACCATTTCATCGGCTGACTCTATAAGGGAAAGTTTTCTTGCTAATTCGTCAACCAAAACAAGACCAGCAAATGAAACACTTTTTTTATCGTCAAATGTCGCCTGAAACTTAGATGACTTATTATAAGATGGCGACACTAAAAAGGTGACTTTTTGGTCTGTTTGGATTATGTTTATCATACATCAACCCCCACTAGACCAGCAGGGAACTTTAGTGGATTCACTGCGATAGAAATCAGGTGATTTCCATAATATTTTGGTGGTTAGAGGTTAGTTAAGTTAGTAATTGATCGAACCAAATCATATTTAAAGTCAACAGACGTAAAACTTGTAACTTCTGATAGCAAATTTTAGCCAAGCTAGAAAAATTTGCCGTTATTTATTGCGTGGCTAACTTTTAAAAACAAAATTTTGCTAGGCTAATATTAGTAACATGGCAATTTTGGATCGTATAACTACACCGGCTGATTTAAATGGTTTGTCTTATGATGAACTTAAGATTTTAGCTGACGAAATTCGTGACTTTATTGTCAAATCGGTATCTGAAACTGGTGGGCACTTGGGGTCTAATTTAGGGATAGTTGAACTTACTCTCGGAATTCACCGAGTATTCAGCTCCCCGCATGATATAGTTCTGTTTGATACTGGTCATCAAGCCTATGTTCATAAGATTTTAACGGGTCGAAAAGATCATTTTGGTACCCTTAGAAAAGAAAACGGACTTTCGGGGTATCCAAATAGGACTGAATCGATTCACGATTGGATTGAAAATTCACATGCGTCAACTGCTTTAAGTTATGCGTTTGGGATTTCGGAATCCTTGCAACTTCAAGGCATTGGAATAAGTTCAAACAAGGTCTCAAATCCTAGGCGCGTTGTGGCGCTGGTCGGTGACGGTGCTTTAACTGGCGGCATGGCATACGAAGCATTAAATAATCTGGGGCATAAGAACACTCCCGTAATTATTGTGTTAAATGACAATGGCAGAAGTTATGCCCCTACGATATCGAAACTGTCTTCAAGTCTGTCGCACTTGAGAAGTAACCCTTCGTACGTGGAAACTCGTGAGAAAATCCGACGAATGGTTCAGGATCTTCCTCTTATAAACAACTTGGCTTATGCCGGAATCCACGGAGTTACATCCGCCCTTAGAGAAGTCATAGAGCCACATGTATTTTTTGAATCATTAGGAGTCAGGTATGTCGGCCCCTTTGACGGCCACGATATTGAGCAGGTAGAGCAAGCGTTGCACAATGCTACTGTCTGGAAGGGGCCGATTGTAGTACATTTTCTGACTCATAAAGGAAAGGGTTACGCACCGGCGGAAGAGGACGATATTCAACGTCTTCACGATATTAAAGCCGTTGTAAATCGCCCAACTTCCCATTCGGGGGTTGCCAACACTAAAGGTGATTCTCCGGTTACATTCACGGATACCTTCAGCGCTTCGCTGATTAAAATGGCAAGAAAAGACGATAAAATAATAGCAATTACTGCTGCGATGCCCGGACCGACAGGTCTGTTACCTTTTCAGGCAAAGTTTCCCGAAAGGTTTGTAGACGTGGGAATTGCCGAGCAACATGCCGTTACTTCCGCGGCAGGTATGGCCATGGCAGGTATGAAACCGGTTGTGGCAGTTTATTCCACTTTCATGACCAGGGCGTTTGATCAACTGAATCTGGATGTGGGATTGCATAATTTGAATGTAACCTTTGCTTTGGATAGGGCGGGCATTACAGGAGATGACGGACCGTCCCATCACGGGGTGTTGGATATGGTCCTGTCGCTTGCGATTCCTAATATGGTGATCTTTGCGCCATCTTCGGCTTATGAAATGGAACCAATGTTAGAAGCCGCATTAAATTGGCCGGGTCCTGCGGTTATCAGATATCCTAAAACGCCCGCCATGGTACTTGAAGGCGACGAGATCGGAAAGGGAATGGAAGCCAGGCTGATAGATAAAGGTGATGGCCGGGTAGCTATACTAGCAGTTGGCAAAATGGTAGAGTTTGCAATTAAAGCTGTTGAGCTTCTCAACGAAAGATCGGTTTCTGCAACTTTGTATGATGTAAGGGTGGTTAAACCGCTCGATAAAAAAATGTTGGAAGATGCTTTAAAACATGAAATTGTAGTTACTGTTGAAGATGGATATTGTTTCGGAGGGGCTGGTTCATACATATCATCACAGCTTAGAGATCTCGCTGCGACTCAGGGATGTTCAATGCCCACAATGGATATTTTGGGAATTCCGACGGTCTATATCTCCCATGCCAAACCGAACACTATTTTATCGGGCTTTGGATTGGATGCTTCGGGAATATGTGAGTCAGTAATTAAAGCCGTTCAGAGGGTTAAAAGTCGCTCCGATAACTAAGCTATTCATTGCACAGAGCTAGTTTTATTGTTGTTTTTTCGTCGGTCGCATAGTCTATGCTCCTAATTGTAGTTATTTCGGTTTAATTATTGACTACCTTGGTTTGGCTTTGCAGCAGACCAGTAGTCTTAAAATTCAAGCATATCGCCAGCGGTGATAGCGTCAATCAACCTAAATCACGACAATATAATAATGAAGATTGTTCCTAACCCAACTTTCCCGGAATTATCCTCCAATTCTCTAAAAATAAGGGTAAATTAATAAATCCGAAAAGTAAAAGTCCTGGTAGATGAGCCATCGGAGTTATAAATCGTGAATGTAGTGTCCTAATTGTATGGTATAGTCATATTAAGCTTGTAATGGACGATCTACTGTGCTAAGTTTAATATGTGTTTATTAGAGAAACCCGCACCAAGAATCCAAGTAACGGAATTATTTATAAAAAGCATCAACTAGTTGAATCCTATCGTGGTGAAAAAGGTCCAAGACAAAGAATTGTCATGGAGCTAGGAACTTTAGAAATTGACAAGTTGGACTTAAAGAAATTAAGTACTCTGCTGTCTGCCCGTTTTAGCGGTGTTGAAACATTGTTTGATAACGATGACCCGTCACTTGCTAAATTAGCCGATGATTTATTTAAAAGTTTTGAATTTGACGAGAAACTAAAACAAGAAACGTCAAAGCGCAGATCAAAGACTGATTATCAAAAAGTAGATATAAATGGGATTACCACTTCATTTAACAGATCGTTGGGAGCTGAACTTATAGGACTTGAGTTCTTTAAAAGGATTGGATTTGAGGAGATCTTAGATAGTCTCAATATCTCTTCTAAACAGAAAACTCTTATAAAAGCTCAAATTATTTCACGCTTAGTTAAACCCGGTTCTGAACTATCAACTATTAGATGGTTAAATAATACCAGTTCGCTGCCAGAACTTTTGGATATCGATACCGTTATTAATAAAAACGACTTCTATGAAATTAGTGATCTGCTGATCTTAAAGAAAGAAGAGATTGAAGCTAAGGCCAATGCAAAACAAACCAAACTATATGGCCAAAAGAAACTGCTGCTATTTGATCTTACCAATACCTACATAGAAGGAACTTCTAAGTTCAATGAATTAGGGCAATACGGCCGTTCGAAAGAGAAACGTTCAGATTGTCTGTTGGTAAGTCTTGCAATCGTTGTGGACGAAAAGGGAATACCAACTTATTCAGAGATCTTAAAAGGCAATCAAAGCGAACCCATAACACTTAAAGATGTGCTTGACAGACTTGATACTAAAGAGCAACTCTTCGGTAGAATAAAGCCAACTATTGTAATGGATAGAGGAATTGCGACAAAAGCAAATCTTGAACTAATAAAATCCCGCGGTTTTAATCACATTGTCATTGAACGCTTAAATGATGCCAAGAACTATATCGATGATTTCAAGTCTAATAGAGAGACTTTTGAAACAATCGGGAATAATACCGATGACCAAGTATTTGTAAAATTTATCCCAAATGAGAATGGAACTAAAGTACTCTGTCTCTCTGAGTCAAAAGCAC
>JAJZNL010000035.1 GCA_021852345.1 Actinomycetes bacterium
TCATTCATGGGAAAGAGGAACAAATGAGAACACCAACGGACTTTTACGTCAATACTTCCCAAAACATACCGACTTTACGAAAGTTACCGAAGAACAACTGCAACTGGCCGTTAATGAAATAAATCACCGACCCAGAAAAGTACTTGGATATAAAAGTGCTTACGAAGCTTATTATGGCATTAACCTGAACTACACTTGATAGGTAAACTATATTGCACTTCGTTATTGAATCCAGGTAATTTTAGAATTTAGCAAACACGTATTAATTTTTTTGGTAGCCTTGTAATTGTGAATACAGTAATGGTAGTTGCAGACGTGGAACAGACTCGACATCAAATTAGATCTGCCATAGAATCAACCGATATTAAAGTAATCGAGTTGGAAAGCGGTCGACTAGTTAGGGATGCAGCGGCCAATCAATACGATCTTGATCTTGTAATAGTAGACTCACAAATTGGTTCCATGGGAGGCTTTGCGGTAATTCAAGATCTGCACTTGGAAGAATACGATAACCGAATACCGCAAATTCCGTCTTTAATTTTGCTGGACAGAAGAGCAGATGCTTGGATGGCTAGGCAAGTTGCCGCCGAAGGATTTTTGGTAAAGCCGTTAAATCCTGTAAAAATTTCAAAAGCAGTTAAGGCGATACTAAACGGTCATACCTACTACGACGAGTCATACGCACCCATTTCTGCAATGACGTCGTTTGAATCTGCTGTTTCACTTCCTGGATTAGCTGGTAATCCTCTTTAATTTTGTTGCTAATTTTTAAGAAAGTTAAAGTTTCAAAGAGCGTCAAAAAGCTTGAAAATAAAAAAACCCAAACAAGCGAATAACGAAATTGCGTTAGAGTCTTTTGATTCAGAACAGGAAGCCGAGCGTATTCTCGCCGCCTTAGCCAATGTCGGTCACCGAAAAGTGAAAGAGGTGATGATTCCCAGAGTTGACATCTCCGCTCTTCCCATACCGGTCAAACTCGAAGATATTAAACACGCTATTAGAAACTCGTCTCACTCCAGATTTCCGGTTTACGATGAAGATTTGGACAAAATAGTTGGTGTTTTGTTCATCAAAGACATATTTAAAGATGAACGATGGTGGCCGGACGGTCAAAATCACAGACTGCCGCTCACCTCCATCGACATAGCGAGAAAACTCCGTGTTCCCTACATCGTTCCCGAGTCAAAAGAACTACTTGAACTACTGGCTGAGATGCGGCAGAGAAGGCGTGATTTTGCCATTGTGGTCGATGAATACGGTGGAGTCTCCGGTGTAGTTACCATGAAAGACTTGCTGGGAAAGTTGGTTGGCGATCTTAAAGACGAGTATGATGCAGAAACCGAGCGTGAAATAGTCCGAGTGGATAAAGACAGCTGGATTGTCGATGGAGCTTGCTCTATCGACAACTTCAGAGAAACGATTAAAATGGACGTTCCCAACGGCTCGTACGTTACCATAGCCGGTTATATACTTGAATTGTTGGATGACATTCCCGACAGCAATGCAGAATTCGACTTGCCTCAATTTAAATTTAAAATATTGGAAATGGACAAAAGGCGAATTTCTAAAATTCTAATTACCGCCAACCACTCTGTCGGCGGTAACAACAAAGAATAATTATCCACTAACTTTTCGCAGAGTCGTCCGTTTCTGCCAATAGCAGCCATAGATAATCTCCAAGATTCTCTCTATCCTCCATTTCCGGCCGGTACGTATGTCCTGCAAGGCTGGCCTCTAAGCGAAGGGCATGCTGGTTGTGGGTCAGGCGGAGTAAGAGAATTGATTACTGGAAATACTACGCTGGAAGCATATTTACCTCCCAAGCCCACGGTATCTGTTACCTTTGAGTAGGTATTAGGAGTTGCAAACTGCCAAACCGGCAAATCGCCTCCAGGTGCTTCAATGGTAATTCTTATTCGGGACCCCGCCCTAAAGGCATACAATATTGGCAATATTCCAATCCTTACCAGAGAATACTTACCTTGAACCAAGTTCTTAGGATTAGTAAAACTATGCATGGGCTGGAAAACACTAGATTGAGAATCAGTCTTTCTGTAGGCGGCTCTAAGATAGCCCGACTGCACATACATCTCCTGGCCGTTCGGCCTCACTTCAGAAACAGTTACCTGCAAATCCGTATCCAAAGCCGTAGATTTCACCCATAGATTAAGACTGGCAGGACCAACGACAACCATATCCTTCTTTAATACCGGCGATATGAATCCGACACCTTCGTTTCCTACTACAGGCGCCCAATTGTAATTGGGTAAGGCAGCCCACGGGTTTGACGGAAGTTGATTTGAACTTGAAGCCGGTACAGTTAGCGTAGTGGCCGGCCTCAACGTCGGATTGGGGTTAAATGATACCGATCCGCTGGAACTCGTTGAAGTATTTAACTTCCCCGAAGCTCCCAAGTAAAAGGTCTGAACCTGCGCACGTTTAGGAGGCCATGAATTAAAGTCAGCTTCCCACTCGGGTAACATCTCACCTGGATTTGAAGCTTCCCCTCCGTTGTCAAACAGAACCCTTACGCGCGGGTCATATTTTTTGAAAGCAGCACGCGCCTCCGCTGGCGTCTTTAGATTTGTAAACCTCAAAGGAACAGGCGGTCCCGCAGATACACCAGATACCTGTTGAGATACGGTCGACTCCAAAGCACCTAACAGAGAACTAGGTATTTTTGGCGGAACCTTGTCTGCAACATAAATATACAAAAACTCTATCCACCGTGACAATATAGCTTCTCCTAAAGAATCTGCATGATATCCATTTGTCATTGTTACAAATAAATTGGGGTCATTTTTAAAGCTTGATATAATCTCGGGCCACTGCCCTCCGACTTGCTCGTCTTGAACGGCCCCCACCAAAAATGTCGGAACTTTGATCTTCTTTGCCCACAGCATGGCGCTTCTGGGGTTGTAATGTGAGGGGCTACGTTGTGCGTTTGTACCCAGCAGCGTACCCACTGGCGGAGTCTGAAGTCGTAAGGCCTGATTAGCCAAACAGGTTTTATCTCCTTCAGATATCAGAACTTTTGCATAGTTTTGACCACCTTCTGGTGCGGGTTTGGCATCATTCCATCTTGAGAGCATCCATGAAACAGCAAAACCTGTATTTAACATTCCACCGGGAAAACCCGTATTATAAAAATCGTTTACGACGCTCATGGGTGCAATAGCAGCCAACCCAGGAGGATCGGTACCCGCTGCAAATAATTGCGAAAATCCGGAAAACGAAATTCCGACCATTCCTACTTTATGATTAAGAACCCAATTTTGAGCGGCCACTATCTCAATGGAATCATAGGCATCGTAGATAGTGGGTAGATCAAACAACCCAAAGGCCCCACCAGAGCACCCACTGCCTCTCATCTGTAAACTTACCGTTGCGAATCCTACCAACGGAGCTATTATGGATCCTACGGAAGTGGCCGTAGATGGCAAAAGAGGATCTGACATTGTCTCACCGTTTAGCCCAAGCGTTGCATCCAACAAAGAGTGTGGACCTGCAATTGGATAGCCTGACCACTCAATTACCGTCGGAAACGGCCCTTCAGAAAGCGTATTGTTGACAGGAAGCCTGACGGTTGCCGCTAACTTTACTCCGTCTCGCATCGTAATATAATTCAATCCAGCATGCATTTTTTGTGAAGAATAGAAGCTTTCAGGAGGCGTGTCGTTTGGAGCCAGTATTTTAAATGGTTTAGTTCCGACAACGAGTTTACCGACGTACGACCTGAAGGTAAAGTACTCATTGTAGGGTAAATTTCTGATAATTAAAGAACCTAAAGCATCAGCAATGCCCTTTGAGTAAATTTGATTGTTTGAGTTTACCAAATAGAGTTTTGTACCGGGAGTCGCACCTAACTCATATGCCTGCCCAATTGAACCATGACCGGTGTATTTCGCCAAAGATGACACTGAAGCCATTGTCTGATAATGTACATTTGACAACGGATTCTTTGCAGTAGATGAACAGCTCGATAAAAGGGACGCGCCAATTATAAAAATTATGAAAGTCGTAAATGTTCGAAGGAATCTATGACTTTTTAATTTATTTTTTACTTTCATTTATCTCCTAAATTAAAAACAACATTCAGCCTTTATTTGTCTTCTGGCAAAATAGTTGTTAACACAACCAACCCAAACTCCATAAACATATTTAAACAACTTAAAATCTAAATACTCATTATCGCAATTTCATTGATTTATCGCGATTTCGTCGGTAATGAATATTCGACTTACCGTTATAAAATTATCTGCGGAGAACGGCCCGAGTTTTTATAATTATTTAATTTAACCTACAACTTACAAATAATTCAATTTGAAACGGTACAATTTACCTGCTGGGAGTTAGACGTCTTAAGCGTCTAAAGTAATACAAATGAGCCGAGTTTTTATTTGAGCCGAGTTTAAGCGGCTAAATCAAAATGCGATTGTTCTATTAGAGCCTTAATTTCTTTATCGTATTGCCTGTAAC
>JAJZNL010000018.1 GCA_021852345.1 Actinomycetes bacterium
ACAGACGAACTGAATCACAGACCAAGAAAATGCCTAGGATATAGGTCTCCATATGAAGTACATAATTCAATACAGCTAAGCTATACTAGTGACATTACTAGTGTTGCAATTCGGAGTTGAAGTTAGGTCTACAAATATTTCTCGTAAAGCTTCTTTTGACTATTCCAGCAACTCTCGCACACTAATTCCAGCAACTCTCGCACACTAATTCCAGCAACTCTCGCACACTTAGAAATTCAATTTTGTTTCTAAATAATAAGTTATTTGAATGACTTATTTAAAAACAAAACAGAAAAGAAAATGGAGTAGCAACATGAGTACCATTAGACAAATATTGGATCTGAAATTCAAACATAACATGTCCGACAGACAGATTTCTAAAGTGGTCGGAGTTTCAAATTCAACTGTTTCAAGATTTACTTCCAAAATCGATAAATTTGAGATTGATTTACAAAAGTTGGAATCTTTGGAATCTTTGACCAATGAGGATCTCTATGAAATTATTTACGACAAAGCTCCAGGTAGGAAACTTTCAAGTGAAAAGATTATGCCTGACTTTCAAGACTATATCGAAGAACTAAAAACTCATAAAAAACTAATAGTAAGGGTTTTATACGAAGAGTATATAACCGGTTTGGATCCGGCTTAATGTTACAGCTATTCATAGTTTGCCAATCGAATTGATCGACTTACTTAAGAAAACCGTTTATCTATGGTGCTAAATCATGAAAAAGGAGACGAAATATATGTTGATTATGTAAGGTTTGGTGCAGTTCAACTTTTATATGTAATTCAGGTTATGATTTACGTATAAAGGACTTAATAAATAGGCCTACGATAGCTGCTGCTTTGGCAGAAAATTCTATAGAATGTAATTTT
Source organism: Actinomycetes bacterium (assembly GCA_021852345.1). GTDB lineage: Bacteria > Actinomycetota > Acidimicrobiia > Acidimicrobiales > JABEUL01 > JAJZNL01. Next base: position 880 of record JAJZNL010000018.1, read on the forward strand.
TGGATTTGCCATATTGATTAAATAATATTGATCATAGAATGCAGATGCATATCGCTTTGGTTTGGATTAAAATTTTAGAAACATGATATCGTAGTTTTTATAGAGATAAGAAAGAGATTGTTATGAAAAGCACAATGCAACACAGGCCGCTTCTGGTTAGTCAGTTGTTTGAATACGGAAAATCAGTTCACCCGACTTCGGAGGTCTTGACCTTTCAGGGATCAGATATTTCTAAGAAAAGTTTTGGAGAAACCGCAATACGTGCCGAAAAGCTTGCGAACGCACTTAAAGGACTGGGTGTCAAAATGGAAGATCGTGTTGCAACTTTTGGGATGAATCATCAGGAACATTTGGAGTGTTATTTGGCGGTTCCTTCGATGGGGGCCGTGCTACACACTTTAAACGTTAGGCTTTTCCCAGATCAACTTTCTTATATTATTAGAGACGCCGAGGATTCGGTCATTATTTTTGATTCGATATTAACACCCGTATTGGCCGCTGTTAAGGATTCCTTGGCCGATGTTAAATTTTTAATCTCAGTCGGATCTGGAGATACCAGTTCGCTGGGTCGTGAGATTATAGATTACGAAGATTTAATAAAAGATCAACCTACCGGTTATGATTGGCCTGATTTAGATGAGTACGAAGCAGCTTCAATGTGTTATACGTCGGGTACGACAGGAAATCCAAAAGGAGTAGTTTACTCTCATAGATCCATATACTTGCATACCGTATTAATTGGATCTGCTTCTACCTTGGGTATATCTGCTCTTGACCGCGCACTGGTCATTGTCCCGATGTTTCACGTTAATGCTTGGGGCACACCTTATGCTTGTTGGATCGGTGGCGCTGATATGCTAATGCCAAAACAATTTTTACAGGCAAAACCGCTTTTGGAGTTTATAAATCTGGCAAAACCTACCATAGCAGCGGGGGTCCCGACTATTTGGAATGATTTGTTGAGCTATTCAGAGACTACTGAACTTGATCTGTCTTCTATGCGAGTAGTAGTAGCTGGAGGTTCCGCAGTACCGAGAAAACTGATCGATGCGTTTAAGAATCGTTATAATGTCAGATTGCTGCAGGGTTGGGGGATGACTGAAACATCTCCGTTGTGTGCACTCTCTTTTCCGCCTAAAGATTCTGCACCCGAAGACGAGGTCGATTGGCTTTCACGGACGGGTACGATTGTGCCAGGAGTTGAAATCAGAATTACCGACGAGGATGGTACCGTTTTGCCTAACGACGGGGATACGGTTGGAGAGTTTGAAGTCAGAGGACCTTGGATTACAGGTTCTTATTTTAAAGGGGTTGACCCTGACAAATTTCACCAAGGATGGCTTAGAACTGGTGATGTCGGAACACTTGATAATCACGGCCACATGCAAATAACAGACCGAACGAAAGATGTTATCAAATCGGGTGGGGAGTGGATCAGCAGTGTTGACTTGGAAAACACGATCATGCTCAACGATGATGTTCACGAAGCGGCCGTAATCGGTATTCCAGATGACAAATGGGATGAAAGACCATTGGCTTGTGTCGTATTGAAAGAAAATCGAGAATTCAATCCAGAAGCGTTGGCGACTTGGCTTGCTCCAAAAGTTGCAAAATGGTGGCTACCAGAGAATTGGTGTCAGATGCAGACTATTCCCAAGACTTCAGTGGGTAAGTTTGATAAAAAAGTAATAAGAAAAATGGTACAAAACAAAGAGATTGAAATTGTATCTGTTGACAAATCATTGACAGAAAAGAGTTGATGGGATGTCCGATGTCGAATCAATTATTAATGAGCTTAAAGCTATGGTGGAGCGGATCGACGATGCCATTCTAGATAATCTTCACGAATCTAGTGCCAACATACAGATGTTGGATTTCGGTGAAGAAGATCTGGGACAAATGCGTAAAAAAGATAAATTGTTGGTTGCTACTAGAAGGGCTATCGAGAAAGCAATTCATGAGCTCCAGCAGTTACCTGAATGAAATTGTTGAAATTATTGATATCTTGGATACACATCTCAGATTGTAAAATGTAACTTCTAATTTCTTTGTGAAGTTTCTTTGTGAAGAATTGCAGTTTTAAATCTGTTGCAAGAATGGTAGCAATGGCAATCGCCGATAAAAGCAAATATACTCATTCACTCATTCATTCACTAATAGCAATTATTTCACGTATTATAATTTTACAATTTGATGGTTGATGGTTGACTAATCAAACATTTTATTTTTAAAATTATTCAAAGATATTGTTTTCCGATTAGATATACCTGAATCCTAAAAATAGGTCTTAACAGATTTAAATTTATCGATGCAGATATCGATAGACCGCCTACAGTTTTATTTTTGGGTTGTCGACTTATGAAAGCAATTAAATTAAACCGTTGCCAATTTTTGGTATTTGGTATTTCGCTGCACCAACGGCCTGTTTAGGGCGTCTGTTATCAGTTTAAATTCTTGCTCGTCAGTTTTTTGTCCGTGTGCGGCTCCAGCGGCTCTTGATATATTTTCATCTATCAGCGTTCCTCCAAGGTCATTACACCCAAGTTGAAGCGCCTGTGATACTCCGTCAAATCCCAACTTAACCCAACTTGCTTGAATATTGGGAATATCGTTACCGTATACAATGCGCCCTACTGCATACATAAGCATGGTTTCTCTATGAGTAGGACCTTTTTTGGCAATTCCTTTCAGATATATGGGTGTTGCCATGTGAACGAAAGGCAGAGGAACAAATTCCAAAAAACCTTTTGTTCTATTGCCGAGTTGTTTTGTTATGTAGAGATGTTTTGCCCAAGATTTTGCCGTTTCTATAGCACCGAACATAATTGTGACATTGCTTGTGAGTCCGACTTCGTGGGCCACTTGGTGTACGTTGAGCCACTCTTCTGTATTAATTTTATCTGGGCACAAGATTTTCCTGATGTCGTCGTCAAGTATTTCGGCAGCGGTTCCCGGTAGCGATCGCAGCCCCGCATCTTTAAGTTTTATTAAATATGTTTTTAAATCAACGGCAGACCTCTTGGCACCTTCGAAGACCTCAAGAGCGCTAAAGGCATGAATGTGAAGATCAGGAATCTCACCGTGTATGGCATTTAATACCTCTAAATAGTATTCGCCGTCAAAATTAGGATGAATGCCGCCTTGAAGACATACTTCGGTTGCTCCAAGTTCATAGGCTTCTTTGGCTCTTTGGGTTAGATCTTCTAAGTCCAACAGATATGGATCGCCTCTTAAATTTAATGAAAGAGGACCTTTAGAAAATGCGCAAAATCTGCATTTGAAGGTGCAAACATTCGTATAATTTATATTTCTATTTTTAACGAAAGTTATTTCGTCGCCAACAAGTTTTGTCCTTAGGCGATCCGCATACTGAAAAATTGACGCAACATCATTACCTCTGGCCCTAAACAGCTTTTCAATTTGAATAACCGACAGCTCCTGTCCTGCATCTACCCCTTCTAGTATCTCTGAGATTTCAGTTTTGATATTCCTATTGTTTCCATTGAAATAAGTCATAAAGATGTCGGGAACTTTTGCATCGCTCCCAGGCCACCAAGTAGTGTCCCTACCCAAGAGATCTGAATCCGTCAGTCTTATGACTTTGGCATGAAGATCTGGATCGATAAATTGATCTTTGTCTTTAATGTAGCGAGGATAAGCACCAAGTCTTGGCAGCAATTCAAATCCTTGATGATTTAATCTATTTTGTAATTCGTCGATTAACGGCCATGCTTTCTCAGGATTGACGTGATCGATTGTGACCGGAGATATACCGCCCAAATCATTAATACCAGCTCGTAAAAGATATTCAATGTCCTCGGCCAAATTGGGGGGTGCCTGGATTGAAACATCCTCGGGTAATATGATCCTGGCCAATGCGATAGCTTTTTGATGGAGTGATCGGTCACATGGGGGGTGGGCATGCATTTTTGTATCGGATTTCGGAATAAAATTTTGAACTATAACCTCTTGAATGTGACCGTATCGATTATGTAACTCAGCAATAACCGAAAGCGATTCTACAACGGATTCCATAGTTTCACCGATACCCACCAGGATTCCTGTAGTAAAGGGTATGTTTAACTGTCCGGCATTATCTAAAGTCTCCAAACGCCTTCGTGGCTCTTTGTCGGGTGAATCAAAGTGGCAATTTAAATTAGGCTGAATTGACTCCAACATCATTCCTTGAGATATGCTCACATTCTTTAGCATTTTCAATTCGTCAAAGTTCAAGGCTCCCGGATTCAAATGGGATAGTAAAGTAGTTTCGGTCATGACCAATTCAGAGCAATGATATAGATATTCAACCGTAGATTCGTATCCGTGTTCTTTTAACCATTGGCTAGCCAGAGGGTATCGCAATTCAGGTTTTTCACCTAATGTAAATAAAGCTTCGAAGCAACCAGCTGACTCCCCTTGGTGAGCGATTTTCAAAACCTCATCTTCAGTTAAAAAAGGTGCCTGTAGCCGGGCGGGTGGTTTAGAAAAGGTGCAGTACCCACATTTGTCTCTGCATAGCATAGTCAAAGGTATAAAGACTTTGGGCGAGTAGGTAATGTTATTTAAGTAGTTTCGATCTCTAATCTCTGAAGCCTTAATTAGCAAATCTTCTAAATCGATTTTCAGTAAGTCATAGTTTTTTTGCAGCAACTTTTCGTTATTTAATATATTCGTAAGAGTCATTGAAATTAATCTTATCGCTTCAGAGTTGTTATCTGGTAATAATTCATTACTATTCTAAAATAGCCACTCACATTTTAAAATATTTAAGTTTGAAAAAGTATTGATAGCAATATGTTGGTGGGTAATAAAAATAAACGAATTTTTTTAATGAATTTATGCTTCTTTGTTATGCAATCGTCTCCACCGAATGAAATAGATGCGTTGCTTCTTGTAAATGTATGACATTTTGTGTTTTTCAAATCAGTCAAAAGCTTGGGAACTATTATAGACATTATGAAAAATAAAACCTGGAAGAAGGATGCTTCGTCTCTCGTGGACGCATTTAGAAAAAAGGAAATTTCTCCTTATGAGGAGATGCAAAATACAATTGAAGCAATTGAAAATTCTAAAATCAATTCCGTCTGTTTTACCGATTTCGAAAGAGCATTAAAGGAATCCAAAGATGCTGATGTGACTAAGCCTTTTGGTGGTGTCCCTGCTTTAATCAAAGAACTTGAACCGGTTAAGGGATGGCCGTACCGTGAAGGGTCTTTATTGTTTAAAGACAGAATCGCAGATCACACGATGCATGCCGTAGACAGGTTGTTAACTAAAGGCGGCGCGGTGCCAGTGGGTCTTACTACCTCGTCTGAATTTGGCGGTTTAAACGTGTCAATTACGAAACTGAATGGCATAACTCAGAATCCATGGAAGACTGGAAGAACCGTAGGGGGCTCCTCTGGTGGGGCGGCTGCGTCTGTCGCAGGAGGTCTTGCTTCTTTGGCAACGGGGTCCGACGGCGGGGGATCTATTCGTATTCCTGCAGGCTATTGCGGGTTGCTTGGAATGAAAGGCACTTTCGGCCGTGTAACCAGAGCACCTCACGCATATATGAGACCAAATACCGTTGTGGGAGGAATCCTGGCCAGATCCGTCAGAGATGTAGCCAGATATTATGATGTCGTTAGCGGCGTGGATCCGTTTGACCCGTCGACTTTGGTAAATGATGGAAAATGGGAACAAAACTTAGGGAAAAGCTCTCTTAAGGGTAAAAAAGTTGCCGTTATTCCTTCTTTGTGCGACGTCACTTTAGAAGACGGAGTGGAAGCACTTATAAACAAGCAGGCGGATCTACTAATCAAAGATCTAGGCTTGGTTAAGGTAGACATTGAAGTTAAACCGCCCATCTTGGCAGCTTACTGGATGATGGAAAATCTAGTAACATTGATTGGAGAACTTGGGAACGGGTGGCCCAAAAAAGCCGGTGAGCTTACCGATGAAGTGGCGATGGGAATTATGTTGTCGGAAGCGTTTTATAATTTTAAGACAGCTTCTATCACCGAATTGCGCAGGATAGAGGCCAACGAAGAGATGGCAAGGGCTTTTGAGCAAGTTGACTACATTATCGCGGCAACTAATCCCGGACCTGCCTTTCCGGCCGAGGCCACAAAATCTAATCAACAGAAAGACTTATTGGATTTCTTGAAGGAAAATTCACTGATTAAAACCGGCTCTAAGGCTGCTTTGTACGGAGCACGTGTACTTAGTTCCTTGAATCAAAAGATTCCGATCTATATTTTGGATGAAGCAGCGAAACGCTTTCCTGAGATGATGGCCATGGGTGCGCTGACAATGATTTCAAACGTGTATGGTAACCCAGCTGTTTCAATCCCTGCAGGATTTATAGATGCTTTGCCTGTCGGTTTGCAAGTATTGGCACCTCACCACAGAGATGGTGAACTTTTGGACATTGCTCTCGTGGTAGAAAAAGAACGGCCCTGGCCACTTCACGCTCCGCTTGATTAAGCCTTAAATGTCGTGTCAATTTTTTTTATCTGCAAGGTCGTATATCCTTAATGAACGTATTGTTCCGATCGAAGCGCCTTTATCGTATGCAAATCAGGGATGTCTTAGTTGTAGCCTTAAGTGTTCAAATGGTTATAGTTAATCAAATACTCCTTAGGATGGTCTGTCATTTCTAAATCTAGACAAAAGCGAGAGAAGATAGTCAATGCTCCCAACACCCTTACTTTAATAAGGCTGGTACTATTTGCTGTTTTTTGTTATCTTATTTTAAGCGATGAGTCTAAGACTATCGCCGCTGTTTTGTTGGGCATTGCGGGAATAACAGATTTTTTAGACGGATATGTAGCACGTCATTTTAATCAGGTAACTGAAATTGGCAAGGTTATAGATCCAGTGGCGGACAGAATTCTTGTGGGAGGATCTCTGGTGGTGGCGTTAATTTCGCATTCTATACCATTGGCCATCGGACTTATAATCATATTCAGAGAAGTGCTGATGAGCGTGACTACAGTCATTTTAGCTTTGTTAAAAGCAAAGAGAATTGACGTGATATGGTTTGGCAAGGCTGGCACTTTCGTCTTAATGGTAGCTATACCATTGATGATATTAACGTCTTATTCTGCTGTTGCTCATACCGCAGCAGTCGTCATATTTTTTTATAAAACGGGATTGGTATTGGCTGTTATCGGTATTTTGATGTCATATGTTGCCACGATAATGTATGTTCCAATTGCACTTAAGGCCTACAAATCAAGGCAACAATGACTGCCAAAATAGTTCTGTTGTTGAAGTATTTCTAATTGACCTTAAGTAGGACTCTGTATTTAAGTGTATTTAAGTTATTGGACAAATATGTTCTCGACGGCAAAAGATTAGCTTTCGCAATGTCGTGTCTAAAGTTCAAATGTCTGTTGCAATTGACTTTCATGTTGAAATCATTTGTCGATTGTGGTCTAGGATTTAAACAAATATAATTCTGGGTAGTAGTATTTATCATGAATATTAGCAATCTAAAGCAAAAATGGATTTGGGCAACATTATTCATTTTATTTGCATTGGTTTTAAGCTGCTGGAGTTTGATTTCTCCAATCGCCGATGGTCCTGACGAAGCAGCCAATATTATTAAAGCAACTGCGGTTGATCACGGTGAATTTACTGGGACCAAGCTGCCCTATCAGTGGTCGGGCGCCAAGGTATATGCGGTAAGGGTACCATGGTTCTATGCTATGACCGAGTATAGTTTGGAATGCCAGGCTTACAAGGTTGTGCCCTACTGTTCGCTTAATACATTGACCAAGGAACGATGTAGGTTTGATTACCTCGTGTTTTTGCATTCAAACATAACCAATTGCACTACCCAAAATATTAGAGATTTTTCAAAACCGACAATTGGGTTTACCTATGTTAACAAATATCCACCCGATTATTATTTGTTGGTTGGGTTGCCTACTTTAATTATGCCTCCCGGTTACAATGCTGTCTATATGATGCGAGAGGTATCAATTATAATATCATCAGTCCTTTTGGCCTCGCTATTTCTAACTATTTATCAGCTGAAAAAACGTAAATGGACCTTTTTGGGAGTTTTGATTGCGATGACTCCCACGATGTTTTATTTACAATCGATAGTAAACGGCATTAATCTCGAAGGTCTTGCTGGAATGTGTTTTGTATTTTATGCGTGTCAAATGGCAATGAATCCAAATAACTACCCTAAAAGGTTGTTAGGTCGATTGTGCTTGGCCAGCGTAATATTGGTAAGTGTTAGGCCGACCGGATTTGTGTGGTTTGCAATCGATTTAATCCCAGTTATCATTTTGATTGCAGCACGTGACATTAAAACATTCGTTATAGATCGGAAGCTTATCGCTGCCGCATTGATTATAGTGATTGCACTGTTGGCCAACGTGGTCTGGCAATTAATGGTAGGACAAAATGAAATTTTTAACCAATACGGCTATCAAGGAATATATATATATCGGATATATCTTGCGTTCATAAATCAATTCCGATTGCTAAATTTGACAGAAATAGTTGGTCAATTTAGTAACGTAGGTAATTATATAAAGTCACCGCTACCAATTACTATAATCTGGCTTTTGTGTTGGGTGGGTATAGCGATTCTAGTGGTGTTTAAGGGCAGAAAGTATCATAAGCTTGCATTTCTGTCATATCTGTTTGGTTTCATATTTATAGCATTGTTGCTGGATGCATATTTTATTCCTAGCTTTGGAAAAGTATTTTGGCAGGCAAATTTTGGATTTGCGGCTATGGGAGGAATTCCAATCTTTGCCGGAATGATTCTTGACTCAGGTTCAACTACTGCAAGCAAGTCGGAAAGTTACGTGACCGCCATTATGCCTTATGTTTTGTGGATTATGGTATTTGTGAATTTTATGATCTTGGAGCGATGGGATGTTGGAGGGTGGTCTCCTATTGTCACTCCTGCAATTCTAATTACTGTTGAGTTTGTGGCATTAGTTCTAATACTGTTTATCATGGTTCCTATAAATAAACTGAAACTTGAACAAACTATGATAGATGAGTTGAAGGTTAATTCCGCAGAGATACATGCCATGAGTGACGCGAACACTACCTGATTGTGTAAAAGTAAATTACCTGTATTCTAAACTAGTTTTAGTAAAATTTAAACAGCGCTTATACGTAAAAGCACCGTAGTGCCTACGGAATTCAAATTTTTGGTTAAATTATATTTTAAGTTTGAGTAAAAAATTGGGTAAGTTGCCGGACAATATTTTAGCTATGGTTCAAATTATTGTATATTTCCATTTGAAACTTCAGTGATTAGTCGTTAAATCAGAGGTATCTTTAAGAAATTGGAACTAGCTTTTGCAAATATATTTTGACTTTTTAAAAGTATTGGCATAAATTCCATCTCGTCTCTTACGTACTTTTGCCTGATATAAAATATAAGGGTTATGTGTCCTTTGGTTCGCTCTAAGGTTGGCCTTTTATGAAGGCAGTTGTTATGGCAGGTGGACACGGTACGAGGTTGCGTCCGTTAACGTCGAGTACTCCTAAGCCGTTGCTTCCTATCGCGAACAGACCAATGCTTGAACATGTTTGTGATCTGCTGAAGTCTCACGGGATAAACGAACTTATTTTTACGGTTTCGTATTTGGCCGACATGATCCAGTCGTATTTTGGCGACGGTGCCGATTTTGGCGTAGACATCAAATATTCAGTTGAACAGATTCCTCTGGGTACCGCAGGTTCGGTTTATAATGTAAAGCATTTGCTTGGCGAACCGTTTTTGGTTATCAGTGGAGACGTATTGACCGATTTTAATATTACCGAATTGATAGATAAACATCAAAGGAGCGATACGGTAGTTTCAATTGCATTAAAGCAAATTGAGGACCCAACAGATTTTGGTGTGGTAATTTGCAATGAAGATAACATAGTCGAAAAGTTTTTGGAAAAACCTACTTGGGGTCAGGTTTTTTCAGACACCATAAATACCGGTATCTATGTTATGGACCCCGGTATTTTTGATTTCATGGTCCCTAATAAAGAGCTTGATTTTTCGTCTGATATCTTGCCAGAATTGCTGAATCACAGTAAAAAGATAAGCGGTTTTACGATGGAAGGGTATTGGGAGGACGTGGGTACTCATCTTGCATATTTAAAAGCCAATAAAGACGTGTTGGATCAAAAAATCACTTTAAATATCGATGGATTTGAAATAAAAGAAGGCGTATTTATAGGAGAAGGCGTAGACATTGACCCCACGGTTCACTTAACTGGACCCTGTATCGTCGATTCCAACTCCACGATTGATTCTAACTGTTCCATTAATGCTTATAGTGTAATCGGATCTAATGTTAAAGTAAGGCAGGATAGCGTTATCGAACACAGCGTTATTATGGATAACTCTTTTATAGGCTACAGGGGGTCTATTCGAGGATCCATAGTCGGACGCTCCTGTGAAGTCAGAAATAACGTTACAATAGAGCCAGAATGCGTGCTGGGTGACGGGTGCGTTATAGGCAATTCTGTTTTAGTTGAACCTGGAGTAAAGATCTATTCCAAAAAAATAATAGAACCCGGCGTGACGGTTGCCTCGTCTATTGTCTTTGAGACAAGGGCTAATCGACACCTTTTTGGAGAACTTGGAATTGAAGGTTATTCAAACGTGGACGTCAGTCCCGAGTTCGTTCTCAAGGTTGCGATGGCCTACGGATCGCTTCTTAAAAAAGGCAGCAAACTTGTGGTTTCAAGGGATTCCGCCAGATCTTCAAGAATTTTAAAGAGGGCAATGATGGTGGGCTTTAATGCGGTTGGCGTGGATGTTTTAGACTTAGAGGTATCTACTATACCCGTTATGAGCCATGCGGTTATGGCCAATGAGGCCGAAGGCGGTTGCACGGTAAGGCTCTCTAAAGATGACCCCATGGTTGCAATAATACGAATTTTTGATGCTACTGGTGTTGATATCGACGAAGGATTTCAGAAGAAGGTTGAAAGACTGTATTTCAGAGAAGAGTTTCGAAAAGTTGTCGGCGGAGAGTTTGGAGATATTAATTTTCCTACAAGAGCCATAGAAGAGTATTGTAGCCACCTTTTGAGCTCGGTAAATCTTCAGTCAATACGGAAACGTCAGTTTAAATTAGTTTTAAATTATTCATATGGAACTATAAGTTTCGTCATGCCGAATCTTTTGGCAAAATTAAACGCAGACGTATACGTTGTAAACCCATATGCCGCAACCTATAAATCGCTGTCTATCAAATCTAAAGATCTCGTTAAGGAAGTAAAAGAACTTGTCTTGGCATCGGGTGCTGATTTTGGAGCCGTGTTTGATGCAGACGGCGAATCTATTCAGTTGGTCGACGACTCCGGTAATCTGATAAATAACGAGATGCTCCAAGCTGCTTTGGTTAAGATTTTGGCTGATTTGGGCATAAATTGTGTGGTCCATGTGCCCGCTAATTGTTCGACAAGATTATATGACATTTCGCAAAACTCGTCGGTTGCTGTAAATGTTACTGCCTCTGGATTCTCAAATATTGATTTTGGTAGTAGAGAGGCCGATTCTGGAATAATTTTCGGTTCCGAGTGCAAGTATAACGTGATGGGCTGTCATAACGGTTTTGATTCAGCGGCGTTATTTTGTTACCTATTGGAATTGCTAAGTCAATACGAGATATCTTTGTCTGATTTAATCAAAAAAATCGGTCCAATCCATATGGAAGGTTTTGAGATGCAATGCGGTTTTGATGCCAAGGGCACCTTTATGCGTACCTTTGCCGAAGCAAATAAAATGCATCAGCACGTTGAAGTACCTGAGGGCATCAAGTTATCTTACGACGAGGGGTGGATATACGTACTGCCTGATTCATCAAGACCTGTTCTTAAGGTATGGGTGGAAGGTAATTCTGCGTCAAATTTGAATAGGTTGGTCGAAAAAGCCACCGCCGAAATTGAAAAATTTACCAACGGGATTTAGGAAAAGCCTCTATATGAATAAGGCCATATTGAGCCCAAAGTCCGTACAAAACGTTTTGACCCTGTTTATGGCAATAGAAACAGTAGAAAAACTTAAATATAAATTTGTTGAAATCTGATTTTTTGACGCTTCAACGTCAAAAAAAGTTTTAGGGTTTCACGTACTTTATATTAACCATATTTCCACTCTTTTATGGACAAATCGTAGTGCATTCAAAACTCAGTACAGTTTATAGTCGATCTGTTTGTTGTCGTTCAAATAAAATAATAGAGTCCACTAAAGATCTTAAACGTATTGCTGATTTAGCGACTCGTATCTAAAGTTGCTTGCTAAAAATAGAAGCTAGAAGTCAAAATGGCAACGTCGAGCGTGCAGCTGTCGGCTAAGGTGTAAGTTTTATCACCTGAGGGATGGATTTAGTGGACGTGGGCGCTTTGTTCCCGACTGCCAAGCAGTATGGGGCACTTGCATCACACGTAATCGAGTACAGACTGATGTTAGGAATATTTACCAATGAAGTTTGCCACTTATTGTTAGTAAAAGTCGCTAAAACTGATTTAGAGGATTTTGAAGTGCCATACCCTCCCGTAGCCAAGCAGTCTGGCAGTTTGTTATTTTGGCTATAGAAGCAGAATACGCCCGTCATCAGACCCTGCCCGCCTTTGTCTGTAATTGCAGTTTTTGGCGGCGAGGTAGAATTCTTGGATATCTCAAAAAGTGCGGGATAACCGATCGGAGTACCGAGGGCGTTGGCTTTGGTTTGAGCCGCGCCGGCTAGGTAACATTGATTTTGAGTACAGGCGGTGAATAACAAGCTGGAGGGAAGCGATGATATCTTTTCCATGCTAAAGGTTTGACCGTTGTCGGTGGATTCGAATATGTCACTTGCTACATTTTGAGACGAATTGTAATATCCGCCTAAGGCAATGCATTTTTGATCCTTAGTGCAAGTTATTGAAGAGACAAAGGAGTTGGTTAAAGTAGGAAGGCTAACTGCCGTTATGACCTGACTCTTTAGGTTAAAGCTGTCTATTAGACTTGAGGTACTTGAGCTCGTTCCAGACTGCCCTCCTAGCAGACATTGAGATCCATCATTCGTATCCGTGTTTCCTAGGCAAAACACCGAGTTGTATGCGCCGTTAGTAACTGAAGTAATATTTACGTTGCTGAAATTTTTACCGTTGTCAGAACTTACCATTACAATCGGCACTCCGCTACCTGCTGGATCTGAACCTCCTACGACTATACAGAGTGTCAAGTAGCAATCGACTGCCGAAAGTATCCCCGTGGATATAGAAGAGTTAAGGTGTAATGTAGATTGCTTCCAAGAGATACCTCCTGTCGTACTGTAAAAGGCAATCGGTTTGTATGTTGCCGTAGTAGAATACGTATTGTTGCTCAGATTACTCGCACCTACTGCGATGCAGTCCATTTTCGTAAAACATTTGATCCCAAAAAGTGAGGTATTTTTCGGAGCACTAAATGAGTAGCTTTGCCAGTTAAGATTTGAAATAGTGCCAGAAGTCGTAGATTGGATTGAGTTGTTAGTTGATGTACACGAACTTAATAAAAAAACTGCACAAATTACAAATAGTACTCTGACTATTAAAGTTTTGGCCATTTAACAACCTCTTTTTTGTCGGCTTTAGCAGTTGTCTCGGCGGTCCATGATCGCAGCCATTTAGATTTGAGGTCGCTTTGCAATCGAGGAGTCGTCAAGTTGTGTTTATCAAGGAGTGAAACATAGTAATTTCGGTCAACTTCATTCTTTAACGCCGCAACTTCTTGTTCAATACGAATTGCGTATTTACGGGCATCTTCGCCGTCAGCGGCTAAAATTGGATTTCCGAAAACAACTTTAGTAGCTCCTGTAGTGAGTTTTTTCGAACCTTTCTTAAGAAGTACTCTGGTGTTATGAATATAGACGGGAACGATTGGTACACCTGTTCTAATAGAAAGATAAGCGGCACCACCTTTAAAGGGTTGACCCCAACCGTCGGGGGTTCTGCCCCCTTCGGGAAAAATTACGAGATTCCAGCCGTCTTCTACCAAATCTTGAGCAAGTTTTGCAGACGTTCTGTTAACTTTGATTCTCTCTAAGGGAATGGCATTGAGGATACCTGCGGCAAGTAAAGCTTTTGGTTGGGTGTCAAAAAAGTAATCTGCGGCAGCGGCGGCAACTGTTTTACGTCTGATCTGATAGGGGAGTGTACTTAACAATAATCCGGTGTCTAGGTGACTAGCGTGGTTCGCCGTAAAAATATAGGGCGGATTTTCCAAATTCAGCGATTTTAATCCTACTATTTCAGGTGCTGCAACCGCAGCAAAAAACGGCCTGGCTATTCCTTCTCTTACCACCGACCTAACGGCTCTAACCAGTGGCTTTCTCGCCCAATGGGTTTGGTAGTTTACGCCTAACTTGGGTCTAGGAATCGGTCGCTCAATCGAGCTGGGGTATGTAGGTTTGTCGAAAATAAATCCCGACAGTTTGGATCTACTTTTAAGTTTGTATTGGCCGATCTTAATCAGTAGCTTCGCTTTAGATAACTTGGAATCATAATTTTCGATTTTGTAGCTTTTTGAAGTCGGCACCTCAGTTGACCTCGGCGATTGCTAATGGAGGAACATGAAAATGGGTAATCGAAGGGTGTGGCCCCACAGTATCGTGAGCCATCTCCAAAGCGTCGTTAAAAGTCGACGCACTTAAAAACCCTAATCGCTTTACCGCTTTATAGTTACCGCCCACGATAATAACTTTGCCAACATAATCTAAAGCGTGAGCACACCAGTACCACATATAGAATGGATGAACTCCGTGATAGGCATTAGAGGTTCGGTAAAGATGCCTGTACCAGGGATCCCCGGCAAATTTTTGTTCGTAGTTGGCTTGAATCTCAAGAGGATCCTTGGTTTCAGAAAGTACTTGATCGAAAAAGTCAATGTAACTAGGGTGGTGAACCGGGTGAAATGTCAAGGGTGTCGGGTGAGACATAATAACAACTCCGCCTTTTTTCACCAATGGTTTGCCTTTGTAAAGATTAAAGAAATAACCGAGACCTAAACAGGCAACCAAGATGGGATTCATAATAGAGTTCACGTTATAAGGTGAAATATATGGGAGCCCTAAAGATAGAATATCACTTTGTCCTTCAACTTGAACTAACTGTTGATTGTAAACATGGTCGGTGGTGACTTTATGGACAGCTTCAACTTCACCGGCTTGAACGCTGGTAAGTTTGTGTGGAGCCTTTATCGAGTTAAAGATAGATGTTTTGATGTTGTCCGGCGCGAACTCGAGAGCTTTGGAGACAGAACTGAAACCAATACGGTCTTTTAGAGTCCATTCCCATTCGCGCTTTTGCAAAAAAGAAAATTGCTTCGGAAAGGTATTCGTATTTAGGGTCGTCTCTATTTGAAATATCTTTATGCCCTCTTTGGCCAAAAATCTACCTATTCTCCAGTTGGAACTGTGAAGTTCCGATTTGGATTGATCCATAAAGGATCTTGAATGTTGCATGGTGGCAACGTTATGATGGTGGCGAATTGATTTATAGGACGAAAGTCCGGTCGCTACTGATTTGTGGCCACCGTCCATGGCTACTAAATTAATATTTACATAAACAATTAAGTCGCTGTCAGCGGCTCTTTTGTTAATTTCTACATCTTCACCTTTATCAGTTTTTCCTAAATAAGTTAAGTTGGTCGGATCCTCGGCATCGTGTTGCATCAAAAGGCCATGAGGCGCAAAGGAGTTATAAATTCTTTCTCCGAGGCAATGCTTTAATTCTGCATCTGTCATTCTTCTGTGCAATGCTAAGGCTGCAATCAAAACCACGTCTTCTACGTGTTTTTCTGCTGCCAAGTTTAGAACCGCTTCAATTACACGCTGTCGATTGTCCGGCGCTTCCATCGCCGGCAACGGCAACGATACGTCGTCAAAGGCTATTGTTAATTTCATGGAAGGAAACAATAAATCTCGGAGCGGTTTTGAGTCGCCGATGGGATTGTCTAAAGCGTGAGCGATTGCACCGTCGGGATCTTCCAGTGGTGAGATTGGTTCTTTCGGATACAGTACACGTGAGTCGGTCGGCATTTTTTGCAGTTTAAAACCTTCTCCATGCCATACCAATATCGGTGGTGTAGATTTGTCAACTTCTAAGACGAATCCCGGTCGGCTCTTCATTGATTTCTCCTTTGCAATTTCTTCATCAGATCTGTTTTGTCATTGACAAATACTATTTTTGTGGAATCTCGTTTCCCGGCATCAATTGCATGTTCTATTGCCGCCTCGTAGTCGTCTAGATCATATTTTGCTGAAACGAGCCTACCCAATTTAAATGATTTACTGGCTTCTATAGCAATGTTGAAGGTTTTTGCTTTGTCCGACTTTAGAAAGTTGGAGGTTTCAAACGAATATGTATAAGCTCCGGTAACCGTTAGCTGTCGCTGCCATAGTAACGATAAATCTAGATTGGATTTGGAAGGCATGCCGGTCAATATAATCTGTCCACCTGGCTTGGTTATATTAATTGCCCCTTGAATTGATTCTTTTGATCCTATGCAATCAATAACGATGTCGGCTCCATGGGTAAGGGCGGATCCCGTTATCAACGAATTGGTTAAATGGCGAACGGTATTTACTATGTTGTCGGTACCAGAAAGGAAGTTTGCACCGACTGCTTTGGCTAATGTTCTTTGATAAGGGTATTTGGCGATTGTCAGTATTCTTACTGTGTCTTTAAATAGATATTTTAGAGCGGCAGTCGTACATAAGCCTAACGTTCCAGCTCCAATAACCGTAATCAGGGGAGAATCACTGAATCCGGCAAGAAACTCCTGACGAATTTTAAGAACACCGTGTATTGCACATGCCATGGGTTCGATCATTACGGCGTCTTCATCGGACATATCTTCAGGAACTTCATAGAGTTGATCTTGATGCGCCATTGAGTATTCGGACCATCCCCCTGGGATATCTTTAGTAAAGCCAATCTGAAGGCCGGGAGCTATTGATGGAGAAAACTCCTGACATTGACATTTGTCTATGGATTCTTCGCCGCAAAATTGACATATATCCATGCCCAAAGATTTACAGCTTAAGACAGATTCGACCACAACCCGTTTCCCGTTATCTTCTCTTACGGCTACGGTTTCATGACCCGGAATAAACGGAAACGATACAAGATGCTCAAGTAATCTCGAACTTTTTGCCTGAATTGTCTTAATGTCAGATCCACAAATTCCAGACATAATCGGATAGATGTAAGTCCAATCTTCATTGGGAAGTTTGAATTCCGAAAGCTCGGTCAGTTTAAGGGGAAGAGCCGAAGCCGAACTGCCGTGACCCTTTAGCTTATTGGCTAATACTGCACCGGCAAATTTTGCGTAACTCTTTTGCAACTGAATTGCTTTCATTATTTTGACTCCTTAATATAGTTGATGGAGTTAACGAAAGCATCTCGTACAGATTCAAAGGTTTGAACAAACGGTGAATTTGAAGATTTACTGTTGTAAACGGGCAACATAGACTTTGGACCATGGGGAGCTTTAGGCCAGGATTCAATGTGCCAACCCCGTTTATTGGCCAGGGTATAAAGTTTGGGTTCTGGGTTTACGGCAACTGGAAATCCGACTGCTTCCAACATTGACAGATCGCTGGTAGAGTCAGCATATGCAACTGACTCTTTAAGGTTAATGTTGTTTGCTTTTGCATAGTCGGCCATAATTTGAGCTCTGACTTCGCCGACGGGGGGCAGGTTTTCGAGTTCGCCAGTAAAGGCTCCAGAACCGTTTACAGATAATTTGGTAGAAACAATTTCGTCAAAAAGGTGTTTAAAGGGTTCTACGATAAAATCAAGCGCTCCAGTAATAAGCAAGGTTTTATGGCCGAGTTGGCGGTGTGTTCTAACCCGGGCAATGCCTTGAGGGAAAGAGCGTTTTATTAAAAAGTCAGTTAATAGTTCAAGCGAATCTGACTGTAACTGGCCTTGAAGAGCATCTTGATAATTTCGATAAAAGTATCTTAAAAAATCACTACGGTCCTTTTTATCTTGTACGTAAAGACTCTTAGCGCTTTTAACTAAGTTTGCGACGAGTTTAGCTTTTTGAAAACCATCCAGGTGTCTGGTTGCAAGCCATGCGTAAGCATCCACGACGTTTGAAGCAATAAGCGTATTTTCGAGGTCGAACACTGCCATCTGTCGTTGATCCGAAAGGATTTGCTTAAGTGCTTTAGAGGAACGGGTCTGACTGTCTTTTTTGGTGGGTGCTGTCTTAACTCTGGCATGTTTAATAATTGAAGGCAGGTGAACTTGTTGTACGTAGTAGTTCCAGTCGATTTCTGTAGGATCTAACAACAACGGGTCCGATTGTCCCAAGGTCGACTTAAGCAACAGGAGATTTTCAACGGCAAATATAGCTTCGGTTTCCGTATAGGCACCGTAGAGTTCGACATAACTCAACGCTCGTTCGGTTAACGATTTCTTCTCTTCTAACTCGGATATGAATTGAGCTTTGTGCCCTCTGACGGGAATTCCGCCGAGTATCTTTTCGGTTCTAGTTAAGACTTTTACCGTTTTGTGGAGTTGACCTTGAACTCTACCTCTACCAGGAAAAGACCATTTTGGAACCACAATTGGCTGACCCTTGCTGTCGTAAAGAGGATTTTCCGTAAAATATTCCTGCACTAGCTGTACAAGCATTCCATATTTTAAGGGGTTGCGGTGTCCGCTCGCACAGTGAATGACCTTGGGAAGCGTGTTGTCAGAATCAATGCTCGAACACACAGCTACAATGTTGTCCACGACGATATCTACTGGAATAACGTCTATAGTACCTTCAGGAACACCGGGGAACTCTTTAAGAAGCCCCTTTGCATACGAAATAATAATCGGTTCGGCCATTCTAAATCCGCGAATCCAGCCTGGGTAAGGATATTTAAGAGACGACTCTATAATTGAGGGTCGAACTATTGTAAATCGTTCGGAGGTTATATTGGAGGTTAAAAGTCGTTCGCCCAAACACTTGGTAAAGGCGTATGCGTCTGGCCAGCCTAACATCTGAGCCCTCTTTATTCCAGACTGTACCATCGAATGTTTAATCCAATCCTGTCTCAGCCCTTCGGATTTTTTTGCGATTATTGGTTTACCCGCCGCACCAAGTTGGTGTTTTGCTTCTTTTTCAAATTCTGCGATCTTGTGCTGTGATCTGGATTGCAATTCCAAATCTTTTCGTAAATTCCTGGCAAAGTCTATCTCACCTTTAATGTCCACTTCCAACAGATTTGGATCGGTATTGGGCATTGCCTCTTTAACTAAACCTCTTAATCCTCCGGAAACGTATGCTGTTGACACTGCAACGAAATGAACTTGCTTATCATTATTAAATTTGTCTTTTGCGGTCTTTAAGGCCGTTAGTACTCTTGTAGGTCCTAATAGATTTATCTCTACGGCTTGATCCAACGGGGCGTCAAAGGAAACTGCCGCCGCCGAATGGATTATGATGTCACAATCTGCCAGCAACTGCTGGTCATCTTCGCTCAGTCCTAACCCATCGGTACTTACGTCACCTGAAAGAGCGTGTATTCTTGAAGTGACCGCTTGTTCAAAGTTCTCTTTATGAATTTCTTTGAGTATCGAAAAACAGTCGTTTTTAAGAATTTCTTTGGTGATCCTATCCTTTGAACTGACTCTTTGTCCGGGTCGGACCAATAAATAAAGCTCGCAAGATTCGTTTAGATGTAGCAACCTTTCTACGAGTGCAGTCCCCAAAAAACCGGTTGAACCCGTTATCGCTATTTTTTTATTGTTTAAGTTATCCGTTATCAAGCGTTTATTCGCATTCTAAAATGATTGTCGATCAAGATTTTAAATCCACAAATTTAAATATATAGAGGGAGCATAAAATTGAACTCTAAATATTTTATTCTATTTTTTGCTGGTCGACGGTTTAGTGGGAGTGTGCTTGGGCGGTGTATATCGACTGCTTTGTTTGGGGGCAGTTTTTTTGACAATATCGGTGGTCGCATTATCACCTGCGGGTCTATTTTTCTTAAACATTCCGCCCGTAGATTTCGTTCGAACGGGTCTTGCTTCTTTGGGGGTGTTCTGCTTAATTTTGTAAGCATTGTAGCCGACTACTGCTGCCAAAGCGATATAAATTAATCCATACGGGGTGATTAAACCCAAGGCAAAAGCCGCTAAAACAGCTCCTACTATTATGGGTGCACGTCTTTTGATCCAGAATGTTGCGACGAACAAAAATATTGCGATTACTGCCCACAAAACGGCGTGCTCATATGCAGCAGTCGTTAAAACTGATTTGACATTTTTACCGTAAGTTTTAATATCGCTTCTAGTCGGCTTATAAAACTGAGCCGACACGCTTAGTAATATCGCAAATAGAAATAGCAACACTGAAGCAATGGCTGAAAATATCTTCTCTTTCTTATTTATGAAATAAAATTTATTGCTATCGAATTCTGATGTCTTTGTTTCGTCTTTAGTAGCTAAATCCGTTTTTGAATACTTGTCAGTGTCTAATGTTTCAGAATTTTTATCGACATTTGATTTTGAGCCGGTGCTTTTTTTGGATTGCGATAGAGAGGATTCGGTTCCTGTCGATTGTGAATTTAATGTTGGATTATCAATTAAATTAGGGAATTTTAAATTTTGACCTCCGCCGACCGTGGCGGTCGTGTCGGAACTATTTTTTTTGAACTTTTTAGCCATTACTTATACCAGTTTACAGGGTTTAACTTAGGCAATTTATAACACTGCGCACATTAAAATTATGCACTGGGTCTAATATTTTGAGAGAATTTACCGGCGCCAACTCCAAAATTTCCGATAAGAGTTCATCAGTTACGTATAAATTTGCTGATTTTTGACCTTTTCGGTCACGATCTTCAAAGTTGGAATTACAGTCACCTGTTTGTTCAAATTCAAAATAGAGATAATTTACTCTTCCCAGCCGCCCCGACAAAAACATGTCAAGTTCCTGGTCGTTTTTTTGATTTGGATATACAATCATAATTCTTCCCGGACCTGGCCATTCAATATAGAGGTAGTCTAAGTTCTTGATTCCAGTTTTACCCTGGTGGATTACCTGTCCTCCCAGTAAGTCCACAAATAACCGTTTTGCTGCCGAAAAATCTTTGACTACATAGCTGATAAACCTGAAGGAACTTTTTACCGGTGAAGTTGAATTTGGTAAATTGTCTGGCGGGGGAACAAACCAAGTCCCCGCGGCTTGAGCCAATTGTATGACTATGCCACAGGTCTCTTTTGGGTGTAAAAATGCCTCTTTCCACCAATCGTTGGCAATATTTTGGCTCACTATAGTAAAACCGGCATTTTTGGCGGATTGTATCGCCTCAGAAATATCTTTAACTTTAAAGGTCATGTGGTGAGGTCCCGTTCCGGATTTCTCCATAAATCTTTCAAGGAAGTCATTTTGGTCGGTCAAGTAGGGAGCTATAAGTTCAATCTTTAGCTCATTTTCAAAGGCGTATTGGCTTGGTTTGAATCCGGGTTGCATTCCGCCGGATCTCCATTTGGCATGTAATTTGTCTACTAAAACAGGCCATCCTTCCTCCCACGAATCTACTGCTATGGCTATGTGATCTAATTGTATGTCTTTTATCATGATATTCGAATTATTTTTATAACGACTCGCCCAATTATTTTACAATCAAAGTAAGCTTGTAATAGCTCGCAAGAAAATTGTAAATCAATTCTTTTTGGGCGCATTATCACCTATAAGCTTAGTTCTTGAAATTTTAGGTCGATAATTAATTTTTTAGATTCAAAATTGCTCGTACAAGTTATTTTTTTAGAATAGACGTCTCATAGCCCACTGGTTATGACATTTACCTAATAATAATGCGTTAGAAATAAAAAGGGAAGCACAATGATAGATTTTAGGGAACACTCAGTTGTATGGTTTTCGAAGCAAATTCAACAGAAGCAGATATCTTCACGGGAAATTGTATCCGCTGCAATAGAAAACATTGAAAAGCACAATCCCGCGGTCAATGCTTTTGTGGCAGTTGATTATGATAAGGCCTTAACCGAGGCCGATGCCGCTGATGCAAAAATTTTTAGGGGCGAACCTGTCGGATTGCTGGAGGGGATTCCATTTGGAGTAAAAGACGTACATGATTCCCAAGGTTTTAAAACGTCCATGGGCTCTCATTTGACAGACGGATTAAAGCCTGCTCAAAAAGATTGTGATATAGTGAGCAAATTAAAGAAACAGGGCGCCATAGCTATAGGTAAAACCAATACTCCCGAATTCGCTTGGGCTCCAGATACAAGAAATGTTAAATTCGGTCCTACCTACAATCCCTGGAACATTAAATTCACTTCGGGGGGATCTTCTGGGGGCTCCGCAGCGGCAGTTGCTTCTTCGATGGTGCCTATCGCCACGGGGTCTGACGGAGGCGGGTCTTTAAGAATTCCGTCGGCAGTCTGTGGTTTGAATATCTTAAAACCGACTTTGGGAGTGGTATCACACGCTGACCCTTCTCATGAAGCTTGGCAAGGTTTATCCACTTCAGGATTTATGACTCGTACGCTGTCTGATCAATTGGCGCTGTTTAAGGTATTGTCCGAATTTAATATTTATGATTATCAATCTCTCAAATATGATTTTGACTCCGACAGAGGTTATTTGGATAAAGACAAGCCGAAGGTTATTAAGTTGGGCTATTGCCCGACGTTGGGATATGCAATAGTCGATTCACTGGTAAAAGAGAAGACTCTCTCTTCTTTAAATTTGCTCGTAGATCGATTAAATGCAACAGACGCTGCGGAACTTAATAAGACTGTGTTCGAAATTGTAGAGCTGGATTCTGTATTCGATGAAGATCCGTTGCCCCTATGGTTTAATCAAGTAGGCGCTTATACGTATTATTCGTTAGAATCTCTTAAAGACCAAGAAAATATTGAATTGAATTTTGAAAATTGTGATCCTATGATTGGATTTTTATATAACGTTGGGGCTACTTTAAGCGTTATGGATTTAATTACGTCTCAGCGCCACGGATATTATATGTCATTAAAACTATCTAAGGTCTTTGAAAGCTGCGATTACTTACTGTGTCCAACGATCGCCGGTATTCCCCCACACAGCGGAGAGATGGGAACCATAAATTCTGAACCGACAATGAACTGGGTGCAACTTACGTATCCGTTTAATATGACAAGATCACCGGTTATCAGTCTGTTTATAGATAAGACTAACGATGGAATTCCGATGGGCATACAAATTGTAGGCCCACGATTCAGTGATTATAAGTTATTAAAATTGGGCTCAATAATGGAGCGATATACTGATACAGATTCATTAGCAGCGTTATAATTTCTAGAATCCTGCGGAGTATTTAGGTTTTACTGGAAATAGCTTATAAAATAGAGAAGTGGATTTGTTGGTTTGCGACTTCGGTAATCAACTGAAATCCTTAAGGGGGCACTTAGCTCAGTTGGTTAGAGCGCAGCCTTCACACGGCTGAGGTCGGAGGTTCGAGTCCTCTAGTGCCCACCAAAGTGTCGTTATTCAAACCCTCGCACAACAGAGTAAAATCACGGTCACTGAGGGAGGGATTTGGATTAATTTTAAAGAATTCAGCGGTTTTTCTACGACCGTTTAATAAATCTGTCCAAAAGTCGTCAATTTTAGTTTCAGAGGTCTTTAATTTTGAGAATGCCCTAAGTGACTATTTATTTCACAAGAGGATATGAAAATTTGAAAGCCGTCCTATAATGTTCACCAATTGCTAATGTTACATCGATTGGTAGCGCACATTGCCTGAATTTATCATGTGAAATGCTTGGCTTTTTCAATTCGCGTTTTAAGGAATTTACCTAAGAGCCGAGTGTCTTTTTCGAAACTATCGAAATAACGTGTGAAAATAGAGGTCATTTGAGTCATCCGAGACAGAAATCGGTGCGTAATGGGCATTCTGTGCAAAGGCAGTTTTGAAATGTTCCGTCGAATGTGCATTTAACATCACTCACCTAGGACGATATATATCAGCACGATGATCGATGTACAGTACATTAATCACTAGGTCAGATTCATTTAATTCGTAAATTATACGGTAAACACCTCGTCGTGCAGACCATAGTCCGTAGAGATCTCTTTTTAGAGGATGACCGACTCGGTAAGGATCTGTAGTTAACGGGCCGAGCATAAACTCAACTATTGCCAAAGCAATTTTTGTAGGTAGACGATTCAGTGAGCGAGTTGCTGATGAAGCTATAACTAGTTTCCAGGATTTGGATGTCAAGGAACTATGTACTTATTTCGCAACTCTTCACTAGTTAAGATTTTTCCTGATGCTACTTCTTTACGAGCTTTATCAATAGCCTTTACGATTTTGGGATTTGAAAGCAAATCTAGAGTATCCTCAAGAGATTCAAGTTCTTCGGGGCTGACTAGTACAGTTGCAGGTTTACCATTTTTTGTAAGGACAACACGGTCATGATGATGTTCAATGCGGTCGACAATCTCTGATAAATGAGCTTTTATGTAAGCAAGAGATAGCGTATCTGTCATAACTAATATTATAGTCATTAATTAACTTACGAATCTCCGTATTTTAGAAAATTCCATTGTCATCAATTCGACCAATATTTCGGATTTCGGGTTTGAAAGCTGTCCTATAATGTCCACCGGTAAATTTTACAACGGTTTTAAAAAATGTAAAATAGGCAAAATATTTCAGACCAATAACTTAATAATGAGCCGTTAGAGTGGTTGGTTGGTTTTTCACCAGTATATTCAGCTATGAATTCATTTTAAAACTAATAGATGGAAGCTATCATAGGGTACTATTTAAACTAAGAGACTAGTAATGGATCCTAATAAAAAAAAGAAACTAAAAAAGATTCTATTTGAGATATTTGGAGTAGGTTTTGGAATCTGGCCAAAATCACGTAAAA
>JAJZNL010000024.1 GCA_021852345.1 Actinomycetes bacterium
AAACGATACAGATCAAAATTAAATTGAAAATAAAAATAATAATTAAAGATAAAATATAATAAAACGTGCAAGAATTTACTGGTAGAAAATCCTGAATTTGGGTGTGCGAGAGTTACTGGAATGGGTGTTTCAATGTACTGGAATAGTCAGTTACGATACGTTTAACCGAAATTGCATTCTGTC
Organism: Actinomycetes bacterium; assembly: GCA_021852345.1. Classification (GTDB taxonomy): domain Bacteria; phylum Actinomycetota; class Acidimicrobiia; order Acidimicrobiales; family JABEUL01; genus JAJZNL01. The sequence goes on from JAJZNL010000024.1 coordinate 184, forward strand.
TGTTATATGGAAATAGATATAGATATTGTTTAACTTTTATAGGTGAATCAGTCATATATCTATTTCATCTTTATTCAGTTCGAATTCTTAAATGCAAAATTTAATTCGATTTGCATTTTCAAAATTAATACCATTAGTTATGTGTTTAGCTACTTTTACTATAGGGGTGGCAAATAATTATTTGAAATATTGAGATTTTTTAGCAAAGAAGTTGACTTAAAACTTAAATAAATAATGCCGGACTTTAAAAGTCCGGCATTTAGGTTATTTGATTTAATTAAAATTAAATAAAATTTAAGCTATGTAAAGACCAGAGATTGCTCTTGCAATTATTAATCTTTGAATTTCAGAAGTTCCTTCAAAAATGGTGTATATCTTTGAGTCCCTGTGCCATCTTTCAACCGGGTGTTCTCTAATGTAACCGTAACCACCCATAATTTGAATAGCTTCTTCAGTTACTTTTACGGCAGTTTCACCGGCAAATAACTTTGACATTGAGCCTTCCCCAGCAGTGAAATCTTTTTGGGTTGCTCCCATCCAAGCCGCACGCCATACCAGAAGTCTGGATGCGTCAACTCGAGTTTTCATGTCAGCCAACTTAAATGCAATACCTTGGTTTTGGATAATCTTTTTCCCAAATGCTTCTCTTTCTTTTGCGTAGTCCAGAGCGTATTCGTAAGCTGCTCTTGCAATTCCAACGGCTTGTGCTCCAACTGACGGTCTTGAGGCTTCAAATGTACGCATTGCAGCTTGCGACGAAGACTTTTTACCTTCGCGAGCCCTAGCCAATTTCTCGTCTAACTTTTCTTTTCCACCCAAAAGACATGATCCCGGAACTCTTACGTCATCTAAAACTACCTCGGCTGTATGCGAAGCACGGATTCCCATCTTTTTAAACTTTTGTCCTTGTGAGAGCCCCTTAGTTCCTGGGGGAACGATAAAGCTTGCCTGACCGCGACTCTTAAGTTCGGGGTCGACAGAAGCTACAACAACGTGAACATCTGCGATGCCTCCGTTGGTAATCCATGTTTTGGTACCATTTAAGACCCATTCGTCTTTAGCCTCATCGTAAACCGCTCTGGTTCGAAGCGAAGAGACGTCACTTCCCGCATCGGGTTCTGAAACGCAGAAGGCAGCTAATTGAATCTTCTCGGGTGTTCCGAAACATTGAGGACCCCATTCCAACATTTGTTGAGGTGTTCCATTTGCGGCAATCCCGGCTAATCCTAAAGTGGTGCCAAGTAATGATAAGGTAATTCCTGCGTCACCCCAAGCCAATTCTTCATTCATAATTGGCATTAATATACCTGTCGGATCGAAGAAGCATTGCGCTACAAAGTCAAAAGAATAAATTCCAACTTTTGCAGCTTCTTGAATAATTGGCCACGGAGTCTCTTCTCTTTCGTCCCATTCGCTGGCGGCAGGTCTGATGACGTTTTCAGAAAAGTCATGTACCCACTTTTGGAGTTGAAGTTGATCTTCGTTAAGCTCCATTGAAAATTCGCCCATAAAATCTCCTATTTGTTAGTTAATAAAATTAATTAGTTACTACTATTGATAAGTTACTCAACAGTAACTTTTTTATTTTAGCGCATTTTTAAGTTAAATTTACAATTATTGGGTAATTACGTGAAAAAGTTGATTATCTATTTTGTGTGAAATCTAGCAACGTGGTAATTCTAGTTTTAACGCTTGAAATAATTTAAATTTGGTGATTTAATTTTGATCAGAAAGCTGCGAGACATTTTAAAATTCGATATCTATACTTCGCTTGATAAATTGTTTTCAATCGGATTATCTGTGAACGCGCGTGCCTAATGCGGTATCTTCTACCGTCCAACCTAAGAGTGCTAATCGATTTCTTATCTCATCTGCAGCCTTAAAATCTTTATTGATACGTGCGGCATCTCTTTTGGCGACTAAATCTAAAGTTGTCGGGTCAAGTTCTTCGCTGGAGTCTTTTAGTTCTAGTCCCAAAGATTCACAAATAATTTTTGTAACCGCAAAGATTTCAGCGCCCTCTTGGATTTGACCATTGTCGGCCATAGTGTTAGCCTGACTGATAAGATTAAATATTTGAGATGTGACCTTTGGGGTATCCAAATCATTGTTCATTGCCAGTTCAAATTCTTCAAAATATTTGCTGTACATTGTCTTTATGCTTGAATTATCAGGTAGATCTAGGTGTTGATCTTTAAATCTTCTGTAGGCCGAATCTAATCTGGCCAAAGCATTGTCTGCGGTTTCAAGAGTCTCTTTTGTTATTTCAAGCGGACTTCTGTAATGGGATTGCAGTATTAGTAGTCTCAGAGATCGTGCATCGTGGAAAGCCAGTAGTTCCTCTAAAGTCGTGTAGTTGTTTAGCGACTTGGACATTTTTTCACCAGATACGGTTACAAACCCACAGTGAACCCAGTGCTTTGCGAATTTCTGAGACAATGCGGTAGCCTGGGCTACTTCATTTTCATGATGAGGGAAAATTAAATCCTGTGCGCCACCGTGTATATCAAACCCTTCTCCGAGTAACTGGAGACTCATTACAACACATTCGGTATGCCATCCAGGCCTTCCCATGCCGAAAGGGCTCGGCCACGACGGTTCCGACGGCTTAGAAAGTTTCCAAAGAGTAAAATCCAACGGAGATTTTTTCTTCTCGTTAATTTCGACCCTGGCTCCAGACTTAAGTGAGTTTACGTCCTGTCCAGATAAAAAACCGTAGTTTTGTATTTTCGATACCTCTAGATAAATACCATCTTCGGTTTCGTATGCGTAGTCTGCTTCAACTAATTTTTTAATTAGATCTACCATCGCCTCAATGTATTCGGTGGCATGGGGACTGTAGGTAGGTTTTAAGATATTGAGTTTTCCCATGTCTTCAAACCACTTATTTTCGTAGGTCGCCGCAATTTCATTAGTCAGCTTATTTTCTTGGTTCGCCCGCTGAATAATTTTGTCATCGATATCGGTGATGTTGGATACGTAAATTACTTTATAGTTTAAATATAAAAAGTATCTTCGTAAAATATCAAAATTTAAAGCAAAGCGACCATGACCTAAGTGAGGCGGAGCGTAAACCGTGGGACCGCATACGTACATGGATACTTCCTTGGGGTTTCGAAGCGTTAATTCAGTAACTTTGCCTTCGGCTGTATCATAAAGCTTCATTGAATTTGTTTCCACTCTTGTTTCATACCTGCACCGCTTAAGAATTCTACGTCAATATTCTAAACGGTTTTGATCAATGCTAATTAAAATATCTGCCATATTGTTAATTAATTTGGGTTGTAACTTTTGAATTATTTAGTGGCATTTAGTAAATCAGATTTTACCAAAAGGTATTAATATTTTTGCTTAAATTGTAGTGCACAATGAGATTGTATATTAAATTAGCGCATCAAATCATATTCAGCGTTATTTAATATAAACAGTATTTATCATCAGTTCGATATTAAAAATTCAAAAATTAAAAACTTACATATCATGAGCGTGATCAATTTATCTATTTGATTACGTTCCAATTCTATCTCACTGAATTATTTCAACCCACTAGTCCAATTGATGTCATTATTATTTTCACTATTTAGTTACAGATGAAAACTTAATCATTTAGATTGTGAAGGTCCACAAGGTGTTTAAAACTAGTACATTATTTCATAGTAAACGCACACAGTTCTATTGCATGCACTACTATGGTAATTATGAAACTGTCAGAGTACGGCAAGCGAAACAACATCAAATACAGAGCCGCATGGAATCGTTACAAGGAAGGGAAGATCGAAGGTGCATATCTTGACAACACTGGACATGTTGTCGTACCAGATCCCATGCATGCACTTGTCGGCAAGGCTGCTGTTTATGCACGAGTATCTACGCATAAGCAAAAAGATGATCTTGACCGCCAAGCTGAGAGGA
>JAJZNL010000046.1 GCA_021852345.1 Actinomycetes bacterium
CGCATGTTAAGTGTCCAAAAAGTATCGATTTTTTGCCCGAACTTCCGAGGCTTCCTACAGGCAAACTTTACAAAAGATTGTTGCGTGACAGTTATTTGGGTAAAGCCTGATTAATATTGAACCGATAATTATTGGACTGACCGTTTAATTGGGCTGAGGCTGTGTGCACTAATGAATGCCAGCGAAAATAGTCTTGAAGAAGGGCCACCCTAAGGCATTGTCAATTAATCCGATAAAAAGCAGAAAGAAATTGAGCAGAGAAAATCTTTCATCTCAAGCTGGAGAAAATTCATTAATTTCAAAGTCAATGAAGAGTTCCTTTCAACAGACTTTGATTATGGATGTTTTATTGCCGCTAGTTAGCTATTACCTATTGAGACACCTACGATATTCGACCGTAGATTCTCTGATCCTTAGCGGAATCTTTCCAGCTATTCGTATTCTCTATATGGGTTTTAAACAAAAGAATATAGATGCTCTGGGAATATTGGTACTGTTTGGCATAGTTTCGGGAGCTCTTCTCGGGCTGACAACTGGCAGCGCCAAAATTGTGCTTGTTGACGGTGTCTTGCCAACTGCGGTTGTGGGGATTTTAAGTTTGGGATCCCTGTATTTTAAAGAGCCTTTTATGTACTATTTTGCTCTTGAAGCTCGAGGCGGAAAAAATTCGCCCGAAGGTCGGGAGTTCGAAAGCCTTCTTCGAACCGATTCGTTTTTAAGTACTATGAGGCTGATTACTCTGGTTTGGGGCATTGGTTTGATTTTGGAAGCTACATTGCAGGTGTGGGTAATTTTAAAGTTTTCAATAACAGTTGCAAAAACAACTTCCAACATTATGCCGTTGATATTTATCGCCGTACTTTTTGGCTGGACTTTGAATTTGGCAAAGGCACGTCACGGCGAGTTTTTTGCAAGCGAAGCTCAACCATCCGTCGAATGAACTTTTCTTAGAGATTCAGAGAATACCTGAATTTTTAAGGTTTTATCATTCCCTAGAGCCAGAAAAGTTTTGGTTTAAAACTCAGAGCGGCATTATTTGCGCAGGTATTATTCGTCTTTATATTGCTTTAGAAAAAAATATGTTTTGCAAAAATTGGTATGGTTCAAGATTTCAAAATGAAGACTATTTCATCTACGTGATTTTTGTTGGCAATTGAATGTTTGCGCTGGTAAGATTATAAAGTCAAAGCGGTACCGCCTTAGAATATTTGAAAAGATACCTTCATATCCTTCAGCTCCAAGGTAGCTGCAATGTTATTATTTAAACTCGTCATTATTTAAGTCGTTTTGATTTATTTACCGAGTCGAATTAATATTAATAAGTAGTTTGGGCGTGACCAAGTCAGTTAATATCTTCAGGGTAGCGCCAAATTTAATAGATTAAATTACAAGAGAATAAGGTATTTGGCCTAGAAACTGAGTCTTGTGGACATTCTAGACGAGGTAAAGTGCAATACAGTTCGGTTGAGAACAAATAGTTGTACAGATAATTGTCCTTGGTGGTATTTAAGAGATTTGCACAGTTTACGGTTTTAAACTTTATGTCGAACACGGCAAAAACGTTAAATAGAGTAAACACAGCAAATAGAATGTGACCGATAAGATTAATAAGATTAATAGAGTAAGGAAAAGTAATGAGTTTTTTGATAGATCCGCCGCTTTTAATAACTGCGGGAGCTTTAATTGAAAAAAATTCGCCTAATAAGTTTGTCGCCGATGCATTGGAAAAGTCAACCATTGCTATTTTTATCGGAACTTCGGCAAACTTATATTTAAACAAGCCTCAAACAAAGTGGATGTGGAAGCTTATGCGGGCCAAGTCTGGAAGGGATTGGATGATTAATTCTGGTGTTTTTGATTTTGAATATGAGACCGTGTCAGTATTTGGTCACATGATATCGATATTAATATTTACAACTTATCCATTCTGGATCAAGTTGGGGAGAAAGCTCGTAAAACCTAAATATCACACCAGGTAGATTAAAAAATAAGGCGCTAAAAGGCAGAAATATGTCAAAGGAAACCCCCCCTAAAAGTTTGGTGTCGTTTTGTGCGGCAATACTTCCGCAGGAAGCCGGCGGTCCCGATCCGAGTGACCTTGCGGTAAAGCTCATGCTCTATTTGAAAAGGCTTCCAAAAGACTTTGCCCGAGGATATCTGACGGCCGTGAATATATTTGAAGCGATTTCTTATGCCAAATACAAACGAAGGATTAGTGACTTAAGTATTGAAGAACGCGAAGAGCTGATTCAAAAACTCTACAGAAATAAAATAACTTTTAACTTAATCGAGGCTTTAAAGGCGTTGGTTCTTTTGGTCAACGGGGCGTATTCGAATGCACCCGAAATTGCACAAGCTTTCGAGAACCCTCCAGTTAGGCCTGATGTAAATCTCGATACCGTCTCAGCCGGTTATTTTCCTAGTATTTCCAGGTGTGACGTGGTCATAGTCGGCTCCGGAGCAGGCGGATCTATAGTTGCCAGAGAACTTTCTGCAAAGGGCGCAAAGGTAATAATTGTAGAAGAGGGGCAACACCATGCGAGCCGTGACATCAGAGAAAATATGCCTCTTGATCGATTCGCTTCAATGTATAGGGATGGAGGGGCTACCGCTCTTCTTGGAGTACCTCCAGTAATTATGCCTATTGGCAAAGGGGTCGGAGGAACAACTTTGATTAACTCGGGGACCTGTTATAGAACTCCAGAGAAAATTTTAGATGTTTGGTACAACAAGTTCGGACTCGATTTTGCCCAAAAAGATGAATTTTCGCAATATTTGGATGATGCCGAAGACACGTTTCAGGTAGGGCCCGTACCTCTTGAGGTAATGGGGAACAACGGCCTTAAAACCCTTCAGGGTGCCCAGAAGTTAAATTGGAAATCGGGACCTTTGATTAGAAATGCTCCTGGTTGCGACGGGTGTTGTCAATGTGCGATCGGCTGCCCGCATAATGCAAAGTTGGGTGTCCATCTTAGTGTGTTGCCAGTTGCATGTCAAAACGGTGCAAAGATAGTGACGGACCTCAGAGTCCATCATGTCATTACCGAAGGGTCAAAGGCGGTTGGTATTGCAGCCACCAGATCTGATAAATCCAAGATTATAATTTATGCTGATTTGGTAGTAATCTCTGCGGGTGCAACCGAATCGCCGGGGATTATAAGAAGAAGCGATATAACGGCCCATCCACATTTGGGTAGGAATCTGGCGATTCATCCAGCCGTTGCGGTTGCTGGAAGGTTCCAGGAGGATATATATCCCTGGCGGGGTGTACTTCAGAGCGCTTCAGTTGAGGAGTTTCATGACTCAGACGGAATCTTGGTTGAAGCCACGGCTACGCCACCAGGCATGGGATCTATGGTTTTGCCGGGAGTCGGATCGAAGTTGCTGAATCAAATTGCTGGCGCAAAGCATCTGGTCAGTTTGGGAGCAATGATCTCAGACGGGCCAAATGGAAGAGTTTTGGGTAAGAATCGTACGTTTTTAACGTATAAATTATCAGATCGTGACGGCAAACGACTTATAAAAGGTATCGAAGTTTGTGCGAAAATTCTGTTTGCCGCTGGCGCAGTCGAAGTATTAACGGGAGTCTCTAAAAAGTCAGTTCTAAGAAATGAGAGCGAGATAAAGGAGTTGGCATCTTTGGCTGACTATAAGGAACTTCATCTGGCGGCATTTCATCCAACTGGTACCGTACGAGCGGGAAGCGATGAACAAATTTGCCCGGTCGATAAAAATGGGAAGTTGAGGGGTTGTGAAAATCTCTTTGTAATAGATGCTTCGCTATTGCCGTCCAGCCCGACGGTCAATCCACAAATTTCAATTATGGCGGTTGCTAAAGCTGTTTCTGAAAGAATTATAGCTTCGTATTTTAGTTAAAATAACAATTTCGACCCGAAGTTTTAATTTAAACGTTTAAGTCTTCGCGTCTGGACAGATAAACTACCGAGACACACATCAGTATTAATCCTAAAGCTTCTATTATTGGCGCCCAATGGCCGACGCCCTTTAGGTTGATTTGGTCGTGGAACATCGAAACCCCAATAATCATGGCAATCATTGGCTGAAGGACCGTAAGAATTGGCAAAGTAAACCGTATTTCACCAAGTTGATATGAGCTTTGAATAAGCAGCAGTACTATAACACCCGATATCACTAAGGCATAAGGGCCTACATCTGTAAATGTTCGCAATATTCCGTTTTTAGTTTCGTGCCCGAACAACTCTGTGGAAGCAGCCAGATATCCAAGGGCAAATCCTGATGCGGTTGACAAAATGAGGGCTTTAATCCTGGGCTGTTTCTTCAGCGATACTAAAACTAATATGCCGACAATTGACGCAATTATTGCAGTAAGTATAAGCCATTGAGGTACGTGAGGAACATTGTTGCTTTGGCGAGGATGAGCAATAGCTAAAAATATTCCTAAGCCCAAGCACGTGAGCAAAGCCGCTACGAAGTCTTTCAAAGACGGAATCTTCTTTCTAATTAGTGAAGCAACTGGAATCGCAAATACTAGCGAGCTTACCAATATGGGCTCCACCAGGCTTAAAGCTCCGAATCTCAGAGCCAAAAACTGGAATACAAAACCTAAGATATCAAATAAGTTTCCGAATAGCCAGCTTGGATACTTAAATAGCTCAATTAGAAGTTTCGGACTCAGAGAAAGTTCGGGCGATGTCTGCTCGGATGCGTAATGCTGGAGCACAGCGGCACCGCCGTAAAATGCGGAACTAAGTAAAGCAAAAATAATTACCAGAAGAAGCATCAGAACAATTGTATCTATTCGTTTAAAACGTCATTGTAAAATTTAGTTTTTAATAGACATTAAAGCAAATAACATTGTTGTATTTTTTATGTTTGAAAGTATGAGCTGGCTATTTTGCCTGAAAATAAAAAAGAATGAATGCTGTTATTGGTTGAATTTTGTACAGTTTTAAACTTACATTGTATCTTTGTAATCATTATGTCTTTGTCTTAATATGTGAAACAGAAGACTTTGAAAAACAGTAGCAACAAAAATATGCCTGAGATTGTCGAAGTGACTAGCAAAAATGAAAATAGATAAACCGATACCTCAATTACTCTTTTCTTAATCGAAGATCGTTTGAGGTAGACGGCGGACTGAAGAACGATCGGAAATAACATTAAGACTTGGGCTATAAATATCGCATAGAGAGACAGTCTATAGTTTCCGTAATATGAGCACGAACTTTGATTTTTAATACCAGTTGTCAAAACAGAGATTGCCCAAAGTGCACATGCTATCAAAAAGAATACAATCGAAGTCTTAAGGTATTTAAATTTGAAGAAGCTGTCATTCATTCTAAGATTTTAACAAACAATTATTAGAATTGACTTAATTTATATTTTTTTTGGAAATATGCATTTGCCTCTTAACTCTAATTAAAAAAGTTGTTTGGCTTAGAATGTGTAAGAAAGTTAGAATTTAATTCAAACTTTGGTTGTGTCTCTTAATGGGCGAAAGTTAAACAACTTGTCTTATTTGTCAAATTAGATCCCGTTGCGTTAAGAAATTATTTTGTTTGATCTAAATTAAACTCGGCTCTGACTTTTTTAGTGGTAATGTTTTCGACGACAAAAGCTAAAATTGGAACCAATCCCGCTAATACTACTGGTATGATGCTCCATATCTTCCATTTGGTTTTATTAATTAAGTCAAAACCTGAAGCTAAGTATGCAATGTAAAAAAATCCGTGTATCGGACCGACAATCTTTACGACAACTAAATTATTTGCAAAAAACTGCAATGGCATTCCTACGAATACTAACGTAGCCAGTCCAACTCCTACTACCATTGCCAAGATACGATAGCGGTTAAGCGATCCTTCGATACCTTTTACCAATTCCATTTAAAACCAACTCTTCCTTTTGTTTTCGTTATTAAGCTGCGAAAGATACTCGTTATATAGTAAAAGCTGCCGGTCAACGTCATCTAAATTATCAGACGAAGTAGAATCAGAGCGGTCAGGGGATATAGGAATGTTGATTTCATCGTTATTGGCTGGGTCGGTTCCGTGCTCGGCTGAGGGAACGCCATTTTGACTACTCGTATCTTTAGGCAGGGGGGTGTTTACTTTATGAAATGAGGCATTAACCAAATCAGCACCCTGGCTTAACGAATCTGAACCTCTTTGTCTTATTTCATTATCAGCTGTTTGTGTGGATGTGTCTTTGTTTGCCAGTTTGGGTAAACCGGGAGCTCCTATCTCCCTCCTAAGAACTTCGGGAATTTCTTTGACGTCATCGTGAATTATTTTGTACCATGTATAAAATGCATATACGGCAAATACCGGCCATTCTATCGTATATGCCCAGCTTAAATAGTTTCCGCTCAAAGCTCGGTGCAATTGCCAATCCCCTAAAGCCAAGAACGCTGGAACTAGGGCAATCAATGTTATGTGCGCCCAAATAGCTCTAGAGCTAAACCATTTAGCTTTGGTGGAAGCATTCATACTATATAGGCTAGTTCATTATCCGTTGAAACCTTGTCAGCAATGATAAGGTTTCAACAATGCGCTCTAAAATGTAACTAGACCAAAGCGATTTTGAGATATTAGTTTGAATTTTATGTTTGTGAGGTAGGTATGATTTCGGGTATGGGAAATATGGGGGGACAGTTCGGCAGTTTTATGCGTTCGTTGAGAAGAGACCAGTCGGTGGCTTCTTCAAAGATAACTAAAGGCACGGGCAAAAGGATGCTTAAATATGCAAAACCGTTTAAGATCCTGCTGGGCATTTTTTTTGTGGTAATCGTAGTAGACGCCTTAATAAATGTTGCAAATCCTTTAATATATCGAGAGATCATCAATACGGGAATACTTAAGAAAAAAACGGGCATCATAGTATTTCTTGCTTTTTTGATTGGTGTCTTAGCGATATTTGATGCGATTATTTCGCTGGTCCAACGCTACGTGTCAGCCAAGATCGGCGAGAATCTGATCTATAAATTGCGAAGTGAAGTCTACGCTCATATTCAAAAAATGCCTGTTGCATTTTTTACGCGTACGCAAACTGGGGCGCTGGTATCTCGGCTTGACTCAGATGTTTTGGGTGCTCAGCAGGCTTTTACGAATATATTGTCGTCGGTTATTTCAAATACGATAACTGTCCTCCTCGTCGTAGCGTCTATGATGCTATTGTCGTGGCAAATTACTCTTGTCTCTTTAATAATTTTGCCGATCTTCGTGTTTCCAGCAAAACGAATTGGGTATAAGTTGGGGCAACTTGCCAGAGAGGGCTATTCTTTAAATGCTCAGATGACTTCACTCATGACAGAGAGATTTAATGTAAGCGGTGCTATCTTAGTCAAAATATTCGGTGATCCTCATCATGAATCTCGACTGTTTAAATCCAAGGCTGCCAGGGTACGCGACATTGGTGTGAAACAGGCAATGTACGGTCGGTTTTTTTTGGTTATTTTAACTCTTACCGCTTCAATAGCAACTGCGGTGGTCTATGGCTGGGGAGGTGTGTTAGCTGCAACAGGTACTCTAAGCGTAGGTACTGTTGTTGCGCTTACGGCTTATCTGAACAGACTGTATGGCCCGTTAACGTCGCTTTCAAATGTCCAAGTGGACATCATGACCGCTTTGGTGTCTTTTGACAGGGTATTTGAGGTACTTGACTTAAAACCTCTTGTGGCAGAACCAACTAATCCTAAACCGCTTGTTCAAAAACCTCCTTCCATTGAGTTCAAACAAGTTTGTTTTAGTTATCCCACCGCAGATCAAGTATCGTTAGCTTCGCTTGAATCTGTGGCCTTTCTGAAAAATACAAGTTCCAGTCAGGTCTTGACCGACGTGAGTTTTAAAGTTGAACCTGGAAGCATGGTTGCTTTGGTAGGACATTCAGGAGCGGGTAAGACTACAATCTCATCGCTGATAGCACGTCTTTACGATCCGACCTCGGGGAAAGTTGAAATTGGTGGAATAGACCTAAAAGAGCTGTCATTTGAATCACTTAGGGCGACGATTGGGGTGGTCACCCAAGAAGCCCATCTATTTCACGAGACTATCAGAGATAACTTAAAATTCGCAAAATTGGATGCTTCAGATGATGAAATCTATGAAGCTTTGGGTCAGGCCCAAATACTTGAGCTCATCATGTCTCTGCCCGAAAAATTAGATACCGTCGTAGGCGACAGAGGTTATAGATTGTCTGGGGGAGAAAAGCAGAGGCTGGCTATCGCCAGGCTCCTTTTAAAAAAACCGCAGATCGTTGTCTTAGATGAAGCTACGGCACATTTGGATTCAGAATCCGAATTATTAGTTCAAAGAGCTTTATCCAATGTTCTTCATAACAGAACTTCTGTAGTTATCGCACACAGGTTATCGACAATTCAAAAAGCGGACAATATTTTGGTAGTAGACGAAGGGAAAATAGTTCAAAGCGGGAATCACCTAAATTTAATTAACTCTTCGGGTTTGTATTCGGACCTATACAGAATCCAGTTTTTGCAAAACACTACCGAAGATGTCAATGAATAGGTTAACGACTTGAAAAAGTGCTTCAGGGTTTTAATTCGTTATTGAATCTGAAAATCAATGGTTACGGAGTTATGAAAAGTTCACTCTAAATAGTACCGTAGTATTGAGTCCTCTAGCTTGTAGCGCCCCACTGCTGTTTTAATATATCTGCGATACCGTCTCCGGCATGATTTTTAGCGATTGACAAGAATTTTTCTATATCTACACTTATGAAAAGTGCTTCAGCCTTAGCTGTCAATAACCCCTCGTGATAGATTTCACCTTGTGTAAGAACTTTTTTTTCGGTAATTTCTTTAACCCGTGACTTAATTATGAGATTTTTATTTAAAGGAGTGGGTGCCTTATATTTTATTTTTAGGGTTCCAGTTAAACCTGGACGACCGTGTCTGCTGTTTGCTGCACCCAAAACTTCATCAAACACGGCAGCGATAATTCCACCGTGAACGCAGGTAGGTGGTCCCTCGTATTGATTTGAGAAATTCGCTTCAGCGACAATGTCTACACCGTCATCACTTACGTATCTTACGGGCGAAGCAATCGCATTGGCTATTCCTGAGATCGGCGATGCAATAAAATGCATGGACGTATTGCCTGCCTCATCTTTTAACTCTTTAATCCTGGTGGAAATATTTCCTGTGGCAAATTTAGTTAAGGTCTCTTGAGCTTCCGTAAGAGATTCTAAGACTTTCAACCAGTTTTGATCTTCCAATTCCTCTTTAAGGACTGATGAAATTAGTTCGCGAAGCTTATTTGCAACTGCTCCTTTTGAAAATTCATCCTTTTTCATAGTATTATTTTGCGACAAAACGACTCCGTAAAACTGTTAATATTTAATTCGTATTGCATTCAACAATCGGTAATTATCTAAATCATAGATAAGGGTTCCGATAAAATTCAAATCAAGTTTATTTTTTTATAGCTTTGAATCGGGTTGAATATAACTAAAATTCAGGTTTTTAAATTTTATGTCCAGTTACGATGGCCAAGATAAAGAAAATTTGCCCAATCAGCATTGGGGGGGCAGAGCCGATGAAACAAGAAGAAATGACAACAGCCTGCAAGAAAATGGCAGTCGTAATGGATACGATAATAGGTCTAATGACCACAGCAGTAACGCTCCGGACAACCGTAATTATGACAACCGTAATTATTATGACAACACCGGGATAATTCAGAATCAATATAATTACCCTGATCCCAATGGACAATATGGTCATAATGGCTACCAAATGCCGTATCCAAATAACCAACAAAGTCAATATCAGCAATTTGGAAGTTACTATAACTCGATAAATTCCCAGCATCTTAATCAGCCTAGTTTGAGTGGATACTACTGGCCAAATCAACAGTCTGGTAATGGCTTTGGATACGATTCTAATGGTGGTTATAATCAACAGGGTACGGGATACGGAGCTTCGCATTGGGCTTCTCAAAATGCTACGCAAAATTATTACAATCATTACTACACTCCGACTCCCAACAACCCCTACCCTGTTATAGAGCCCGTGGCTCAGCCATACAATCGATTTAACATGATTTGGGAGCTGATGGTAACGGAAGCGTCAGCTTTTTTGCCAGGATTTACGTCAGCGATCGTAATCGGAGCCCAGCGGCTTTTGGGGCAAAACTCGACTGCCCTAATAGAGCCACTCGTAAATGGGCACTTAGGCCTGGACATATTTTTACAGGTATTGGTTGCCTTATTCGGCACATATGCCGTTTTCCTTATCGGTTATCTTTTGTATCGCTCGGGAGAATCTTTTAAGGCAATCGGTTTAACGACAAAATATACCGGAACCGATGTTGGACTTACGATATTGCTTGCCATTGGAGCATTTGTGATAGCCTTCGTACTCGGCGTTGCCATAACTTCTCTGCATCTTCAGCCTACAACCAACCCTGCCACGGCTCCAAATATCAGCCATTACTATCTCATAGTTGGTTTCGCAGATTCTTTATATACCTCATTTTTAGAAGAAGTTGCAGTGTGTGGTTTTCTATTGCACAGGCTCCAGCAGATGAACGTTAAACCCATATATGCAATATTGATTTCTACAGCGGTGAGATGTTCGTACCACGTATACGGCGGTTGGCCTTTAGTGGCAATGACCATACCTTTTGGACTGATGCAGGCATATGCATATCAAAGAACTAGGAGTATTAAATGTCAAGTGGGAGCACACTTTATTTATGATTCCATAATTTTTGCCTTAAATATTCTTTAGAGAATGAAAGTTAACATTGGAAATAAGACGACCTTGATTTAAATTAGACAGGTCGCTATTTTAAAATAACACCAGTCCTTTAAAAAGTTAATCTTGCTAGCTTCTAAGCGGGAATTCCTCAATTATATTTATGGAGTTTCCAACGGTGATGCTGTCCGTTCATGTTAAGTTGTATCTGGATTTTGTGCGCTAAAATTCCTTAGGACAATTATTTTTAAGCGGAGCTGACCTAAGCAATACAATCTCCAGTCAAAAGCAGTTAAAATTCCAACGCCAGAGCTTTTTGTTATAATTCGTGGTCAAACAGTTTTGCACCCCTTTGACCCTTAGAGTATTGGTAAAGGTGCTGGGGTTCATTACGATAGTAAGTCGCATTTTAAGATAAATCATTAATTGTCTCATTTAAGTTATGTCCATATTGAATAAGCTAAACAAAAAACTAATCGTAATTGTTGTGATAGCTATAGCTGCCATTGTTCTTGTGACTGGCGGAATTTACTATCACTGGGCAGAATCTGGCACCCCTAACGGCAAACCCGTTGACATTGCAATTGCCAATGGGCAAACAATTGACGGTTTGGCTTCGAAGCTTTCCGATTTACATATAATTCGTTCAAAAACAGCGTTTATTATCTATCTGCATCTACACTCTGCGCCTATTTTGATTGCCGGTGATTATCAGTTCCGTCAAGATTCGTCCTTCGGGCAGTTGTTTGCGGAATTCAAAAAAGGTCCGTCCGTTTTTACTTTGCCAATTCCCCAAGGATTTACCCTAAATCAAATTGCCCAGAGAGTGGGTCAAATTCCAAATCATACTGCCGCTGGTTTTCTTAAAGCTGCAGAATCAACCAAATTTATATCCCCGTTTGAGCCGGTGTCCGTACGAAGCCTTCCAAACGGCCTTGAAGGTTTGTTGGGGGCTGCGACCTATAAGGTACAGTTAAATGAGTCTTATGGCACTTTACTGGTTCAAATGATACAAACATTTGATGCCCAAGCTAAGTCTCTGGGATTGATACCCACAGGGACTTATGTTGGCAATCTGTCGGCCTATCAGATTATTGTCGCAGCTTCAATTGTGCAAGAAGAAGCAGGACTTAATAGTGATCGCCCGAAGGTGGCCAGAGTCATAATCAATCGGATGGCAGATTCCATGGCTTTGCAGATGGATTCGACTGTGAGATATGCCATTGGTGATCCCGCGCGGGCACCAACTGCAAGCGACCTAACGATAAATTCGCCCTACAACACCTATATTTATAAGGGGTTGCCTCCGACTCCCATCTCAACGGTTTCAACTTTAGACGTAACTGCGATGTTGAGCCCCATACCTGGTCCCTGGCTATATTTTGTGGTTGTCAGTGGGAATGGCCAAGAAGCTTTTTCCGCGACATATCAACAACAGGTTCAGAATGAACAGTTGGCTAAGTCTCGTGGGTTGGCTGGTTGATGTTTCCAAATATATAAAAATTTGCAACTATATTTTTGAGCATCACTGATTCCGGCGATACTTTAATAAAGTTTGTCGAAAATATATATGGAATTGATATTAAAATATGCAAAATTTGCGCATATAGGCGCAGATGCGACAGTTAATGTATTTTGTGTGCAATTTAATGTTTTGTACGAGTTTGAATTAATTGTTGGAGTCACGGAAATCTGTAGCGTAATCCCGTAATCTAGCCTTAATTAATTGTAAAAATCTTTTTTATTGCCGTTATTGCCTTCGTCTAGTATCGAGACCGTGTTTGACGAAAGTTTGAATTCTTTGAAACGATAAAGGGATACGCGGAAACTGCTATTATTTCGTAACAAAATAAAAATATCCTTAAAGCGATGGACAAGACAAAAACGACAGTTCGGCTGATGTATCTACCGCTTAGGCTGCTATACTTTGATAAACAATTATCTGATATAAGTTCAGTCTTGCTCTAGCAACTATCAATTTCAATTAAATGTGTGGAATCGTTACTCTTTTTAATTACGGACCGAAACTAAACCAAATTAAGCAGAACGATCTGGATAAGATAACTGACTATATGCAGTTGCGGGGTCCAGATGGTAGGGGAACTTGGATATCTGATGACAAAACAATCGGCCTCGGTCATCGTCGGTTGTCAATAATCGGCCTCGGACTTCAGGGTTATCAACCCATGTTGATCTCAGATTCGTGTCAAACTAAAAAAACCTTGGCAATTACATTTAACGGAGAGATATATAATTTTAGGAAACTAAAAGCTGATCTTGAACAGCGAGGTCATAAACTGAAATCTGCTACGGATACGGAAGTATTACTTCACTTATATGAAGAATATGGAATTGAAATGCTATCTCAACTGCGGGGTATGTTCGCTTTTGCCATATGGGACGGCTATAGAGAAACACTTCATATTGTGCGTGATCCATACGGTATCAAACCACTTTATTTATCCGACGACGGAAATACGATTAAAGTCGCATCTCAAACAAAGGCGCTAATAGAAGGAGGCTCTATCCCACATGATGTTGACGACGGAGCATTGGCCGGATTTTTCTTGTTTGGTAATGTCCCTGAACCTAGAACGGTGTGGAAAAACATTAAATCGCTTCCAGCGGGTTCGGTGTTGTCGATTTCGAAAAATGGATCAAAAACTTTGGCGAATTATTCTTCAGTTAGTAATGTGATCTCTGACAGTTTATTAACTGAGACACCCGACGACGAAAAAACAGTTTCGCAGGCTTTTATAGATAGCGTGGAGTCACATTTAGTGGCAGACGTAGAAGTTGGTGTTTTCTTGTCTTCAGGAATTGACTCGACTGCCTTACTTGCATTAGCTGGCAATATGGGTCAACACTTAAGAACTTTCACATTAGGTTTTGAAGAATTTGAAAATACCGTCATGAACGAGGTACCTTTAGCTAGCGATATCGCCAACAAATATGGTTCATCAGAACATCATATAAAAACTGTGTCAAAGTCTGATTTCATTTCATGGTTGCCGAAGATACTTTCGGACATGGATCAACCATCAATTGACGGTTTAAATACGTGGATGGTAGCAAAGGCTGCGGCTGACTTCAACCTGAAAGTTGCTCTTTCGGGCATAGGAGGCGACGAACTTTTAGGAGGGTATTCAACTTTTAACAGCGTACCAAAATTAGTTAAGACTCTATCTGGGTTGGGTCTACATGACAGGTTCGGAACAATATTTCGCAAATTGACTTACCCCTTGCTTGAAAGCTATAACCCAAAGGTGTCTGGAATACTGGAATATTCGGGTTCCGTGCCACGCGCATGGCTGTTGAAAAGAAGCGTCTTTATGCCGTGGGAACTTCCTGATATATTGGGAAAAGAAAGAGCCATCAACGCTCTTGACGAACTTAATTACGAAGAGATTCTAACTTCTAATTCTAGGAATATCTCTCAAAATCCAGTTGCAACAGTTGCGTCTTTAGAAGCTACGTTATACATGCGAAATCAACTATTACGCGATGCCGACTGGGCGGGTATGGGGCACTCACTTGAAATACGTGTGCCCTTGGTTGATATCGATTTACTGAAAAGTATTGCACCATTTTTAACCAAATATTGGAAACCTCCGCAGGGAAAAATAGCGCTTGCCAATTCGCCGAAATCGCCTTTGCCCGATTATATAACCAATCGGCCAAAAACTGGATTTTCAGTTCCGATGCAACAGTGGGCATCGGCTTTAAATGATTTTGACAGCTGGAAGCGATTGCCAAAATTGAGCAATCCAAGATGTTCGTGGGCCCGGAGATGGGCATATGCGGTTGCCGACAAATTTGAATTGTTGTAGGATTTAATAGTTGTTGCATGTATAGAGTCATTGGAGGATGCCGTTTTTGGTATTGTTTATGCTAGATTGCTGTGATTATTTCGTAAAGTAGACATGATTAATAGAACCTAAGTACTTTAGGCGAGATAAAAAAACAGGAGCCGAATATAGAATTTTGTTGCGGAAATGTTTAACCATCTATAGATACTGAAAGCCTTTTATCAACTTTAGGATTTTGCACAGGTACTGAGTCTCTAGCCAAGGAATTGATTTGAGTGGCAATTGCCGCATTTGATAGATTAACTAATCTGCAAAAAAAAGCTAATTTAAAATGGACAATGCAAAAATGGTAAAACAGTGATATATTTTTTAATTTAGGCAAAAAAACGCTAGAAGAGTTACCTAACTTGTGCATTAAAACCTTCATTAAAATAAAACTTACTATTACCTGTTGAAGACATGAATTGTATTAATAAAAGCTGTTGTTTCCTCAAAGTAACACTTTCGGAGAACTTAAATTCGAGTTGCTTTCAATCGGTAGTTTGAATTTGTAATGAATAATTTTGATTTAGAATTTAACCAAAAGGTCACAGATCGACATTGGCCGTTGTTCGGTCTTGCCGTTAAATCCAAAGTTGTTGAACTTAAAACTTCAACCGATTCCGATATCGGTATTTTGATTGACCTTATGAATGCCGGTATACATTCACCTGAGAAACGACCGTTTTCGACTCCTTGGAACCTCCTGGAATTGCCTGAAAGAAACTATGAATTCGCAAAGCGGGTGTGGGCGCACAGAGCCGCCTTAAAGCAAAACGATTGGTACTTGGATTTTACGATAATTTATGAGGGTCAAATCGTCGGGATGCAGTCGGTATTTGCTAAGGAATTTCCCGTGTCAAGAGCATTCATGTCATCCTCTTGGCTTGGACGGCCATATCAAAGAAAGGGAATAGGCTCCGTAGCGCGCGAAGCAATGTTGTTTTTAATGTTTCAAGGGTTGGATGCCTTAGAAGGTCATTCTGAAGCGTATGAGGACAATTTTGCATCGATTCGCGTATGCGAGAAACTTGGTTATCGTCCAAATGGATTTCGCAGTTGGGGGAGAGACAATAAGCCTGCAAGATCTTTACAGTTTATAATTACAAAAGATGACTTTAGTAAACGTTCTCATGATGGATTTGAAATAGTGGGTTTGAATGAGGCGAAAGAATTTTTAGGGCTGGGACATTTGGGTAAAAATTAAAAACTTTTAAAACCCGCTAAAATGGAAATAGATTAGTAGCTTAAAACGTATTTATTTCACATACGGATAAGATTTAGTGTTCAAAGATACTTCGGAAGCTAAAAGTTATTATCGTCTTTAAACAAATCTGATAAAACCATTAGTTGTGGCCGCTGGCTATGAAGTTAAGATATTTACCATCAGATTTAAAGAATTTTATTTAAAAACTAGTTCACATATATAGATATTTAAGGTTAGAAGCTAAGCGTGTTAAAGATTATCGATTTAAGAGATATCAGCGGTGATTTTGAGGATTCGCTGCCCTCGATTCCAGATATAGACGAAGGCCCGGTTCAGGTTGTGCAGGGTATTTTGGAAGATGTTCGAGAAAACGGCGATGATGCATTGCGGCGTTATACCGAGCAATTCGACAAGATATCGATGAAATCTTTTAGAGTTTCCGCCGACCAACTTTATAATGCGTTGGAACGAATTCCCAAAGATCTTCGCGAAGCCCTGGAGCAGGCGCGAGAGTCGATTGTTAATTTTCATCAGCACAGCATGTGCATTCCAAAGCGATACGACAATAACGGAATTACCGTCGAACATCTGGTGCGTCCAATGAAACGGGCCGGCCTTTATGCTCCGGGCGGACGGGCAAAGTATCCGTCTTCGGTGCTGATGTGTGCGCTTCCAGCAAGGGTTGCTGGTGTCGAATCGCTGGTGTTATGTGTGCCTCCTAATCAAGACGGCAGAATAAGTGAGATCACGCTAGCGGCTGCGGCTATCGCCGGGGTCGATGAAGTCTATGCCGTAGGCGGTGCACAGGCGATTGCCGCCATGGCTTACGGTACTGAGTCAATTAAAAAGGTTGATGTTATTGTAGGTCCCGGAAACCGCTATGTTTCGGTTGCAAAGAGACTGGTAACAGGTCAAGTGGGTGTACCTAGTGCATATGCTGGGCCTTCTGAAGTCGTTGTGATTGCAGATGGGACTGTGCCGCCTGAGTGGGCGGCCATGGACGTTATCGTTCAGGCTGAACACGGACCCGATGGTTTGTCCTGGTTGGTCAGTTGGGACATGTCAGTGATAGAAACGGTAAACAAGGCCATTGAAGAGATGGTGGAAACATCCCCTAGAAAAAGTGAGATAATTTCGACTCTGTCCACGGGAGGATATGCTGTTTTGGTAAACGAACCCGCAGATGCCGTTAAAGTGGCTAATATTGTAGCGCCCGAGCATTTGGAACTGCTGTGTGAATCAGCAGACGAAATGGTGCCGATGGTATTTAATGCGGGGGCGGTGTTTTGCGGAGGACTCTCTCCGGCGAGTGTAGGGGACTATATAGCGGGACCCAGCCATGTTTTACCGACATACAGATCGGCTAAGTTTTCGTCGGTGTTGGGGGTTAATGATTTCATAAGGACCTCTCATGCAATATCTTTGACACAGGAAGCCCTAGATAGAGTTGCTCCGTATGTGATATCAATAGCCACAGCCGAAGGCTTGGAGGCTCATGCGCGATCTGTCGTAATTAGAAGATCCAAATACGACTTAAAAGATGTTAAAGCAGCGGCTAAAATAAAAGGTTTCATGAACCGTGGAGAATAAAAGTCCTTCTCAGCCTAGATTAGGTTCTGGCTATTTTTCACCGCAAGTACAGGTTGCCATTCGCCTCAACAGCAATGAATCTCCGTTTCCCTTGCCTCAAAAATGGCAAAGTGAGCTGGCAAAAGCAGTGGAGGGTATCCAATTCAATCGATATCCTGATAGATTTGCAATGAGTTTAAGAGCTGCGCTGGCGAATTATCATTCTTTAAAAACCGAAAATATATTTGTGGCAAACGGATCAAACGAAGTAATTCAAAGCATCTACTTGACCTTGTGTAGAGACAAAAAAGTTGCTATGTTTGAACCAACTTACCTACTCCACAGCCATATTGCAAATATCGTTCGAGTTCAAACTCAAAGATATTTGAGAGATGAGAATTTTAGGGTGGCAAGAAGCGAGCTTGAACAAGCAGTAGATCAAGAAGATTTGGGCGTAATAATGTTGTGTTCGCCAAATAATCCAACGGGTAACTGCGAGTCGACTGAAATTATCGAATACGCCTGTGCAAATTTTAAAGGGACGGTAGTGGTTGACGAGGCATACGTTCAGTTTTCAACCCAACACATAACCGACCTTCTCGATAAATTTGATAATTTAGCGATTGTCAGAACCTTTTCTAAGACATGGGGATCGGCGGGGCTAAGGCTCGGTTATTGCATGGCCTCAGCAGATACGGTTGAGGGACTTTTTAATATCTGTTTGCCATATCATGTTGATGCCATTAAGCAGATAGCTGGTATTTTGGCTTTAGAATATGAAAATGACATTATTAAGTCTACGAATGAAATTGTTAAACAGCGCAATAAAACCTTTGGCTATCTAAAGACACTGCCTTTGGATGTTTTTGAATCTGAATCAAATTTTATAATGTTTAGGCCAAAAACTGTTTCCTCCGAAGATCTGTTTAATGCTTTGATTGAAAAATCAATATTAATTCGATATCTAAATTCATTTCATAATTTGGAACCCACTCTTAGGGTAACAATTGGAACTCAAGATGAGATGGACAGATTCCACGAAGCCTTAAATGAGTGTTTAAACTCTTAAGTCGATAGCTTAAGAGTTTTAATTCATGAATGTTTCCAATTCAGGAATGTTTAGAAGTAGGGTAAGTTTAACGGTATGGGATTATCCGGCTACTTTAAGTTAATGTTGTCCAAGAAACTAGTCGTCTTTTAGAAGCAAGCATCCGCTGGGATCTACCATAATTCCCACTAATTCATCTCGATTAAACCGATTTTCAGAAAAAACTTTAGTTAAAAGTGACTTATCAGGTAATTTTATTACGTGCTCGTAACCTTTGCCGCAGTAAGACACGTCGACTATTATTCCTGTTAAAGTTGACAGAGGTGTTGGCTGAACGATTTTAAGAGCGGTGGGGCGGATAAACAGCTTTAGCTTTCCGTTAGCAAGATCGTTAGTGGCAACTAAACTAATGGGTTTGCAGTTTAGTTCGTCATCTACGATTACTTTTGCTACGTCCGTGCAGTCGTCTCCGATGGCATATTTTACTGGCAATTCACCGCTAATTCCGGTGAATCTGGCCACCATTGCACTTGCAGGCCCCTTGTAGATATTTTCAGGAGTATCATACTGTTGGATTTTGCCTTTATCCAAAACTGCAATCTTATCTGCCAAAGAAAATGCCTCACTTTGATCGTGGGTAATGTAGATCGCGGTGGCATTGTACTCATGAATTAATGTTGATATTTCAAATCTTAGTATCTCACGTCGGTCAGTATCTAAGTTTGACATGGGTTCATCAAACAGAACTACTCCAACTTGAGCCACAAGTGCACGAGCAAGTGCGACTCGCTGCTGTTCTCCGCCACTTAATTGATCTGGATAGTTATTGACATGATCTAAAAGACCTACCTTTTCCATCATGTTGCGAGATAAATTCTTAACCGACTCTCTTGGTAATTTACGCCTTTTTAGCGCAAAGGCTACGTTATTAACCGCGGTCATGTGGGGCCAAAGTGCGAAGTCTTGAAATACCATTGAAAGTTCGCGCTTTTCTGGAGGAACCCAAGTCTGATGGTCAAAAACTGTATTTTGGCCTATCATGACCGAACCCGAATCTGGTTTGATAATTCCGGCAATAGACTTGAGTAAAGTGGTCTTTCCCGATCCAGAGGGTCCAAGAAGTACAGTGAACGATCCCGGTTCGATTTCAATATCCACTTCGTCTAAAGCTTTAATTCCGTCGTAGGATTTTGTTACCTTTGTTAACTTTACCGATTGTCCAAGTGTTGTCTTAAAATTCTCTTTTGTAAACTCAGAGAACTCTACATCTTTTGCTACGTTTACCATATAATTACCTCCTAAGTTGTTTTGGCCGTGTTGCTTATTCGTCTCCAACCCTTAGGGGTTAGAAGAGAATAGGTTACGGTTACAATTACGATAAATAAAAGTACTTCGACTAGAGAGATGACCGTAAGGGCTGTTGCTAGATCGTAATGATAGCCCGAAAGAAGATTTGAAATTGCCACCGATATGGGCTCTTGTCCGGGCGGATAGAGTATCTGGGATACTGGTAATTCCGTAAAGGTCTTTACGAAAGTCAAAACCCATGCCCACATTAAGGTTTTTGACATCAAAGGGAAACCAATTTTAATCCAAGACCTAAAGTTTCCGTTGCCGTGTACCTTGGAAGATTCGATCATGGAATCTTTAAACTGTGATATAGGAGCAACCAAGAGCCTCGTTTGACTTGGAAGAGCGGTGGCGATATAGCCCATTATCAACAACGGAATAGTCTCGTATAGATCAATTCCCAATTTTGCGGTAATTGGCAGATTAAATGAAAATATATACCCCGCCGCCAATACTATTCCTGGTAGCGCCATTGAGCCTAGTAACGCCAAATCAACACCCTTAGATATCTTGGACCGTCGTTTTGTTACTAAAAGCCTTGCCATTATTACACCCATAATTACAGTTATTCCAGCGGTAATAAAACTTAGCTTTCCCGAAAGAAAAACCGGATTAATATAGCTGCCCTTAAAGAGGTGAGTGTAGTTGGCAAAAGTGAAATTTAGTTTAAGAGAGGTACCGTTTCCAAACGAAGGCAGCATTGAGGCAACTATGGCACCAAATACCGGTATCGCTATTCCAAACAAAAAGACAGTCGCCAAAAACCCAGTAGCAAAAATTCTTGTCGATCTTTTAAAGTAAACCCGTTTCGGTCGAACCGTTCTTCCAGATAATGTGGCATAGGATCGGGATTTTAATGCTCTGGATTGAACAAATATTGGAATTACGGCACACAACATCAAAAGAGCGCCGATTCCAGCCGCAGTTCCGAAATTGGGCGGAAAGTTGTTTATCGAGTTAAAAAGTTGGAAGGTAGCCATAGGAAAATGCGAATAAAAGGCTAGCGTAGAAGCAACACCGAAGTCAGACATCGATTCGGCAAATGTGATAGCCAAGGAGGACAAGATTGCAGGCATCATTATAAGAAAAAGCATTTTAAAGACTTGGAAACTTCTGCCCCCGAAAAGCCTTATAGCATCTTCGAGCTCTTGGCCTACGCCGTTAACTGAAGATGATAAAACAAAAAATGAAAATGGCAACGCCGAAAGCGAAAGTACTAAGATCACACCGACTGGACTAAAAATAATACCGTAAACGAATGAGTGCGGAATTCTCAGCCTCTGTAGGACGCCTGAGGGTTCAAACAGATATTGCCAGCCGTCAGCAGTCATATAGGTAGGTATCAGCAGTAGAGCCCACATTAAAATAGGCCAGAGGCGCCTGAAGTAGATATTGGTGCGGTTTACGAGCCAGGCACACGGAAATGCCAAAACCAATGTGATAATAGAAGACAGTATCGAAACGATAAGCGAATCGGCAAACGCCCTAAAAGTTATTCCTTTCAAAACGGAGCCAAAACTGGCTAAGGTAAAGTAGCTGCTTCCTTGTCCAAAGAGTCGCGGTGATATGGCCTGTAATATGAATGCTCCGATTGGCAAACCAATCAGAATTGTAAGTATGGCAATAACAAAGACTGGCGGTGCCCAACTGCCGATTTTAATCTTGGAAAAAACTCGGTGGTAGGCGTACTTGCGTCCGCCTACCCTAGCCGTCCCAATCATTATAGTTTTTTAGTCATGAGAACTTTATGTCCTAATAAATTACGCTATGTTATTGTCAAACCAGCTATTGACTTGCGCTTCTTGGGGTCCCCACTTATATGGATCGATGACTTGTACATGTGGAATTGATGAATACGAAGGAAGTGCCGGTAACGGCTGTACCCCATTTAAGACTGGCCAGTAGAGTGAGTCACCGTGAGGGTCTCCGCTTTGCATCACTTTCTGCCCCGCCGGTGAGAGTACAAATTCAGCAAACTTTTTGGCTTCAGCAATTTCAGCTGCTGGAGCGTGACGGTCTATGCCTATTACACTGGGAATTGCTGTGACGGGGTTCGGAAATACCACTTTAAGGTTAGGGTGTTTAATAGTTGCTCCGATAGCGGCTGAACTCTGTATGATTCCGATTTTTATATGACCGACTTCTAAGGCTTGTAGAGTGTCACCATTTGTCTCGTGGACATCCAGTCCGTTAGACTGCAAGTTTGTGAAATACTGTTCGCCTTTACTGACACCACCCAAATAATTCATTATTCCCGCTACAAACGGATATGTGGGTCCAGATATAGACGGATCGTTCATACCAACAACGTATTGCCATTTTGATTGCAAAAGGTCATTCCATGTTGTAGGAGGGTTGTGAACTACGTTTGAATTGTAAATGACCGTACCTGCCATAGTTACACCTGTTGGAATATAGCTTTTGTCACTGGGTATCAGTTTTGTACCAATGCTGTTCCAAGATACATTCGGTTCAAAACCCTTTAGTAGCATACCCTGTAAGTCCATTTGAGCAAACGCTTCGTCACCGTCTACCCACAGCAGACCCCACTGGGGATTGTTTTTCTCTGCTTGAATTTTGTCCAATAAAGGTCCTGTCGAGTTATCGTCCAAATTTACTTTTATGCCGGTTGCCTTCTCAAATGCGGTAACTTCAGCCTTATCGTAACCTTGAGCTGAATAGATTACGAGCGGCGGTGCCGACGATCCTGCTTGTGATTTTGTCGCCGAGGCATTTGCCGCTGAAGAACAAGCGGCAAACAGAAGCCCTGCTAACGACAACACCAAAATAATAGCGGATTTTCTCTTGACGGTGGCGCTGCTGCGATGTTTCAGTATGCTGTTTTTCTGTCCAACCGTGACAGATCTACCGCCCTTGCGACTATTTACATTCCCAATGCTATTGTTTTTAGCATTTAAATATTTTTGTTTAAAATTTAATCTCATGAGATGAAAGTTAATATCCATAAGTTAAATCAAAGTAAATCGTATCTAAAATTAAGTGAAAGTTTTAATTAAACCCCACGCCTTAAAGGTTAAGTTGCTGGCTTAAAAAATTGTCTAGCAACCCGATTTTGTCATAAATGAGATAGAATTTTCATCACTCATATAACCGGCAGTTTTGTCGGATGCTATCAAGTGCAGCGTGCTTCTTGTTGTATATACATTTAAAGAACCAAAGTTGACCCAATATCCTTAACATTTACTCATATTTACAGTAGGTAAAAACATAGTATTCTATATCCCTATCTCTCAGCTAGCCTTACGATCTAACTGACCCCCCGCACCTGCAACGCCAGGGACCGCTTCTTCCACCGGCAAGTTCCACCGCTGTCGATGTCGCCTGTCGAGAAGTTGAAGGGTGTACATACGCGTCCGTGGGTCCGTGCGATCCGGGG
>JAJZNL010000013.1 GCA_021852345.1 Actinomycetes bacterium
GATGTGAACGCTGCCCGTGTGATCCTGTCGAGACGTTCTCGACAGACCCCAGATCGCACGGACCCACGGACGCGTAAGTACACCCTTCAACTTCTCGACAGGCGACATCGACAGCGGTGGAACTTGCTGGTGGAAGAAGCGGTCCCTGGCGTTGCAGGTGCCCAGGGTCAGTTAGATCGTAAGGCTAGCTGAGAGATAGGGATATAGAATACTATGTTTTTACCTACTGTTCGTTAAATTCTTTTTAATTTGAGGGTAGACGAATTTTTGGGTTGGTTTTGACTTTTGTGGTAAATGTGTGACATACTTTGCGTAGTTGAATTAATCATGATTTAATGTTGGATATTTATTTTACTATGCTACTTCTAATCAACTATGCTACTTCTTGATCAAGTAGTGTTTTAAAGTCAACTTAACTATTAAGTATCCAATAAATGCAATATTCACACCTGCAGAATTAAAGAAGAAGAGTTCAGATGAAGTTTTCTAATGACGCGGTTTTAGCTATAGATATAGGTGGCACTAAATTTGAGGTGGCCGTTGTTGGATACGATGGCACGATCCATGCTTCGCAAAAATATAAAACTCTGAATAGGGTAACTACAGAACGGTTATATGGAGCGATCAAGACAGGAGCAACCGATATCCTTAAAAACATCTCACCCAACTTAAAGATAAAATTTGGTTCGATTGGATGCGGAGGGCCGATGGATTTGACCAAAGGAGAGGTCTCGCCCGTTAATATAATAGCCTTTAGAGACTTCCCGTTGGTTTCGAAGCTTCAACAAGATTTAAATCTCGATGTATATATTGACAACGATGCAAAAGCCTTAACTCTGGCTGAAAAATGGCTAGGCGCCGCTGGCGGCTTAGATAATTTTATTTCCATGGTGGTCTCTACTGGCATAGGAGGAGGAATTTTTCTTGATAACAGAATTTTGGGTGGAGACAAGGGCAACTGCGGACATATTGGTCATGTCAATGTCGTGAGCAACGGTCATAGATGCGGCTGTTCCGCACGAGGGTGTCTTGAAGCGGAGGCATCGGGAACAGCTATTCAAAAAATCTACGGAGTATCGCCAAAAAATGCATCGACTAAAATTAAGGTTCGAACCGGTAAACTTGTTGGCAAAGCGGTCGGTTCAGTTTTTAATTTGCTTGATATTAATCGGGCATTTGTAGCCGGGTCGGTTGCCTTAGGGTACAAAGATATATTTTTCCAATCGGCCCAAAAAGAGATCGACAGGATTTGTCGGCTTGACTTTTCCCGAGGGGCCATCATACAACCTTCAATATTAAGTGACAGGGGACCTATCTTGGGCGCCGCTGCTGTTGGTTTGTCAAATCTAAATATTATTGAGTTTTAAATTAGCCTAGGCAAAATTGAACCAGGGTAAAATAGTAAGAGACTGTAGACCCAATGTTGGCATTTTGCGATGTAACGTTTACCATAATAAATGATCAAAAATATTTTAAAGCAAAGGCGCACAAGCAAAAGTTGAAATAATTTATTCAAATTGAAGTTTTGTCAAACTTATTAGAAAATGTTTTAAATTTGAGCTAAAATATTTGCTGTAAGTTTGGGACCATCAGAAAGCCAACATTTTTATTTTGGCAAATATTACAAACGGTATTATAAAACTAAATTACTAAAAGTTGAATTTATTGGGAGATTGTTCGACAGAATTTTCAAGCTATGTATGCAGTAATTTTAATAGCCATTGAGATTTAATTAAAACCATAGTGCCTCATTACTGACCTATGCCTTCTACCTTGCTATTGACGCAATGTTGTCGGTTGGTTAAGTACGGCTAATTAAAAGCAAGCTTTTATTAATTTAGTGGCTGCAACTGAGTATCTTTGTTGCAAATAATCGTTGTCAAATCTAATTGCCGCTAACAAGGCTCAACTAGTCTATAAATCAAAATGTCGATATTTGGCTTATTTGCAAATTCATACCGATTTGTGAAAAAATGTAGATAGTCAATAGATATTTTCTTACTCTAACAGTTACGTGGGTATACCGGGTCTCGGTTTATTGCAATCTATTTTTGACTGACAAAAAATATTTATAGGAGAGAAATGGACCAAGAAATATTAAATCTCGATGCGGTGGATTTAAGCAAGCTTTTAAGGGGGAAGAAAATATCTCCTAAGGAATTACTCGCCGCGGTGCTCGACAACATATCAAAGTCTCAATTGAATTCCTTTTGTTACTTAGATGAAGAGGCAGTCGAATCTGCCGAACGGGCAGACATATCTCTACCCTTTGGAGGAATTCCTTTTGGGATTAAGCAACTTGATCCCGTATTGAATTGGCCAAACACAGGAGCGTCTTTAGTATTTAAAGATCGAATCGCGAATTATGAAGCAACCTATTTGGCAAGGCTACGAACAGCAGGGGCGGTTTTTGTAGGACAGACTACTGCAAGTGAGTTTGGGGGTATAAATTGTACTTCTACAAAAATAAACGGAATTACAAGAAATCCGTGGAATCTTGACAAAACCCCCGGTGGATCATCAGGGGGAACGGCAGCTGCCGTTTCTGGTGGTTTAATCCCAATCGGTACTGGCGGGGACGGGGGTGGATCAATCAGAATCCCATGCGCATTTACCGGTTTATTTGGCCTTAAAGTTACCTATGGAAGGATACCCAAGGGACCGAAAGCGGAAATAGGAGCTCTTACAGCCGTTTTAGGTTGCCTATCGCGTTCTGTCAGAGATACAGCAAGATTTTTAGATGTAACCAACGGAGCTGATACTCACGATCCCCTAAGCCTTCCTCATTTTTCTGGATACGAGAAAAATTTGGGGACATACGATCTCGATGGATTGAAAGTTGTAGTTACGCCAGACTTGTTTGGTTCTGCCATAGTGAACCCGAGAGTCGAAGAGATGATTTACGAGAACGCAGAATTGCTTATTAAAATTTGTAATTTAAATAAAGTCGAAAAGAAAAATTTTGAAATGCCGAGAGCATCATTGTCTTGGGCGATGTCAAATACAGTTGGCCTAATGGGAGAACTTGGTGAATATTATCCAGAATGTGCCGATGACCTTACTCCGGAAATAAATTTTATATTAAATGTTGCTTCGCACGGTTATGATTTAAAAATAGCCGCACAAGCCGAAATTGAGAGGAAAAGATTAAATGAAAAAATGGCTGAGATTTTTGACGAAGTCGATTTGGTGATTACTGCTACCAACCCGGATACTGCTTTTGACGCGAAAGGTCCGATGCCAACAAAAGTTGGTGATATTGATTTAATGAAGGAATACGGTTTTGAAAAAGCCGTGGGTAATAACGGTGCACTGACTATTCCCGCTAATATGTACGGCTCGCCTGCCGTTTCTATACCTGTCGGGACCTTAGATAATATGCCGGTCGGTATGCAAGTGATGGCCAAACATCATCAAGACTCGCTACTTTTGGATCTAGCTTATAGATTTGAATCAGAAAAGCCTTGGCCGAAGGTGAACTCAAATTCTCCAGTTTGAAATGTAGTTTGAGGAGATTATTACTGGTCATGGAAAATAATATTGGTTAGATTTAAGGATTTTTCTATGTCATTAATTAAGTAGTCTCCTAAGATAGACTGTTTTAAAAGTAATTATTGATTTATAGTCCAATTCATCTTGATTATAGGGAATTGCAAAATAATTTGTGCATTTTATTTTTTCAGTAAACGGATTTAGGTTTTGAAAATACCGTTACCGACAGAGACAGTAGATTCGGGACAGTAGATTCGGGACAGTAGATTCGGGACAGTGCTTAATACAATGAGCTGGGATTAAGATTTGCTTCTGAGTTAAGGTTACTAAAGATATACTTGGGCAAACCTTAGGGATTCACTCCTAGATCACCTGAATATTATGAATACCCGTAGCTGCAAACAGATAATGTAGTAAACAATCGGTGGTAATTTGCGGAGCAGTCGATACCAAAGTTGCCAACATAAGTAATGTTGTCTTGTGTACTGAAGTTGACAGAAAATTAAGTGAAATTTGAAATAAGTTCAAGATAGATTTTTATGAAAACAAAAAAAGTTTCAAACTGGCCAATGTGGGTATTGGGATTTGCCGTCATGATTGACAGCATTGACCAGTACATAGTTCGCGGTACCTCCAATCAGATCGCTCACGTCTTTAAGGTAAATGATTTTCAAATCGGCATATTATTTTCTGCATTTATAGTGGTAAACGGGGTCGCTACGATGCCGGCAAGCTATATCGGTGATCGATGGAATCGATCGAACTTAATGGCAATAACAATTATGATCTGGTCCGTTATCAGTTCTATGGGGGGCCTAGTGCCCATTGGCGCATTCTGGCTATTAGTGTCGCTGAGAGGGGCATTGGGGTTTGGGCAAGCGGTGTCGGATCCGTCGGGATCTAGTTTGCTTGCAGATTTTTACGGAATAAATCAAAGGGGAAAGGCTTTTGCGATTCAGCAGTGTCTTTTGTATATCGGTTTAGGAGTGGGTCTTGCAATAGGTTCGTTTTTTGGAACTCATTTTGGATCGATGGGCTGGAGGCTGGCCTTTTTTGTATCCATTGGTCCTGGCTTGCTGATTGCATTGTTTTGTTGGCGACTGCCAGAACCCAAAAGAGGGACGGCCGATCGGGCCGAGGCATTACATGCGTCGGAGCCTAATTTGGAAGTCGAAACTGAAATCGCACCTCTTTTCCCTAACGGCATCAAAGGATTTTTAAAGGATATGGGCTCTGGGTTGGTTCAAGATGTTAAGACAATACTAAAGATACCGACTATGAGATATGCCTTAGTGGGAGTTTCGGCGATTTTGTTTGTTGTAACGGCAGTGTCGACTTGGATGCCCACACTTTATCAACGGCAGTTCGATATGTCTCAAGAGTCTGCAAACTTTCTTTTTGCCATTTTGGCAATTGCGGCGGGAATTCCCGGAACACTGATCGGTGGATTAATGGCAGATAAATGGGTAAAAAAGTTTCTGGGAGCACGAGTAGTGGTACCGGGAATCTGTCTCTTAATTAGCGGTACTCTGTTTATGCTTTCATTTTTACCGTTACCTTTTTGGCCCGTCTTCGTGCTTCAGCTGTTCGCTTTTTTGTCTGCAGCTTCGTCGGTACCGGCGTTGCGTTCGGGCTTGTCCGATTCGGTACCTGCGCATCTGAGAGGCGCGGGTTTTGGAGCTTTTAATATCGCTTCAATAATTTTTGGTTCGGCTGCTGCTCCAGTCGTTACTTCGGCAATTGCAACTCAATTCGGAGGTAATTTTAGAGTTGCCTTTGCGCTTTTAATGCCAGTTGCATTCATCGGAACGATTTTTTTGCTTATGGCTCGCAAACATATAGAAAAAGATACCATGAAGATATTTGAAGCCATCGGGCAGGCAATGCAGAACAGCTGAAATGACAGATTTTAATGTGCTAAGTACAACTCAAACTCGCGTGGTAGTTTGAGCGGGTAAATACACGGCATTTTGTATTTATGCGTTTGTTCGTAGAAATCGAATTAGTTTTAATAATGTGGCTAGCATGGGTTTGACGTTTTGAGTTGGTGGGTCGCGATATTAATGCGGGTTGTAGCAGTATTTTAATTATTTGGAAGATTAAATCATATGTTGGTTCGATAACATATAAAATAAATTTAGGTTAAATATTAACTTGTATTACTTTACAGTTGGCCATGGATAAGTCTGACAAACCAAATTGGAATAAATGGATAAAATCTGTAATGGTTGCCGTCGCCGAAAAGCCCGGCCTCATCTTTCCGGCTATCTACCAGTTGTATATTCTTTCACCCGAAAGCTGGTACCGTAAATATCCGTTCTTACCGCTGCCAGATAAGAGATGGCTTAGGTTTCGTATGGAAACGGCATATGGAGATCCCTGCTACGTTCCGAATCCTAGGGAGATAGCAAAGTTTTTGGACTGGACTCGGACTAATTGAAAAATATGGGAGTGGAATGGTAGTACTTAAAGAACCGATAGCTGCTCCCGAACCGGTGATAATTTCATATCGAGGCACCGCCGTCGGCAGCGCTCTTGTTCTCAATTCCACCTATGAACCCTTGGGAATTGTGTCTTCAAAAAGAGCAATGCTTCTGTCGCTGGCTTGTAAAGCCGATATTTTGCATTCGACGGGTAGATATTTTAGATCCAATACATTCGATTTTCCGGAACCGTCTGTCGTAAAGTTGCGGTATAGAATTAAAACGCCGTACTTTAAAACGATTGCTTTGACAAGAAAAGCCGTATTCATCAGAGATAATCACCGTTGCCAATACTGCGGCGAACCAGCTGAATCCATTGATCACGTACTCCCAAGATCCAAAGGAGGTAGTAATACCTGGGATAACGTTGTGGCTGCGTGCAAGAGGTGTAACTTTAAGAAAAAGGACAGACTGATGCACGAAATCGGATATTCCCTGGCCAAACCGCCAGATGTCCCCAAAAACCGATGGATGTTGATGGGAGATCTCTGTCACAGAGAGGACTGGGAACCTTACCTGAGGCATTTGATAACATTTAATTCTTAGTTTAAATAATTCAAGAATTAAAATTTGAAGGTATCTTTTAGCTTAAGATATTCGTTATTAAAAGGTTGCAACCGAAAATTAAGATCGAAAAGATACAAGGCACGCCGGAAATATTGGCTCAAAGAGTGCCGCCGAATGCAAAATTTGAGCGAACCGTCGAAGCGGTTGAAATATCTGAGCCCATGTTGGTTTTGGGGTCATCTGGCGACGAAAAAAACTATCGGGTAGACAAGCTTGAATCCGAATTCAAGAATCAGATAAAAATAGTAAAAAGAAGGAGCGGTGGCGGGGCAGTTTTGGTCATTCCAGGCAGTTTTATATGGGTCAATATTTTAATCCCGGCAGATGACCCCGCCTACGAACTTAACCTAAAAAAAAGTTTTAACTATGTGGGTAAGCAATTGGCTTGCATCCTGAACGAACTATACGGTTTAGCTCCAAAAGGTTTAAACGCACATGAATCAACGGAAAGCTTTTATGTGAGATCAAAGCCGTTGCAAAATTCACTAGAAGGAAAGATTTGGTGTTTTTTGGACGGAAACGAAGGTGAAGTTTATTTCGGTAAAAAAAAAGTGGTGGGCATTTCTCAGAGAAGAAATAGATTCGGATCATGTTATTATGTTGGTATTAACTCCGCCGATCGCTTTACGGAAATGGATTTAATTACTTTATACGATCGATTGGGTGCAAAGCGAGTTACTGCCTTCACGGATAAATCGTCTTATTCCACAGACGCAAAACACTTTGATTTTGCCTCAAAGATTAAAATATTGCCCGATCTAGACCAAGGTAAATTTATATCACTTCTGGCTAGGTATTTGACCGAAGACTTATATCAATAGAACCTACAGGTGGCCAATTAAAGATAATCTGCTAAAGTTGACTCCGATTTAGAGCTGGTAGGTATACTTTGTCTACTGTGAATAATGCTTTAATTTAGTTTAATTTAGTGGTGAGGATCTTATTTAGTTGTTAGGATATAAATATAAAATATTATTGGTAACAGGATTATTGTTTTCAGGCAATCGGTTCTTAATTTAAGCAGGTGTTATTATGACTTCAGTCGGGATTGGTCCCTACAAATTAGGGTGGAGTGACGAGGAGGACTACGTATTTAAACCAAAAAAGGGTTTAAATGAAGATATCGTCAAAGAGATGTCCGTTATGAAAAAGGAGCCTGAGTGGATGAGAGAATTTCGTCTTAAAGCTCTTTCTCGTTTTGAAAAAAAACCGATGCTCAACTGGTTTGCGGTGAATATGCCCGATTTGAACTTTGATGATATCTACTACTACATTAAACCTACCGATAAGCAGGTAAACGCATGGGATCAGCTTCCCGAATCGGTGAAAAATACCTATGAGAAGTTAGGCATCCCCGAGGCTGAGAGAAAATATTTGGCTGGAGTAACCGCACAGTATGAATCCGAGGTCGTCTATCACAGAAACAGAGAAGATCTTGAAAAACAGGGAGTAATCTTTTGCGATATGGACACTGCCGTGAGGGAGTATCCTGACATTGTCAGAAAATGGTTTGGAAAGGTAATTCCGCCAAACGATAATAAATTTGCCGCCTTAAATTCGGCTGTTTGGTCGGGGGGCTCATTTATCTATGTTCCTGAAAACGTTTCAGTTGAATTGCCCCTTCAAGCATATTTCAGGATAAATGCAGAGAATATGGGTCAGTTTGAACGAACCTTAATAATTGCCGATAAAGGCTCGAATGTACATTACGTTGAGGGTTGTTCAGCGCCAATTTATTCTTCGGATTCGCTTCATTCGGCCGTGGTGGAGTTGGTCGCTCTTGAAGGCTCAAGAATTACATACACAACAATTCAAAACTGGTCAAATAATGTATACAATTTGGTAACCAAGAGGGCCCGAGCCGAAGCCGAAGCAAGGGTTGAATGGATAGACGGTAACATCGGGTCTCGCCTAACGATGAAGTATCCTTCGGTGTATTTGATGGGTCCAAAAGCTTCTGGAGAAGTACTGTCGGTTGCTTATGCCGGAAATGGTCAACATCAGGATGCTGGAGCTAAGATGTATCACTTTGCTAAAGAGACTACTTCTACTATCATTTCAAAATCGATTTCAAAAGACGGTGGCAAAACTACATACAGGGGTATGGTGCACGTAGATGATACCGCATTAAATTCAAAGAGTTTCGTGCGCTGTGATGCGTTGATTTTGGACGATTATTCCATATCTGAAACTAAGCCAACAATCGAAGTGAATACCAATGACGCTTCGGTCGGACATGAAGCAACGGTGGCCAAAATCGGCGAGGATCAACTGTTCTATCTGATGTCACGAGGTCTAAACGAACAGCAGGCCATGTCCATGATCGTGAATGGGTTCATAGAGCCTGTAACTAAGACTTTGCCGATGGAATATGCGGTTGAATGGAGTCGACTGATTGAGCTTCAGATGGAAGGCGCAATCGGTTAATTGTTATCGTTAGACGATAACATACCGCCTTTGGCTTTATTGGTAATCTGTTCGGGATTTTCAAGGTTCCCATCTGCTCCTGTCAAGTTTTCAAATTTTCTGATCGTTGACATAACTCTTGAGTCAAATGAGCTTACCGCGTTATTAAACGTATCTACGGATTGATTTAGAGATTTGCCCACTTTAAGAAAATGCTCGTTAAATTTAATCAACCTGGTGTGGAGCTCGGTTGCGAGGACACTTACTGCCTGGGCATTTTTACTGAGTTCATCCTGACGCCAACCGTACGATACCGCCTTAAGTAAGGCAATTAAAGTAGTTGGAGTCGCAATAATTACTTTGTTCTGTGTTCCTTTTTCTATTAAATCTGGTTGTGCGGTTAATGCATATGAAAAGATTGCCTCGCTCGGTAAAAACATAATTACGAATTCGGGCGAGTTTGGGAATTGCGCCCAGTACGACTTTGAAGAAAGACCAGTTATGTGTTTTTCAAGTTCTTTGGCATGCTGTTTTAGATGTGCATCTTTGACTTCTGGGTCTGGCTCGTCTAAGGCCAAAAGAAAAGAATTCAAAGGACATTTGGCATCAACGACAATAGTCGAGTCATTTGGCAGGTGTACTACCATGTCGGGTCTGAAATTTGCATCCGAGCTTGTAGTTGTAACTTGAAGGTCAAAATCGCAACGTTCCACCATCCCGGCTATTTCGACTACGCGTTTTAACTGAATTTCACCCCATTGGCCTCTAAACGTATTTGATGAGAGGGCAGCTCTGAGTTTTAAAGTTTCATCTCTCAGCTCTTTTTGGCTGAATTCCACCGACCTCAATTGGTTATAAAGATCACTCATAGCTGCGTTTCTGTTGTATTCGAGTGTATTAATGTGATTCTCAAGTCGTGAAATTAAAAGATTTGTGGCATTATTAAACACTGAGTCTATTACTTGAAGATTATTTTCAGGCTCAGCGTTTGAATTTCTATTTTTCAAGAGGTGGTATGTACTAAATGTGCCGATTGTAAAACCGACTGCCATTGCGACGATCACTAAAGATGCTGTCATTGAATACTCCGTTCATATCTATTAACCTAAGCTACGCAGTTAAGACCCAGACCAGTTGGGTAACCCACTTTAGCAAAGTTATTTATTCAAAATGTATGATGAATTAAACCTTATCATTTAAGTGTTTTAATAACAGTCTTTTCGATACAGTAGAAAGATTAGGTTCAGTGGTGACCGCCTGAGAACTTAACTGTATTTACCTGGCGGCGAGCCGGTAAATTTCGTTGGCTGATAGCCGATTTACTTTAACTTTAACTAAACTTGAAACATGGCAATGAACGAAGACTGTAAAAATTTTCAGTCCAGAACTTATAACTCAGGAGAGGTTGCCAGGTTTTGTGTGCTAGGACTGGCTCCAGATGCTCCGTGGAGTTGCCCGGAAAATTGCCAGATGTACACAAAGAGGTTGGCCGATGCCGGATGGCACAGGGGCAACCTAATCGAACCTAAGCTCGAGAGCCGACCCGAACAGATAAATACTCAAGATGCCGATGCCGTTTTAGATGCTGCTGAAGAGCTTGTTAATGAAGTGGGGCCTCAAGTAGTTTCCGAGTTTGAAAACAAGAAGAATAAAAAGTTCAGTTTCTGGAAAAAGAAATAGTCCTTAACCTAGTATCATCAACTACCGGTAAATTTTGGATTGCGCTTTTCAAAAAAAGCGGTAACGGCTTCGATTAAGTCATTAGAGGTGATATATGCCGTGTTATGCATTGCAACATCTTCGAGCCTTTCTTTTACCTCTTGAGCTAAAAATGAAGTTACAGTCTTCTTTATCCCTGCGACCACCAGAGGGGAGTTGGCTGCAATTTGTCTGGCTGTCGTATTGGCATATTCAAATGCCTCATCAATATCTTTGCCAACAAAATTTATTAGGTTGATCTCTTTGGCGTAGTTTGCGTCAATGTCTTTGCCGGTTAAGGCGAGTTCGTTAATGTGGCCCAGTGAAATTATTCTAGGCAGTCTTTGAAGCGTACCTAAATCTGCAACCATTGCCATCTTTACTTCTCTAATTGAGTATGTCGAATCTGCGGTGCCTATCCTGATATCACAAGCGGTGATTAAATCGATCCCGCCACCAAGACAATAACCCTGAATTACGGCGATTACTGGTTTTGAACAGTTCTCCACCGATGAAATAGATTCTTGTAAAAATTTTATGTTTTCGTAGAGCTTTTTAGAGTTAGTTGCTTGCGACGTTAAGGTGTTTTGTTGATTATCCGATTGAGCTGCTGTTATCTCTCCGAGTGCCGTTAAATCAAGACCGGCACTAAAACTGCTTCCTTTTGCACCCAAAATTATTACCCTAACATCTTCCAGCTGATCAAGCGTTTGTATAGCCTTAGGAAGGTTTTTAAAGAAATCCATGTTCATTGCATTTTTCTTTTCGGGCCTGTCAATTAAAAGCATGGCTATGTCGTTTTCGACGGTAATATCAAAACCTTTAAATTCCAAAGAAGTGTCCATAGATGTACTCACTCGGTCCAGTTTAGTTTAGGATTTACATGATTTAAAACAAGATTTCAAATGTTAGAATTAAGTATAAACTTTTTTGGTAACTTCTCGAGGTTGTATTCTGAACGAAATTCTATTGGAGAAAATAAAGCAATCCGTTGACGCTCAAATTTCGGCCAAACATGTGCCAGGTTGGGTTCGGGAATTTAAGGAAGATTGCTTTAAGAAATTGACTAAATCCGCGTATCCGACTGCGGATCAAGAGGTGTTTAAATTTTCCAAAATTCCAGAATTGGATTTGGAATCCCTAGAAGTTGAATTTGAACAGAAAAATGTCGGTTTGCAGGAAACCGAGAAGCTTTTGGCATCTTTAGGCTATTCGCATTTAATTGATTTGATTGAATCAAGTTCCGCGGTGGTTATTGTAACCGATGGATCGGTATCTGAAATAATCAATAAAGCTGGTTCAGCGGTTTTGATACAAAACTCTTTTGATGATTTACCTAAGTCGATTACTGAAACGAGACTTAGTGACGAACCTAAATTTTATGATGCACTGTGTGGCTGTATAACGAAAGATTTGGTTTATGTAAGCTGTGGCAAAAACGCGGAACCGATAGGATGCGTTACAATCGTTAATTTGATTACTGCTTCAAACTGTATTGTCAGTCCGACCGTGATAATCGGTGCCAACGAAAACTCCTCCATTAAGGTTGTAGAAATTTTTGTATCCCAAAATAACAATTCTTTCGTACTTCCTGTTACGCTGCTTAATTTGGGTAAGAATTCTAGAACTTCATATGTAAGGTTTCAGCTGCTTTCTTATGAGAATTTATTTTCTGGATTGCAATTGAGTAACCATGAATCTGGAGCTGAACTTAATACCTTACAGTTTTCAATCGGATCGTCAGTCTGCCGAATGAGGATAGATTCAAACCTAGTGGGAGAGGGTTCCGTATCCGAATTGGCGGCGGTATCACACGGACGATATGATCAAAAACTTGACTTGCGAACAAAACAAAATCATGTCGGGACTAGAACCGAATCAAATATGATTTCGGCGACGGTATTGGGTGGATGCGCTCAAAGCGTTACGACTGGGTTGGTAAAGATGCAAAACGGTTCAAAAAAATCAAAAGCAATTCAGTCTAATAAAAACTTGCTGGTAACTTCAACGGCACATGCTGAAAGCATTCCCA
Source organism: Actinomycetes bacterium (assembly GCA_021852345.1). Lineage (GTDB taxonomy): Bacteria > Actinomycetota > Acidimicrobiia > Acidimicrobiales > JABEUL01 > JAJZNL01. Next base: position 12,679 of record JAJZNL010000013.1, read on the forward strand.
ATTTGGATATTTTGGAAAATGACGTTCGATGCGATCACGCCTCTTCGGTTGGTCCTATTAACTTGGAGCAACTGAATTTTCTGGAATCTAGGGGCATTGAACCGACCTTGGCTAAAAAACTAATTATTAAGGGGTTTCTAAATTCGGTTATGGATACCGTGAGACCAAATGCGCTTCCTGTACAGGCAATAACGGCGGCAAAATCGATTATTCGAGAACTCCCAGATTGATTTGTTGCGAGGTTTGTTTAACAGGTAAAAATTGTATATTTTAGTTTTTGCAACCTGTGTTTTGATTGACAGGTTGACTTAACAAAGACAAGTAATTGTAGCATAATTGATGGAAAATTTTAAAGAACTTATAGAACTAAACATGTTGACGAATGACGGTGTGACTAAGGTTGACCGCTGGGGTCATTGTTTTGCCGTAGTAAGGTTTGACGAAGATATTTATATCCTTGATGACCGATGTTCTCATCAAGATTATTCGCTTTCATTGGGAGAAGTAGACAGAGACGAGATGACTTTGGAGTGTTTTAAACATGGATCCACCTTTTCACTTATTGATGGTCAGCCGACCTGTCTTCCGGCCAGAAACCCTGTCAAAGTTTATGAACTTAAAATTGAAAATGAAGTCGTCTACATTAATTTTGGAGATTAGTCCATGGGATCAGAGCTCGTAATAAGTAACCTTAACGTAAATGTAACCGGTAAATCAGTCTTGTCGGATTTGAATCTAACTGTTGATAAAGGTCAGATACATGCAATAATGGGCCCCAACGGATCGGGTAAATCTACATTAGCATCGTCAATCATGAAAAAGCCGGGTTATGAAATTGTTTCTGGATCAATTGCTGTTGACGGAATTGAATTAACGGATAAATTGCCTTTTGAAATCGCAGCGCTAAAAATGTTCGTTTCAAGCCAATATCCGTTGGAAGTGCCTGGAGTTACGGCTCTTGATCTTCTTGATGCGTCGTTGATGGTCGAAAAATCCGAAGATGAAATAATGAATATAGCACACTCGCTTTCCATCCAAGAAAACTTGCTCACGCGAGGGCTTAACGTCGAGCTATCGGGCGGAGAACGAAAACGTTTAGAAATTTTTCAGATGTTGGTGATGGAGCCCAAGATCTGTATTCTGGACGAACTTGATTCCGGGTTGGATGTTGATGCACTGGAGGAGTTGTCAGCCAGGGTATATGACCTATCTCATAGGACTTCTATGACAGTAGTTGTAATTACGCATTACTCCAGAATATTGGAAATCTTAAAACCCGATAAAGTTCATGTGTTGAGCAAGGGTAAGATTACCAAATCCGGTGACTATGAATTGGCAACCAGTCTTGAAGTAACTGGATACGATAAGTAACCTGGATCGTTTAGATTCGCCGTCGCCCTCGCGCGGGCAACTTGAATTTTTAATCTGTTACGTAAATGATGCCGTTTGAGAGCACTATATTTACGGGGGTTAGATTAGATGATGCCGGCCCTGAAATAACTTGACCGCTACTCAGGTCGAATTGCGAACCGTGGCACGGACATTGGAATACTGACTGAGAAAGTACAGGTTGCACAGTACATCCGGCATGCGGGCACACCGCATTAAAGGCCACGAAGTTATTAGAAGTTAAATGCAATACGTAAGCCGGATCGCCGGAATATGGATCGGTAAAAGCCGCAACTTTGCCCATAGGCACCTGAGATGCAGGTCCAATCACCGTGCCTGCCACGGTAGTGCTGGATGCGTTAGTTGGCGCGACGGCGCTACCCGAATTGTGATTCGTTGACGTGCCAGGGGAAATTGGAGTAGAGGGAGCGCTTAAATTTGGGGTATTAGGAACCGAAGACAGCGCTTTTTGGTTCCCCGACAATAGCCTGCCTATGATAAACGAACCTCCTGCAAGTATGAGACCGACGGCCGCAGTATAAACTGCGCTTGTGGATAAAAACCTTCTGCGATCCATTTCTGCTTGTCGTTGGCCGTACCTGCTTTTGGCGTTTTGATTTAACTTATCGGCATAATTAACAATATAAGTCTCGAGCGAAAATATATTGTGTCGACCAGCAATAATTAAAGGAATCCACGCAAAAAAGAATACAATGTCACTTCCTGTAAAGTAGGGGCTGGAGTGAAAGCTTACCGTTAAGAAAAGACTGAAGGAAATGAGTAATCCACCTATTGCGGCAATTCGTGAGAATAGTCCTATTAATGTGCCGATTCCAACTGCTAGCTCACCGAGAGCAATAATAAATCCGATGGATGTCGCATAGGGAATAAGTGGTTTCAATAGAGACCCGATCGGCGAATGTAATGAATAGGCTTTAAATTGTTGCTGTATGGAAATGGGACTGGCTGAGTTAAAAAATGCAGGGTTTGCAAGTTTTTGTAACCCTGCATATGCAAAGGTAATTCCCAAAAATGCCCTCAAGGGCAGAGTTGCATAATCAAAGCGATCTAATCTCTTTCTCTGTTGCCCTGATTTTTCGTCAATTCGATTATTCGTTTGTAACATATTGTTATTATTGTATCCAGTGGGCATTCAAAAAACTTGACACAAATAAAGTTTTAATCAAAAATTAATATCAATCATGTAATATTAAGCAAGTATAGTGTAATGTTGTTGTTTATTATTATTTGCAGTTAATGTGTTAATTTTTGTTGAATAGAATTTAATCGTATAATGAAACCGGTCAATGACAAGCTAAATAAACTGCAATCCATTGCAAAAAAGGCATTTGCTGATTTACTGAACCAAAAAAGTCCCTTCGGAAAGCTTGCTCTTCTACACATGCTTATGTCCGCCGGCGATACCTTGGTGACTGTTTCTTTGGCGGGGTCTCTGTTTTTCTCAATTTCACCTACGGCCGCGCGGTCTCATGTAATGTTGTATCTACTAATTACTATGGCTCCGTTCTCATTGGTGGCACCGTTTTTAGGGGGGCTTTTAGATTCCAGCAAAACAATGCGAAAATCTTTAGTTTTGTTTAGCTCGATCAGCCGAGCGATTCTCTGCTTTTTCATGGCTGAAAATATGAACTCGTTGTTGCTATTCCCGTTGGCATTTTTATATTTAGTCGCATCAAAAGTCTACGTTGTCACCAGAGGTGCATTGGTCACCGAAACCATGAGCTCTGATACGGATTTAGCAACCGTAAACGCTCGCCTAGCATTTTTGGCAGCGATTGCCGGTGTAGTCGCATCTATTCCAGGCGCCGCAATATTGAAGTTGATCGGTTCTCCTTGGGATCTAAGAATCGATATTATAATCTTTATTTTTTCAGTATTTTCCGGATTGCGTTTGACAAATACGATATATCGGCAACGTCAGGAAAAAAGGCTTAAGTATAGAAAAGTTTCAAGGTCCGATGTAAACCAATCGCAAGTGCGGGGACTTTGGAATTCGCCCCGAGGGTTTCTGGCACTGTCAGCAATGTCCGTGTTGCGAGGATCGGTGGGGTTTCTGGTGTTTTTTCTTGCCTTTTTTCTCAGGAGGATCAATGCTCCTCTCTGGATATACGGATTAATTCTGAGTAGTTCGGCCTTAGGTTCGATGGCGGGAAACATAACCGTCCCAAGATTGCGCAAATTTCTTTCAGAAGAATATATTGTTCTTTGGGCATTGACAATCGTATGTCTGTCATCGACAATTTTGGCATTGGTGGGAGGACTGTTGATTAATGCATTATTAGCATTTGTGGTGGCAATTATGGTTGCCGTCGCTAGACCTTCCTTGGACTCAATTGTCCAAAACCAAGTACCTATTTTGGAGCAGGGCAAAGCATTTGCCAGGATAGAGACACAGTTGCAGCTGGTATGGGTTTTGGGTGCAATCATTCCCGTTATTTTTTCGCTGCCGCTTGTGGCAGGACAGATTATACTTGCCGGAGTATCGGGGATTGGGGCAGCATCTTATCTTTCGTCAAAACTCGCCCTTGACAGAGCCAGTCGATCTACGTAAGTTTATAAGTATTTAAGGATTTGACCCTGAAATAGGATACGCTTAATGTTTAAGCAAACAGGTTGCGGCAACTTTATGCGTCAAGCCTTTTGCTTAATTCTTCCAATTGGACATTCAGTTCAGCGGGAAGCCTGTCGCCAAATTTAGCAAAATGCTCCTTGATAAGCGGAACTTCTTGCTTCCATTCCTGAGCGTCAACTTTAAGAAGGTCGGTTAAATCTTCGTCTGAAATATTGAGATTTTCTAAGTTCAAATCCTCTTTTTTTGGTATCAGTCCGATTGGGGTAGCGACGGCATCGGCTTTTCCGACTACTCTGTTGAATATCCATTCCAATACTCTTGAGTTTTCACCGTAACCCGGCCAAAGCCATTTGCCGTTTGCATTTTTTCTGAACCAGTTAACGTAGTAAATCTTAGGAAGCTTGCTTTCGTCGGTTCTTGACTTCATCGAAAGCCAATGATTGAAATAGTCAGCCATGTTGTATCCGCAGAACGGGAGCATGGCAAACGGATCTCGCCTTAGAACGCCCGCCGTTCCTTTTGCAGCAGCGGTGGTCTCAGAAGACATAATTGCTCCTAGGAATACCCCGTGCTCCCACGAAAAAGACTCATGAACTAGAGGTACCACAGACGATCTTCGCCCTCCGAACAGTACTGCGGCGATCGGCACTCCGTTTGTATCTTCCCATTCGCCGGCGATTGCTGGATCTTGGGAAGCAGGTACCGTAAACCTTGAGTTTGGGTGAGCTGCGACAACTCCAGATTCAGGCGTCCAGTCGTTTCCTTTCCAATCAATCAGATGATCTGGGAGTTCATCGGTCATGTCTTCCCACCAAACATCGCCGTCATCGGTCAGTGCTGTATTTGTGAAAATAGTGTTTTCTTTAAGGGTTAACATGGCATTAGGATTCGTTTTGAAGTTGGTTCCAGGGGCAACTCCGAAAAAGCCCGCTTCGGGGTTGATGGCTCTTAATTCACCGTCGGAACCGAGTTTCATCCAGCATATGTCATCGCCGATTGTTTCTACCTTCCAGCCTTTGATAGTCGGAATCAGCATTGCGAGATTTGTTTTTCCGCAGGCGGACGGGAAAGCTCCAGTTATATATTTAATTTCATTGTCTGGCGACGTTAATTTAAGAATTAACATATGTTCGGCCAGCCACCCCTCATCTCTAGCCATAACCGACGCTATTCTTAATGCGAAGCATTTCTTGCCTAGTAATGCGTTTCCGCCGTAGCCTGACCCGTATGACATGATCTCTCTTGTTTCGGGGAAATGTACGATATAGGTGTTTTCGGGGTCACATGGCCAAGTAACGTCGGCCTGTCCCTGTTCTAAGGGGTATCCGACAGAATGCAAACACGGTACAAAATCACTGTCATTACCAAGGTGATCCAGTACCTTTTGTCCCATTCTTGTCATAATTCTAAGAGAAACGGCAACATAAGGCGAATCCGTGACTTCAACACCTATCTGTGAAATTGGGGATCCAAGCGGGCCCATGGAAAATGGAACCACATACATGGTTCTGCCTTTCATTGAGCCTTCGTAAAACGAGTGCATAATTTGGCGCATTTCGTCAGGATCTTTCCAGTTGTTGGTGGGACCTGCGTCAATTTGCTCTTTCGAGCAGATGTAAGTTCGTTCTTCGACTCGGGCAACATCTCCGACATCCGATCTTGCCAAGTACGAATTGGGTCGTTTAGCATCTGAGAGCTTGGTAAATGTTCCGTTTTGGATCAGTAGTTCGCAAAGTCGGTCATACTCTTGGGCGGAGCCGTCACACCAAACTACTTCCTTCGGTTGAGTCATGGCCTCAATACTGTTTACCCAGTCTATTAGTTTTTGATTTTTAGTCGGAACTTCATTTGACATAATTGACCTCACTTAATGTAAATATTTGTTATCACTTTTTAGCTATAAAGCTAGCGGTTTAAACAAATCAAAATATTTTTCTTTTGTGTTTGTTTATTATAAGTTACTCTAGTTAAATAATTTAACGACAACCAATTATTTAACCGTGAATATAAGTTTATGATAAGTTTTGAACTAACCTATCATTAAAATAGATTGAACATAACAAACTTATCAAAAATTTAGTATGATCTTTTAATTTTAATACATATTGTAGAAATTTCAAGGGTAAATTATGCCAGGTGACCAAAACTGTCACATGCAGTGGTATTTCGTCTTAGTTCATGCCTTGCTCGGATATTAATACAGATCGGTCAAAGGAAACTTGTTTTAAAATTCTAAAAATAATTTTAATCTCTAAACTTAATATTGCATTCGAAATCAAAGGCCGCCGTTTTAGCAATATTTGCATTTGCCATCGGCTTTTTAAATATATGCTGTGAGTTAAGGCACATCGTCGGTGATTGCCACGACTAATTAATCGAAGAGGTTGGGCTAAGGTGGCCTATAGCAAATTAATTGTTTAAGCTAAATATGCGTGAACGAACTAATTATTCTAAAAAAATGGCAATCCAAGTAAAATACATTTTTTAGATGAAACTGGGTATATTTTGGACGAAAAAACTGTTTTAAAGAGGTTGAAAGAAAATTCTGTAGCACCAAAGGGCTCTTTGTACGCCGGCGATGACGCAGCATTCTTAAAGGATCTCAACGGAACCTATATTACAACCGATACGGTTGTCGAGAATGTTCACTTTTATAGAAACATCTTCAGCAATTATGATTTAGCTTACCGAGCAATAGGTACAGCGTTAAGTGATCTTGCTGCCATGGGAGCTGTTCCAAAGTATATTTTGGTAGCTTTGGGTCTGCCGACTGATTTCAAAATCTCAGGATTTCTTAAAGAGATTGCAGAAGTTGCAAAAAACTTTAATGTCGTTTCGGTTGGTGGTGATATCTCAAATTCTACTCATATCTTCGTAAATGTGACATGTATTGGCGTCGATGCTTCGGCGAGTGATTTAAAACTATTACATCAAAAGAGATCCAAACACGGTAAAGACAATCCAAACAAAAGTGATAATTTTAATTTAAGAAGTGCATTAAAACCAGGGCAACTTATTTTTGCAACAGGTCAATGCGGTTTGTCACATAAGGGATTTGAAATCGCAAAAATACTTCATGAATCAGACAATCCACAAGTTTTGGCTGACATATTTCGTACACATGTTAAGGATCAAGGTAGCGGAAGTGATTCAAAACAAATAGCTGTGAATGAATCCCAACAAAATATACCCATTTCAAAAGCTGACAGGGATGATTTAAGATTTAAGAAATCTTGTATGCTCGTCAAAGGGGCGGCACGATATATGACAAGGTTTGAAAAAGACAGTCTTAATCGATACTTAAGACCTGAGCCGAGACTCAAAGAAGGCATCTTGATAAGAGCAGCAGGTGCTACTGCTATGACAGATATTTCAGACTCTCTGGCAATAAGCTTAAATGATTTTGCCTATGACTCTCAAATGGGCATTGCGATTGAAGCACTCCCTTTAACTCACGAACTTACAATCGATCAGACCTTATACGGAGGAGAAGATTACGAGTTGCTGTTCTCGATTGATGAAGATAAAGTCGACAATTTGCTGAGCTTATTCGGGCGCAATAACCTTAGAGCTCCTATTTATATAGGACGAAGTGATGCAAAATCAAGAGCGGTAAGGATGGGAAGTCGAACTATAAAATCCAGAGGGTATGGACATAAGTTTAAATGAAAAGTTTCGACAAAGTCAATGTTGTAGTTTGTCCTATCTGTCTAATTAATTTGTAAAAAAAATTTGACATTTAAGGATGTGGCGTTTTAAAGTTTAGTTGTGGTAATAAAGAATAAGGGTCGCATTCTTGGATACTGTAAGTTAATGGAGGTTGCGATATTTGCTTGTTTAATGGTTTGCAGATATAATCCGCTCGTATTAATGAAGCCTATGACCGAAAGACAACCGCAGACCTTTAGTCAATCAAAAACTATCAATATCCCTGCTAATGTTCCTGTGAATCTATTGGGTTCAACAATTAATACGAACCTATTGATTTCAAACAGTGAGTCAAGTTTGAATTCAGAAGGTAAGCTGACTGCCACTATCTATGCGAATAATCGAATAGGAACCGTTGACGAAAACGCCATAGGGGTTAACCAACTTTCGCATTCAGGCGAAGTCGGTTTAATGAAGAACCTTGGCGTTCGGTTTGCAAGAGTAGATGCCTCGTTGGAAGCCTCGGTTAACTCGCAGCCGGTATATAATTGTCAAACTGGCACTTGGTCGCCGTTGTCGTTGGCACACAGAGTTAGATTGGCCCAGAGGGCTGGAGCCCAAGTCGAACTAATTATTGACTACTCTCCAAAATGTCTTGAACCACAGATTAACGGCAATGAACCTTCAAGTAACTACTATCCGCCGGACCTTGGATCTAATTTATCTAAATGGAGGTCCTTAATCTCACAGGTCGGAAATTGGGCAATATTGCACGGAGTCAAATATTTTGAGGTTTGGAACGAACCAGACTGGACTTTTTTCAGTGGTACAGTGGAGCAATATAGTCACCTCTATAAGAATACAGTGACACCTCTGGAATTAGAGGCAAAAAAATTGCACACAAAGATATTCGTAGGTGGACCAGCAATTGCCGATGTGCTGGGTCAAATAGACTCAACCTTTCTTAAGGCGTTCTTGGGGTATATCTCCAATCACAAGTTGCCTTTGAATTTTTTATCTTGGCACACTTACGCTGATGACCCTAATGCCGGCACTGCATCATTTTTGCCCAATGGGCTGTGTCTAACCAACCATGTCGTGCAAATTGGTGTTCCTTGTTATTGGACTCCGTCTATGAATAGTGATGTATATTCCAACGAAGCTCAGAGCGTCAAGTCGATATTAAAGTCATATAAGGCTTATCACCCTCAGCTATGGATTGACGAGTGGAATCTTGATGCGGAATCGGATCAACGGCAAAATACCTCATACGCCTCATCATTTTTAATTTCAGCGGTAATAAAGGCCACTTCGGCGGGAGTTAACGTAATGGAGTGGTATAATACGGCCGATTTCCCTCCTGGACAATACCAGGGCTTCGGATTGTTAAATCAGAGCCTTAGGCCTAAACCTTCTTATTTGGGTTTTATGATGTGGCATTGGATGGCCGGTTCTACTTTAAGAACCGATATTACTGTTAAAAAGTCTGACATCTATCAGCATCCGAGTTTATTGGCATCCAGCGACTCACAAGGAAATTTAAATATTCTGGTCAACAATTATGTATCGTATGACACCAGCGGAAATTTCGGCTCTTCTCCGACAAAATTTAATTTGCTTAACTGTAATCTTAGAGTTGAAGCTCTTGTACCTAATTCTCAATACAGAGTTGAATTTCGAACAATCCCGCTAGGTCAACCCGATTCATTTAGTATTTCGACTCAAAAAGTGACTACGGATTCAAGCGGTAGTTTCAAATTTAATATTAAAGAAGAAGAGGAGTCTTCGACATTGGTTTCTTTCAGTTTAATTAAAACCGCCGGCCCTTCTTCAAACCATTTGCCGTTATATCTGGCAGGCATCTTTGTGATTTTAATCATTTTAACGTTGATAATCTTAAGAATTATAAGGGTCTTCCGGTATGAATGTGGGTAATTTTGTACAAATAGACGTAATATGCCCTTATGGGACAAGGGTTTCGGTACTTTGGGGTATAGTTTGTAATTTGTACCCGTTTCTCTGCTCTTTTTTTAAGCAATGAAAAAGGGATTATGGCAGTGTCT
>JAJZNL010000020.1 GCA_021852345.1 Actinomycetes bacterium
CCACAGTGCTAACGCAGCACTTGGACTGATTATGTTAGCTCTAGGGCCCATTGAACATGTATTACCACATGAATGTAAACGACCTCCAGATCCCTAAAATTTACCCACACTTATGCCTGGAGTCCCAATTATAAAAGGCAGCAAAGCTGGCACAGTCAGCACAACTAGCGCTAGGGCTAACTTAGCAAAAGATTGAATCCAAAGGCTTTGTCTAAAAACAAAAGAAAAATTTCTTTAGAATCGGCTAATGTTTGGCTTGTGGATTGCTTGGCACGGACTTTAACACTTAGCTCAAACTTTAAGTCGCGTTATACCTAAATCTAAGTGGATGTGGGCAATATGAATAATCCATATCTGAGTTCTTGAAAGTCATATTTTCGTTTAACAAGTTCGATGTGACAATGAATGCCATTTAATTAAACAAGTATATTTAACTATAAATGCTTAGCGTGCAACTTTATCCAATTTCACTGCTAAACATTATCCTCCAGGCGGTGGGTTAGTTCCTATTACCGTCGATTGTCCAGAACTAGTTGCATTGATTCCGTAGGTACAGACATTTGCCGCCCAACAAGATGAACTGGCAGTTCCAATAGTAGAGGCATTTCTTATGAGCATTGAATACGGAGGCGCTAAGTCAACGCCGTCTGGCTCATTTAAGTAACCTGGAGTCGTTCCGACAACTCCTTTGTGTCCATATTGCCAAACAATAGTGTTCGTGTTTGGATCTATAACGATAACTCTATCATCGTAGTCATCATTGCAGAGTATGTAACCGTTAGTCGGAATTGATTCACATAATGATGGATGGTTTAACTGGCCGTTGGCCGTAGTAGGGGTATATTTCCACAGCAATTGACCTTGTTGGTTGAATTTAATTAACTGGCCGGCGGTCGAGTAGTCTACGGTTAGATAAACCCCAGGTGACACTTCGTTTGTGTCAGATGGGTACACGATTCCTGGGGGATGAACCGACCAAAGAATGTGACCCGACGGAGTCATTTCGTCAACCCAGTCGCCGTTGATTTCAGTGATTAAAAAATTTCCATCAGTTAGAGGGAATGCTCCGTTTGGGCTTCCGAATCTGTAGGGGGGATTGTGGTAGCAATTTGTATCAAGCAGTCCAATTCTCTTATAGGGGACTTGACTTCCCACTTTCAAGAAAACAACCGAGCAGTTTTTGATGTCGCCGAATACTACGTAGTTGTTCGGTAACAACATAGCGTCGTCGGGGTTGTCGACTTGATTTGGTCCTGAACCTGGAGTCTCAGGAGTTCCATATCTCCAAATAAATTTTTTTGTGGCTATGTTTACAAGGGAAATCATTTGGTGATCTTCTTGGGTTACCATTATGTCTTGTCCGTTTTCGGTAAAGAAGGCATCGTCGGGTTCGGTTAAAGTCAGTTGCCATACGATTTTCCCAGCTGGTGTTACTATTAAAATCTGATTTCCTGAGTCATCTGCAATGAGTACGTCACTTGGTAACACAGATGGATCTGAACCAGCCTTTAGATTAGGGCCTGCTGTTACTGTGTTCCCGGCGGGATTGGCAAACGGAAGTCCGCTGGTACCCGTGGCCACCGCAGTGGACGATGTTCCACTTTGGCTGCCATTGGTAACTGAGGTGATGCTCGATTTGTTTTTGCTTGCTGTTGAGCCGTTCGATTTAAAAAATACCGCATAAACAATTAATATTAAGAATATTGCTGCAAGTATTACTATAAACCCCGAACCACTTTTGTTTCGATTAGTAGGTGACATAACTTAATAAATTGTAGTCGACATTAATTAAGATTTAATTTCACAAAATATGTTTTTTCATATGTGTTACGGGATTTTATTAGCAATAACCCGATCAATATTAATGATACAAATGTTTGTCAGCGTGAATTTGTCTGTTCAATCTGGGTTTCAAGTTGAAATTGCTTAGCAATAGTTGTGATGGTAAGGATCGTCGAAAAAAAGGTAATGGGTATTAAAAGAGCCATGGTGTCAAGTGGCCAATAAGAACCAAGCGGGGCGATAAACCAAATTATGATTAAAAAAATTATCGCAACTATCGAAGGAATAAAAATTATGCTGAAATGTTTTTTGGATTTAGCTAAAAGCTTTAAGTCTTTTGAGGCTTGCAGAACATAATCTGACGGTTTAAAATCCATGAAAATTATTTTAGTAGGTCAATTGTCTGTCGTGAATACGCAAAATATAATCTTTGAACGGATGCTTGAGAATTCAAAGGTTATGCGTATTTTAAAAAGCTTTATATTTTAAAAAGCGCTGTACTAAGAGCTGTGCTAAGAATTGATTGCGTTTTATTACGGCTGCAAACCTGCCCAATTAAAACAATCGGAAAGATTTGGAAGTTCAAAGCGCCAATAAATGAGCAACGACAGCCCAGTTGAAGTTATAATGAAAATAAATTAGTCCAACCAATTAATTGAGCAGCTTTTAAAGCTACTTGGAATTGGGGGTCCATTGTCTTTTTGCGGGCTTAGTAACCTTGCCAGCTTTAATGCAAGACGTGCACACATTTAATTTTGTCGTCGAACCATTAATTAAAGCCCGAACCCGTTGTATGTTAGGATTCCACCTTTTTTTGGTTCTGGTATGCGAGTGGCTAACATTCATCCCAAAGTTAGGATGTTTCCCGCATATTTCACAAACTGAAGCCACTTTAATTACTCCTAAAGATTTTAATTTTGTCTGTTTAAAAGACCTTAACTATTTTAACCTATTCTCAACGCATTTAATTTAACTTATGCGTGGCATACGCTTCGCATTTAACTTCGTCTTAAAATTCTGCCAATTAAAGGCACATAAGTTAAGCTTGGATTTTAAAAATAAATTTCAAAATAAGTTAAACTTAATTTGCGTTTTAAATTAAAATACTATATTGATCTCGCTAATAAAGATTTTAACTTGATTATTGACAATACTTTGCTAATTCGGTATGCGAACAAACAAAAATTTGGATAAATTGGAACGTTTTTATATCTTGTTTTATTCAGGTAATGGTTTGGTCGCAGCTTAATTAACGCATTAGGTATAAACGCATTAGAAAAGTACGTATTAGATAAGTAGGGGTTATTTGTTTAAAAACAGATAACTGACCGTAAATGATTTTAGCATTTTATTTGAGGATGTTTTGATAGATAAAATCGATTATAAAATTTTGGATCGTATTGTAAGAGAATTCAGAGACGGTCTGAGAAGCAATCAGGAAATAATAAATAGATTGAATGTGTATCCGGTACCAGACGGTGATACGGGAACTAATATGGCTTTGACGTTGGAGTCGGTAATTGCCGAAGTCGATTCTATAACCGATGAACCAACCATGACTACGCTCACCAAGGCAATAAGTCACGGTTCATTAATGGGGGCCAGAGGAAATTCGGGAATCATAATTTCGCAAATTTTAAGGGGGATGTCGTCGGTATTTTCTACATTGGAAGAAGCTGACTTTAAAGATGTGGCTTCTGCGGTCGAACAAGCTGCCCTGATGGCTCGAAAAGCAGTGTTAAGACCAGTAGAAGGTACCATTCTAACCGTAGCCACTGCAGCCGCAGAAGCAGGCTTGTCCGCATGTAAATCTGAACAAGCGGATATGTCATCGGTCGTTAGTGCAATAATGTCCGGCGCGGTTTCCGCATTAAAAATGACACCTGAGCTTTTGCCTGTTTTAGCCGAGTCGGGTGTGGTTGATGCAGGCGGTACGGGTTTAATTGAGCTGTTTAGAGCATTTATAAAGTGTTGTTTGAATATAGAGCCTGACGATATTCAGCAGATTTTGCCTGAAAATGTTTTAAAGGTGGTCTCTAAAGCCTCCGCAAATCCGGGTAGGTCAATTGTAAATCACGGAGTCGACTCCGTAGGCGATCTGAGGTATGAAGTAATGTTCATACTGGAGGCTAAAGACGAAGCAATTGATGCCTTTAAAGACGTCTGGGGTGGCATCGGTGATTCAATAGTCGTAGTAGGCGCCGAAGGACTATACAACTGTCATATACATACCGGAGATATCGGCGCTGCAATTGAAGCAGGTATCGATACTGGAAGACCCAGTAACATAAGAGTGACCGATCTCGCTGAGCAGGTGGAGGAAGAGCACTGGGTTAGAAATGCCGAAAATGAGCAGGAAGATACCGAAGTAAAACCCGCTCATGCTGGATCCTCTTCTGTAACTGCGGTAGTAGCTGTAGCTACGGGTAGCGGGGTGAAGAGAATTTTTCACTCGCTGGGCGTCCATTCGGTTGTCTCGGGAGGACAATCAATGAATCCATCAACGGCCGATTTACTAAAGGCAGTAGAAGAATTGGATTCCCCTGCGGTCATTATTCTTCCTAATAATAAAAATATAATTCCCGTTGCCAACGAAGTTGATGCACTAACCAAAAAGGCCGTTCGAGTTGTCCCCACAAAAGGTATTGTAGAAGGATTTGCCGCATTGTTGGCATACGATCCCGAGACTGGACCTGGCGAAAATTTGATTTCAATGTCAAAAAGCGCCGATGGTGTGGTGGCCGGAGAAGTTACCATGGCTGTTCGTGATGCGTCCTCGGCTGCCGGGCAGATTAAAGAAGGCGATTGGTTGGGCATTTCAAGGGAAGGAATTCAAGTCGTGGAACCAGATTTAGCAATTTGCTGCATTGAATTGCTTGATCGTCTGGTAACCGTAGATCACGAAATTGTAACTGTGATAGAGGGCGAAGGCTATTCGGTTAACGCTACTAGACAGCTTACTCAGTGGTTGAATGAAAATCGACCCCAAGTGTCCGCAGAGGTTCATCAGGGGGGGCAGCCGCTGTACCCCTATCTGTTTTCCATCGAGTGAGCCGAACTCTCAGTCAGCTGGCAAGTATTAAAGTTGACGCACTATCGGGGTTGACGCCCTCTAAGGCAAAGTCTTTAAATGAATTGGGGATTGAGTCGGTTCTAGACCTTTTAACATTTTATCCCAGAAGATATGTCGACAGATCTCGCCAAATATTACTGCGGGACGCGAAACTTGGCCAAGATATTCTGGTTGTCGGTGATATCGTTAAAATTTCTGACCCTAGGCGAACAAACTCAAAAAAGGCAGTGGTGGACGTATTGATTTCTGACGGGAGTTCAAGACTTTTTTGCACTTTTTTTAATCAGCCCTGGAGAAAAAAGCAGTTAGAAAACGAATCTCAAGTGGCCGTCTTCGGTAAGCTTACCAGCTTCGGCGGCAAACTCAACATGGTCAATCCCGTCGTAGACCTTATTGGCAATCAAACCGGTAAAATTATCGCACTGTATCCGTCGTCAGAAAAATCAAATCTTACAAACTTGATGGTTTCCAATCTTATTGCCGAAGCTCTGGACAGATCCAAGGAGTTTCTGGACCCATTAAATGCAAAATACCTTTTAAAGAATAATTTGTTGACAAGAACCGATGCATTAAGGAATATACATTTTCCTGAAACTATTGATATGGTGAAAAAAGCCAGAGAGCGACTTGCCTTTGACGAACTTATGAGAATGCAGCTTCCTCTACTGCTAAAGAAAAGACGAATTCAAAATTCAAACCGAGGCTATAGATGTGAGTTCGAAAGTTCGGATAATATTTTAAAGTCAAAAGGCAGCTTAAAAGATCTTAAGGGAACTGTCGGTAATTTCATAAGATCACTGCCATTTGATCTGACGGAATCTCAAATAAGGGTAATTAAAGAAATTTTGGTGGATATGTCAAAACCGTATCCTATGCACCGATTAGTACAGGGGGATGTCGGTTCCGGCAAAACAGTAGTAGCAGTGTGTTGTTTGATTGCAGCGACACAGAACGGATATCAGTCTGCTTTGATGGCACCAACTGAAGTTTTGGCAGAGCAGCATTATTTGAATTTGCTGAATATGGCAAATAATTTGAGCACAAAGAGTTTGAAGACAACGGAATCTGAAATGTTTTTTGCCGATTCTGATCTAAAGATAGCACTGCTAACGGGTAAGTTGACCAAAAAACATAGAGACTTGGTATTGGAAAAGATAAAATCCGGTGATATTGATTTGGTCATAGGTACACATTCGCTGATCTTTGAAGGAGTAATCTTTAAAAATTTAGCGGCGATAGTGATAGACGAGCAGCATAGATTCGGAGTTGAGCAACGTTCTTTGCTCTTGTCAAAAAGTAATCATCCTCATACCCTAACCATGACGGCAACTCCAATTCCACGCAGTGCTGCAATGACGGTGTTCGGTGATTTGGATCAGAGCATACTGTCGGAGTTGCCTAAAGGCCGCACGGATGTTAAGACTTTTTGGGTAACTGATTCGGACCAGGCTCAAGTTTGGAAGAAAGTTATAGATGAAACAGAAAAGGGGAACAGAGCCTATGTAGTGTGTCCTCTAATCGAAGAATCGGAAAAAATTTCGGTGGCTTCCGTAAATCAGGCGGTTGAAGAACTTTTAGATGGACCGTTAAAGGGTATTAAGGTTGGGGTTCTTCACGGACAACTTCCAGCTTCAGAAAAGCTGCAAATTTTCGATGATTTTTTGAAGGGTGTTTTTAAAGTACTTATAAGTACAACTGTTATTGAGGTTGGAGTAGACGTCAAAGATGCAACGGTGATGGTCATAATGGATGCTGACAGATTTGGAATTGCGCAGTTGCATCAGTTGAGAGGGCGTGTAGGACGATCCGATAAGGAATCTTATTGTTATCTGCTTACCAAAGATAGATTGTTGAATGATACAGCGGTAAGTAGGTTAAAGGCATTGGTTGATTCAAACGACGGATTCAAATTGTCTGAAATTGACTTTGCATTGAGGGGATTCGGAACTTTGATGGGAACTAAGCAGAAAGGGAGGAGCGATTTGAAATTAGCTAAATTGCCCCAAGATGAAAAACTTTTGATCCGTGTTAAGGCATTTCTTGAAGATATACTTTTAAATGACCCCGAATTAAAGGATTCTGATTTTGGGGTTTTCCTCAAAAACGAAGTAGCGGTCTTCTATACCGACGAAGATACTGATTTTCTTTTCAAAAGTTAACAGAAATCTGTTTTATTTTCATAATCTTAATTAACGGGAATTGACTATTTAGATCAAATTATTGACGATCTAGCTCGTTACGGCGGTCACTTATGCAAGACGAATTAAAATATTTTGATATTTAATAGCTTAAAGGGTAGTTTTTCAAAATTTGATACGTCCCCAAAATGTTAGTTTCTTAATTGAAACTTAGAAGAAATCTATATCTATTCGGAAAAAGAAAGTATGGTTGAAGATAATTTATGAGAATTACGGGAGGCGAATTCAAAGGTAGGCAGATAATCGTTCCTCAAAAAAATGTAAGACCCACGTCTTCACTTGTAAAAGAAGCAATGTTTTCAATGCTGAATTCGTTGTTTTTGAATTATACAGTTTCTATTGAAGAATTTAACTGTTTGGATCTGTTTTCAGGAAGCGGAGCACTCGGATTTGAGGCTTTATCCAGAGGAGCCAAGTCGGTTACATTTGTGGATAATTCACCGGAAAGCATTTCGACGATTAAACAAAATATAAAAATACTCCATTTAGATGACCAATCAAAGGTAATAAGAAGTGATGTGATAAATTTTTTAAATCAAAACGAAGTCGTATTTGATTTGGTCTTTTGCGACCCTCCCTACGGGTACAGTGAATTCAGCGAGCTTTTATTGGCTAAATATTTTCGATTCGGTGTTTTTGAATCCAACATTGATAACGGCAATTTATTTGAAAGCTCAGATCTTGCTATTTTAAAATCAAAAAGATATGGGTCTACTCATATAGTCATAGCAGAAAATACTCGATTCTAAAAAGCAATAGAATAAGATACGATAGTTGCAGTTGTTTGATCTAATTTAAATCCATTTATTAAACTGCGAGTAATCTCTTTGATTTTGAATTTTGTGATTGAGCTATCCGCTTTAGTGAGTAATTTTGCGTTTTGCAGCTGGAGTTAAACAACGGTTACGGACACAAAAGATATTGACACAAACAAAAATGCAAACTTTTAGCAACTACTATATATAAATAAAGGAAGTTATATGTCACAAACCATCGCGCTATACCCAGGATCGTTTGACCCATTTCATAATGGTCATTTGGAGATTGTCGAGCGAGCCGCAGCCTTGTTTGACACTGTAGTGGTTGCCGCGGTAAGGAATCCACAAAAATCTAATCCATTGTTTACCATGGAAGAACGACAAAGCATGATCGCAGAGTCGGTAGCTCATTTGAGCAACGTATCAATAGTCTCAATATCTACTCTGGTGGTCGTTGTGGCCCAGCAGGTTGGAGCCCAGGTAATTATTAGGGGTTTGAGGGCGGTATCGGATTTCGAAAATGAATTACAGATGGCGCAGATGAATAATAAGTTATCGGGTATTGAGACGTTGTTTATTCCTACCAGTTCAAAGTATTCATTTCTGGCTTCGAAGCTGTTGCGGGAAGTTTCAGCATACGGGGGTTCGGTTACAGATTTGGTTCCGCCTCCAGTTTCAAAAAAACTGGATGAAAAATTTCCAAGACCCAATGAATGATTTAAACTTTTAAATTAGGAGTGTAGCTTAATGAGCCCAATAGATGATGATGAATTTATGGATCCTTTCGGTGATGATGGTATTGACGATGATTTAGACAGAGATCCCGAAGGTGTCCCAGCTGACATTTTTGAATTAATTGACGAATCGCTTCGCATAGTAGATTCAGCTAAATCTATGCCTTTGTCTTCTTCGATTTTAATCTCTAGGGATGAGATTAGAGAGATATTAGAAGACATAAGAGTGCAGCTGCCCGAAGAGATACGGTCGGCACGCTGGCTCCTTAAAGAAGGCCAGGAGTATATCGAAAAAGCTAAAAGGGATGCAGATTCCATACTGGAAGAAGCTAGGGTACAGGCGGAGAGAATGGCTCAAAGAACCGAAATCGTTCGTCAGGCAAAAAAAATAGCTACTAAAACGGTTGATGATGCCGACGCGGCGGCTCGAAAACTGAAAAGAGAGGCGGAAGACTATTGCGATCGTAAATTAGCCGCTTTCGAAATTGCGCTGGAGGATATTGGTAAAACGGTTAAGGCCGGTAGAGATAGGTTACAACTTAGTCCAAGAGAAATTCTGGACAGCGCTCAAATTGCTGGAGGACAGAACAAGCAAAGCACCGAAGCCGAGGAAAAGTTTTTTGATCAGGATCTTACCGAATAATCAAGTGAAACCTTGAATTTGTATTCGTTCACCGGGGAATTGTTTTGGTTGTAATGTGACGGATTAAACAGATAAGTCGGTTTCTGGATCAATACAACCTTAAGTTTCTTGGATTATCTCATTGCTAGTTGGTTTGTGGATTTTTGAGCTGCTTCTGTCCGTTAAGACTTCGAATGTCATCAAAAATTAAATTTATTTCTTAAATCCTGGAATGTCTAAAACTTTTTTAAATGTTTTCGCCGATTTTAATAATTTTGCCAAGATAACTTAAGTAAATGTATCCAATTAATTGTAAAAGCAATTAATATAGTTTTTGGACGGTTATTCTATATGGTCACGGTAAAGAAAGATCAATTTAAGGTAAAAGTTGGAAATATACTGAACGGCACGTCGGATTACGAAGATATCGAATTAATTGGATATCTAAACGACGTGAAGGTAAGTACTTCCGGCGTAGAGCCCCAAACCGAGATTAAGGTACTATGTAGAATTGAGCGGGCGAATCACGGGGTAATTGTGCATGGGCTTTTGAGGTCCATGTGGGCCGGCGAATGTTCGCGCTGTTTGGAACCCGCTAAAGGAAATATTAACGTTGAATTTCGCGAAATCTTTGTAACCGAAC
This sequence comes from Actinomycetes bacterium, assembly GCA_021852345.1. GTDB lineage: Bacteria > Actinomycetota > Acidimicrobiia > Acidimicrobiales > JABEUL01 > JAJZNL01. Next base: position 9,811 of record JAJZNL010000020.1, read on the forward strand.
CGGATTTGGAAATAGAATATCAATTAAACGGAGATCATATTGATTTGACGGATCTCATTAAGGATCAGTTGATTTTGGAACTTCCGGCGGTACCCGTGTGTAATTTTGGCTGCAGAGGACTTTGTCCCATATGCGGAGTCAATAGAAACGAAACTAAATGTAGCTGTAAGAGAATCAATAATTCTCCATTTTCGAAGCTTAATGAATTATCGGATCCGACAAGGTAGTCATTGGCTGTATAATTGAATATTATATATTTTGATTTAAAGGCAATTAAGAAAGATGGCTGTACCAAAAAGAAAAACGTCCAAAGCTAAATCTAGAAGCAGGAGAGCATCCAATTGGAAATTAGATTCCCCTTCGAAAAGCACCTGCCCTAATTGTGGCACGATTAAAACACCGCACGTCGTTTGTTCTAAATGCGGCTGGTATAAAGGCAGAGTAGCGGTAGAGATCGATTAATGGCGGCTGTTATGCCCGTTGCACTTGATGCCATGGGAGGAGATTTTGCTCCCAAAGAAGTTGTTGCCGGTGCCAAAAAAGCTTTTGAGGAGTACTCAATAGAAAGTTTGCTAGTTGGCGACGAAGCCATACTGGCCGAATTCGAAAAAGGTTTATTGGGGACTTTTCACGCTAGTGAATCCATTGCCATGGACGAAGATCCCGCAAAGTCTGTTAGAAACAAAAAAGATTCGTCGCTTGTTCGATGTGCTGAATTAGTTAAAAATGGTACCTGTTCTGCGACAATTTCGGCTGGTAATACTGGTGCTGCAATGGCGGCGGCGCTTTTTAAGATTGGAAGAATTAAAGGAGTTTCTCGCCCCGCAATCGCAACTACAATTCCAATAGTCGGCAATCACCCGTTGGTTATGCTTGATTCGGGCGCAAACGCGGAATGTCAAAGTGATTGGTTAGTCCAGTTTGCACAAATGGGATCCGTATATTCGTCTGTACGATACGGTATCTCCAAACCCAAAGTAGCTCTGTTGTCAATTGGTGAAGAGCCCACCAAAGGCAATCCACTAATTAAAGAGACTCATAAAAAGCTTGCCGAAATGGAAAATAAGCCATTTGAATTTATTGGAAATGTGGAAGGTCGCGATCTTTTAAATGCCGTAGCTGACGTAGTTGTAACAGATGGTTTTACGGGAAATGTTGCATTAAAAACCCTTGAGGGCTCTCTTAAGTTTTTCATGAAAATGTTATTAAATATCATGAACACGAACGATGAAACCAAAAAGGCGCAGGACGTACTGTTAAACTATCTGTTGCCTGTGGCCAACGAGTTGGATCCTGAAGCAACTGGAGGTGCAATTCTGCTTGGAATTGATGGTATCTCCATTATCAGTCATGGTTCGTCGTCGGCCAGAGCGATTACGAGCGCTTTGAGGGTAGCCGATGAATTAAATAAAGCCGATATTATAGGTCGCTTAAAAGAAGCGGTCAATTAAGTTTTGAATGCGAGGATCGTTGTTTAGGTTTTTAACGGCGGGAGAATCTCACGGAAAAGCACTTGCGGTCATAGTAGAGGGTATGCCAGCAGGAGTTGAACTTAATGAAGAAGACATCAACCAAGAGCTTGCCAGACGCAGATTAGGGTTCGGTCGCGGTCCCAGAATGAGGTTTGAAAAAGACGAAATATCTATTTTGTCAGGAGTAAGATTTGGCAGAACTTTAGGATCACCCATCGCAGTTGAAATTGCCAATACCGAATGGCCAAAGTGGGAACAGGAAATGTCTGTAGCAAAGGGGATTAGTTCCAAGGAGCTCACACAGCCCAGACCCGGCCACGCAGATTTGGCAGGCATGCAGAAATATGGATTCTCAGATGCCAGGGACGTTTTAGAGCGTGCTTCGGCTAGAGAGACCGCCGCCAGAGTTGTTGCGGGTGCAATTGCGAAAAAGCTGATAAGCAATATTGGTATTCAAATCATTTCTCACGTAATTAGTATTGGATCTGTTATGACTGCCAAAGATTTGGGTGAGCTTAAAGACAAACCGAAGTTTAAAGATCTTGAAAAGATAGATGCTTCTGAGGTAAGGTGTTTTGATCCGGAACTTGCCGAAGCGATGGTAGCTGAAATTAAGGCAGCCTCAAAGGCGGGGGATTCTTTGGGTGGTTCGGTTGAGGTGATAGCATACGGTGTCCCAGTCGGACTCGGAAGCCATGTTCATTATGATCGAAAATTGGATGGTCTCTTGGCTCAGGCTTTTATGTCGATACAGGCGGTAAAGGCTGTGGAAATCGGAATGGGATCGACGTTGGGAAGTTTACGCGGTTCAGTAGCGCATGATGAAATTCATTGGGAATCGAGTACTAAAATATATGCACGACCCACTGCGCGCGCAGGCGGGATTGAGGGAGGCATTTCTGCCGGAGGACCCATAACAGCCATAGTGACTATGAAGCCGTTGGCGACTCTGAACAGACCTTCAATTAAGACCGTGGACGTGATCACCAAAGAGTCTAAATATTCATTCAAAGAAAGGACTGACGTGGTTGCCGTGCCCGCTTTGGGCGTAGTTTCTGAAACCATGATGGCAATTGTCTTGGCTGACGTGGCATTAGAAAAATTCGGTGGCGACTCTCTAAACGAGTTTACTGTAAATTTTAAGAATTATAAAAAACATTTAAACTCAACTCCGTCGTCAGTTGAAGCTATATTTGGCAAAAAACCGTAGTTTATATTTGGTGAATTTATTGTCGGGCAACAAGTTATTTATCATAGGAATGCCCGGTGTCGGTAAAACAACTGTCGCCGAAAGACTTGCGGTGGAGTTAGGTTTTAAAAGTGTTGATGTCGACACTTTAATTCAAAGATCTGAGCACACATCCGTTGCTCAGATCTTTGAAGGTTTCGGTGAAAACTACTTCAGAGAAATCGAAACCAAAATGATAGCCGTCGTGGCCTCCAGTTCGGATTCTGCTGTAATTTCTCTCGGCGGAGGAGCAGTAATGAGAGACGAAAACATCCAAATTATAAAAAAGGCCGGTTTGGTTATTTGGCTCAATGCCACTTTGGATACCCTTCAAAGCAGACTTGACAATGACACAACTACTATCAGACCGTTGTTAGCTGGTGATGTCCGGGAAAAATTGATTGGATTACAATCGGAGCGCATTGAAATCTACCGAATGATATCGGATTTTAGAGTTGATGTAGACGGGAAAACCGTTGATACTGTCGTTGATGAGATCGTGGCGTTTGCTAGCGAACCAAAATCGAGTCCTGACAACACATGAGCCGGAAATGATTCAAATTTAATTAACGGTTTGTATTCTTAAGGCTAATATTAATATCGCATGGCAAACCATTCGTTCAAACAGATTCAAGTTGAACTCAATAAGTCTAAGTATGACATATTGGTTGGCAAAGATATCTTAAATGAAGTAACTAATTTTATTCCCGAAGGCACCAAGAAACTGGCTGTTATTACTCAAAAAAATATAGGGATCATGCCGGATTTGCATGGCTATGACGTTACGGAACTTTATGTTGAGAATTCAGAGAATGCTAAGTCATTAGCTAATGTTGAAAAACTATGTGAAAGACTTGCCGAAGAAGGATTTCACAGAAATGACATGTTAATAGCGGTCGGCGGCGGAGTAGTGACCGATCTGAGTGGGTTTGTGGCATCCGTTTACAATCGGGGAATAAATTTTATTAATATTGCTACGACCTTGTTGGCCCAAGTCGATGCCGCTATTGGCGGAAAAACGGGAGTAAATCTTTCTGTCGGTAAAAACTTAGTAGGGGCATTTTGGCAACCCCTATGTGTCATTAACGATTTAGATACTCTTGCTACACTACCTGAAATTGAGATGTCCAACGGTTACGGCGAAATCGCCAAATATAGTCTGATCGGAGCCGGTAACTTTGATGGATTGAGCATTCAAGAGATCGTATTTAAATGTGCTCAGTTTAAAGCGGATGTAGTTAAAGAAGACGAGTTTGAAATAACTGGCAGGCGAGCTATTTTAAATTACGGGCATACATTGGCTCATGCGATTGAGTTGGTGGCCTTAAATTCTGTTTTACCAGGTCAAAGACCTAAATTGAATCACGGGCAGGCAGTAGCGGTCGGAATTGCCTTTGAAGCTCATTTGGCTCAAAAACTGGGAAGAATAGATTCGGCTGAAGTCAGCCGACAAATTGAGACATTGGAATCATATTCCTTGCCGACAAAGATACCCAGTGAGTTAAAGACCGATGCGACGGAGCTGATTGAATTTATGTTCAAAGATAAGAAATCGACTGGAACCTTAGCATTTGTTTTAGATGGACCAAATGGCCCAGAATTGGTTAAAGATATTGACGTTGATAAGGTATCTATTACGCTTGAAGAATTTTTCAAATCATAGTTTTAATTACTTTAAAGTAGTATTTAAATTTGAAACTATGTTTGATTGCCCGTTGCAACTGTTAAAGCGGTTTACCCAATAAAAGTATTCACGTAATATGTTGAATATTTTGTCAGAATCTATGATAATTTTAGTTTTGAGAAGTCTAGTTTTAAATTTCTCCAATAGCTAAATTGCAAATCGTGAATAGGGTAAAATTTTATTTAGATTTTGATTGAATGTTTTCGTCTATGGCTGTAACAGCGGAATTTTGCTTTACGTCGTACTTTAATGGAGCCAATTGCAAAGTACCATAAAATGTTTAGACTTAAGTGTAAGTTAAACCTTAGAATAACTGAGACCAGAGATTTTAATTTAATAACGCATGATACATAAAATACTACTGATAAACGGACCTAACTTGTCTCAGCTGTCGATTCGTCAGCCAGATATATACGGTGATATGACGTTGGCCGATTATGAAAGCGTTGCAAAGAAGTCGGCCGTCGAGAACGATATTGAACTTGATTGTTTCAACTCCGAATCGGAGGCAGAAATTGTTGCGCAAATTCATCGGGCAAACGGATTGTACGATGGCTTAATAGTAAATCTAGGAGCCTTGACACACTATTCATGGTCAATTAGTGATGCTCTGGCCGGTTATGGCGGTAAAGTAATCGAACTTCATATTTCTAATCCGGCGGCCAGAGAACCGCACAGACATGTTTCCGTAGTTGCGCCTGTAAGTGACGGGTTGATTTCGGGATTCGGATTACTGGGATACAAGCTGGCAATTGTGGCAATTAAGGGATTGCTTAACGGTTAAAAATCTTTAACCACAGCTCATTTTAGATAGGCATAAAAAAAATCCTTCGTTATTAGTCAGGAAAGCACGATTGGCAAACGCATAATGAAAAAAGTTAATGAGATACAGTTAGACAAATTACCGCAGATGGAAGTAGGGAAGAGAATTCCAAAGCTACTTCATTTGATTTCGGATACTAACTTAGACGCTGTTGTGGTAACTAACCTAGTTAATATTAGATACTTAACTGGTTTCAGCGGCTCTGCAGGAATACTGGCAGTGCTTAAAAACGGGGAAGTGGCAATCTATACTGATGGACGGTACGGTATCCAGGTTGAACAAGAGCTTAAAGCGGCAAATGTCGCCGCCGAGATTATTGTGGCGTCTCCTAAAATTCAATTAAAAAAGTTAACTAAGTTCGTAAGAAACTCAAAAAAAATAGGTATTGAAGGTCAGAAAATAGCCTATGATACGGCTGCAAGATTTGCTTTAATATTTGAAGGTTCAGATATTGTGCCGTCAGGGAATTTGATTGAGAAGCTTCGTACCGTCAAAGACGAAGGCGAAATTGCTAGAATCGAAGCTGCGTGCAACGTGGCCGACAAGGCACTTGAAATGGCATCAAGTTTATTTAGGCCTGGCATTAGCGAACTTGATTTTGCCACGGAACTCGACTACAACATAAGACTTATGGGTGCTTCAGCCAACTCGTTTGAATCGATAGTTGCGTCAGGTCCAAACGGCGCACTGCCTCACGCAAAACCGACAGCAAGGAAATTTGTACAGGGAGATTTGGTCGTATGTGATTTTGGGGCAATTGTTGATGGATACTGTTCGGATATGACCAGAACGGTGGCAATCGGAAAACCAAGTTCAGAATTACTGAAAATTTATAACATTGTCAAAGAAGCCCAGGAGTTAGGAGCTAATGCCGTTAAGTCGAGGGTCTCAACTACTAAAGTAGACAGGGCTTGTCGAGACTATATAGGGCAGAAAGGATACAAGGAATATTTTACCCATTCGACAGGACATGGCGTAGGTCTGGACATTCATGAATTACCGTGGGTGGCATCTTCGTTTTCAACTAAACTTGTTGAAAACATGATTGTGACCGTTGAGCCTGGAATCTATCTTGAGGGTTTGGGCGGGGTAAGGATTGAAGATACCCTTGTGGTTACTGCCTCTGGTGGCAAAATTCTGACTAAAGCAACTAAGGAGCTAATGATATGAGCAGTATCTCTACAAACGATTTAAAAAATGGAATGGGGCTGGAACTTTCCGACGGGTTATTTACCGTTATTGAATTTCAGCACGTAAAACCCGGTAAAGGCGGTGCTTTCGTACGAACAAAGCTTAGAAATGTTCGAACCAAAGGGGTTCTTGAGAAGACTTTTAGAGCCGACGAAAAAGTCGAGCAGGCTGTTATAGATAAATCTGAAATGCAGTATCTTTATCGTGAAGGAAATAATGTGGTATTTATGGATGCGCAAACTTATGAGCAAATCAGTGTATCTTCTCAGAGCTTAGGTGAAGCTATATCTTTTTTGAAAGAGGGCGAATCGGTAAGCTTGCAGCGTTATAAGGATGAAGTAATCGGAATCGAGCTACCCGCAGCGGTTGAGTTATTGGTAGTGGAGACCGAACCCGGAATTCAAGGAGACAGAGTATCGGGTGCGCGTAAGCCGGCGACGCTGGAGACTGGTTTTGTGGTTCAGGTACCTTTGTTCGTTAATCCCAATGAAAAGATAAAAGTTGACACCAGAACCGGCGAATATTTAACTCGAGCTTAAGTCAACGGATCTAAAGTTCAATCAATTAATCTTGTGACCAATACGAAAGAACACATTAACGTCGTTAATCGTGAAAGAGCGGTCGAGTTCTTTTATAAGATTGATCTTTTAAATTCAGCTGATACCAACTTTCTAAAAGACGTTTCCGCTTGGCCTAAAAGCTATTCTTATGCCCGTAATATCGTCGAATACTATTTTAAGAATTCTGACGGAGTAGACCGTCTAATAACAGAGAACTTAATCGACTGGAAACTTAGTAGGCTCCCATTTATAGACAGAGCGATTCTGCGCGTAGGATTTTCCGAGCTTATTTTGGGATTGACTCCTAAAGGTGTAGTCTTAAACGAAGCTGTCAGATTGGCAAATGAGTATTCGGGCGTTGAATCTCCAAACTTCATAAATGGAGTACTGGCTAAATTTGCAAGTAGTTTAAATCTCAAATAGTTTAATCCGCTTTATTAATCCAATTGAAAGCTCTTAGCGATTTGGACGATACGAATATTAATTAAATATTTTTAATAGATTAAATCGGCTGTAGGGATTTTTGGAGCATAGTGATACTGTTTTTAGCGAAAATCGACAGCAAGTTCTGACATTTGCAAAAGTTGTTTGGATTATCCGCATTGATAATTTTGACACAGCAATGTGAAAACTTTGAGACGGTAGTAGCTTTTAACAGAGTTATGGCCAGTGCCAGATAGATTAAATTTCAGCTCTTATGGCTATTTTCTCTTCTATACTTAATCGGTAATTAGTTCATCGCAACTTGCTAACCTTTTTTAATCTAGAACATGCAACAATTTAATCATCTAGTTGCGATTATAATAGATTAAGTAGTTGATGCGAGCTGTAAATGTCGCGAGCCTAAATAACATACGTTAATTAAATCCTGAGAGATTTGAACGGTTTAAAAGAGTGAATCAAAAAGAGAAAAAAAATTTAGTTCGGGCACAAATTGCCGACAAGTCTATAAACAACTATTCAATAAAATCTGCGGGGGATTCAAATCAATTTGAAGCAGATACTACCTTAAATTCTGAGTTAGATAATAACTACGTCGAAAATACGGTTTTTGATGAATCTTTCAGTTTAATCACCGAAGAAACTCCGAGTTTTCAAAAGAGATTGATGGATACTCAGGCGATTCGTAGATCTTTAGTTCGGATTTCTCACGAGATACTCGAAACAAACAGAGGCGTAGACAATCTTGTTTTACTAGGTTTGGCAAACGGGGGTGTTGAAATCTCTGCGACCATTGGAAAACTTATATCAGATATTGAAAAGATAGAGATTCCTAACTTTATCCTTAATGCAAGTAAGCATAGAGACGACTTTGGAATTAGGGCAGAAAAAGATGTCTTGGGATCGACCATTTCTATTGGTTTGGAAAATAAGCATGTCGTTTTAGTAGACGATGTTTTATATACCGGGCGCACGGTTCGAGCCGCATTTCAAGCCCTTCTGGAGTATGGTCGTCCGGATTTCGTAAAATTGGCAGTTCTGATTGACAGGGGACACCGCGAATTTCCTATCCGTCCTGATTTTGTGGGCAAGAATATACCAACTTCTTTAACCGAAAAAGTTACGGTTAAAGATACCGGGGTATGGTTGGAAAAATATGAGGCATAATTTTATTGATATTGAAGACTTTAGTGCTCACGAATTAAGCGAATTAGCAGTTCGCGCCGAATTTTTAAAGAATACGGACTTGTCTAGTCCGATATTCATGGAAAACAAAAATAAAATATTAGCCCTGATTTTTTTGGAAAATTCAACTCGCACCCGGATATCGTTTGAAATCGCTGCCAAGAAATTGGGTCTGACCGTTATCGGTTTTGATTCTGAAAAATCATCTTTGGAAAAAGGGGAGTCGATCAAAGATACCGTTCTTACTTTAAAGGCATTGGGTGTAAATGCCATTGTTTTGAGAGCAAGCTCTGCAAGCTCTATCAATCAAGTTGCGAAATGGATTCAAATTCCCGTGATTAATGCCGGAAATGCAATGCGAAGTCATCCCACACAGGCAATCGGTGATTTTATTACGATACGAGAGGCAATAAAAGATAGAAAGTTTGTTGACGCGGGCATTGCTTCTCCAGATGAATTTTCAAAATTGAAAATTGGCATTGTCGGAGATATCATTCACTCGCGTGTGGCAAGATCTTTGGGGGAACTGTTTGAGAAATTTGGAGCAAGTACATATTTAATCGGTCCTAGGGAATTGTTGCCTCGCTATGACATCGGGTTTCCGGTAAAAATGATAACGGATGATTTTGGTGATTGCATCCAAGACTTGGATATCATTATCGCATTGCGGATTCAGTTGGAGCGATTAAGGGAACCGTTTCTGGTTAATCCAATCAATTACAGAGATCGTTATGGAATAACTAAGTCTTTGATGGCAGATGCAAAGCCTACTGCTCTGGTTATGCATCCAGGACCTCAGGTCCGTGATTTAGAAATTGATTCAGATATTGTGGATTCTGATTGTTCGTTGATATTAAAGCAGGTGGAGAATTCAATATATGCCAGAATGGCTGTACTATCAACCGCTTTAAATATTGATATCGAAGGGGTCATGAGAAAATGACGATTTCGGCGAAAGCTCTGTTATTAAAAGGCGGTTGGACGCTAGACGATTCGGAATTTAAAAAAACGGATGTTTTAATTGATCCCGATGGAATAGTTATAGCTCTTGAAGACGAAGTTGACTTGAGTAGATTCAATCTTCAATCTACTCAAGTAGAGATATTCAATGTTCAAAATTTGTTAATTGCCCCGCCGTTTGTGGATATGCATTGCCACCTGCGCGCAATAGGGTTAATATCCGAAACCTTTAATTCCGGCATTCGTGCCGCTGTTAAAGGCGGTTTCGGGCACCTAGTTGCAATGCCCAATACTGAGCCTGCCATGGATGACGTTAAAATAGTCGACCTTGCAAGACAGATGATTGGGCAATCAACGAATCTTGGTGTTGAAGTTGAGATTTCTTCGGCAATAACTCTTGGTCGAAGAGGTGAAGTTGTGGTAGATTTTGAGGCATTAATTGCCGATAACGTCAAATATTTTACCGATGACGGAAGCGGGGTAATTGACGATACCTTGATGCTGAAGGCAATCGAATTGCTTGAGAACACAGGATGTATTTTGGCCCAACATCTTCAAGGCGTTACTGTTGGCGAATTGGGAGTGATGAATCTTGGGGACACATCCACAAAACTTGGACTTCCCGGAATTGATAAAAATGCCGAAGTCACAATGCTTAAAAGAGATATTGATTTAATTGCAAATAGGTCCGTGCGATATCATGCCATGCATATTTCGGTGTCTGAATCAGTTGAAATTATAAAACACGCTAAGGAAGCGGGGGTGAATATTACTTGTGAAGTAACGCCCCATCACCTTTTGCTCGACGAAACCGAACTATTGACACTTGACCCTAACTTCAAAGTTAATCCACCTCTTCGTACGAAAACTGATGTACGAAGCCTTAGAGAGGCATTGTCCGAGGGGATTATAGATGTAATAGCAACTGATCACGCTCCGCATAGGAGCGCACAGAAGGAGCTTCCAATCGAAGTAGCTCCTTTTGGCATGCTGGGACTTCAAAGTGCATTTTCTGCGGCATTTACCTCTTTAATATCAGATAGAAGAGTTGAAACTATAGCGGATTGTAAATCTGAACTTCAAACGATTGTAAAGGCGATGTCTTTAAACCCTCGAAAAATTTTGGGAATTAAAGGCGGTATTTTGAAAATTAATGAAAAAGCCAATTTAATAGTGATAGATCCGTTAAAGCGAACGATCCAAACTGAAAATGACATTGAATCTCAGTCTATCAACAGCCCCTATCTCAACAGACCTCTGTACGGTTCAATAGAACACGTATTTTTAAATGGAAATCAAATAGTTACGGAAAAGAAGTTAACAAAATGAACGACAACACTATAAAGGCCGAAAATATTATTGACCACAGTGAACTTAGCTACCCCAGCGCAAACAACGGAATGCCAGGACACTTGGTATTGGCAAACGGAGAAATCTTTAAAGGTGAAATTGTTGGCGACGTTAAGCCGTTTACTAGCGGTGAAATTGTTTTCAATACGTCATTAAGCGGATATCAAGAGATCATAACGGATCCTTCCTATGCGGGCCAAATTATAACATTTACGTATCCGCATATCGGCAACTACGGTGTTAACGATATCGATTATGAATCCAATCGACCGTACTGCAGAGGAATAATCGTAAGAGAGATTACAGATATTCAATCAAATTTCAGATCTCAAGGTTCCTTAAACAGCTTTTTAAAATCCAAAGGATTAAGCGCTCTAGTAGGCATCGACACAAGAAGGCTTACCCGTCAAATACGAAGCAGCGGAGCTTTAAACGGTGCTTTCGGTACTTTGCCCGTTGATGAACTTTTGGCAATTGCAAAAGACGAACCTGGAACCAGTAACGCAAATCTGGTTAAAGAAGTAACGATAGATCAACCCTTTAATTTGTCGGGACCCGGGCCGAAAATTGTCGCATATGATTTTGGGATTAAACGAACAATTCTTACGCATTTAAAATCACGCTTTGATGTAACGGTTGTTCCTGCCAACTCCGACGCCGAGTCAGTTATTAAAGGAGAGTTTACCCAAGGACCGCCGGATGGAATATTCTTGTCAAACGGACCTGGCGACCCGGCCGCCCTCGGTGACATAGTTGCAAATATGGATAAATTGATTTCTAGGCTGCCAATTTTCGGGATTTGTCTAGGCCATCAAATATTGTGCCAAGTTTATGGTGCAACTACCGTCAAGCTGCCGTTCGGTCATCACGGTGCAAATCATCCAGTCAAAAGGTTGTCGGATGGTTTTGTGGAGATCACTTCCCAAAATCATTCCTATGCAGTTGAAGAATCATCGCTTTTAAAGCTAGAAGTTACACATAGAAATTTGAATGACGGAATCGTTGAAGGAGTCAGCGACTCTGGGAACAAACTCTTTTCGGTTCAGTATCATCCTGAAGCAGGCCCTGGACCTCACGATTCGACATATCTATTCGACCAATTTTTAGAACTTGTAAAGGATAACATCTAATGGGTAAAAGAGAAGACATTAAATCGATATTGGTTATCGGCTCCGGACCGATTGTTATCGGACAGGCTTGCGAGTTTGACTATTCGGGCACTCAGGCATGCAAGGTTTTAATGCAGGAAGGCTACGAAGTTATATTAGTTAACTCAAATCCAGCCACCATTATGACGGACCCTAACGTGGCTACAAAAACATATATCGAACCGCTTAACGCAGAAGTATTGAAGAAGATTATATTGAAGGAAAAACCCGATGCCCTTCTGCCGACACTCGGGGGACAGACGGCTTTGAATCTATCCATGGAACTCTATCGTCAAAATTTTTTGAACGAACAAAACGTTGAGATGATTGGAGCTAATGCAAAATCCATTGAATGTGCCGAGAATAGGGATACGTTTAAAAAGGCGATGGAAGAGATCGGACTTAAAGTCTGTCGCTCCGGAATAGCCAATTCAATCGAAGAAGCCGTTGAATTGGCTGAAACTATTGGATTTCCGATAATGATAAGACCATCTTTTATATTGGGTGGCGCTGGTACTGGGATAGCTAAAAACAGAGAATCATTTTTAAAGCTTGCTACCGAAGGAATAAATTCCTCTCCCGTTCATGAAATATTGATAGAAGAATCTATCGCGGGGTTTAAGGAATTTGAGCTTGAAGTGATGAGGGACAATGCGGATAATTGTGTAATTATCTGTTCGATTGAAAACCTTGACCCGATGGGTGTTCATACCGGCGATTCGATAACTGTGGCACCGCAACAGACTCTCAGTGATGTTGAGTATCAGATGATGAGAGATCAAGCCTTTAAAATCATACGAAAAGTGGGCGTGGAAACTGGCGGATCCAACATTCAATTTGCCGTTAATCCAACCAACGGAGAGATGACCGTCATTGAAATGAACCCCAGAGTTTCGCGAAGCTCGGCTCTGGCTTCGAAAGCAACTGGCTTCCCGATCGCCAAAATAGCGGCCAAACTTGCAGTCGGCTACCGATTGGATGAGGTATTAAATGATATAACAAAAGTAACTCCGGCAAGTTTTGAACCTACGATTGACTATGTCGTAACTAAAATTCCCCGATTTGCATTTGAAAAATTGCCGGGTACTAGCGGTAATTTGGGAACGAGGATGCAAAGTGTCGGGGAGGTCATGGCCATCGGAAGAACATTCGGAGAATCTTTGCAGAAAGCCATAAGGAGTAAAGAAGAAGACAGATTCGGATTAAATTGTGATACCAGAGAAGAGGTCTATACGGCATTAAGCACAGATGAGTTATTAGATCAGATTGTAGTTGCCACCCCAGACAGAATATTTTTGATGGCCGAACTTCTATATCGCGGGCTGACGATTCAAGAACTTTACGACGTAACTAAAATTGACAATTGGTTTTTAAACCAAATGGACAGAATTGTACAATTTAGAAAATACATGGAGCGAGCCGCAAAGTCAGTTTCCATAAAAGATTGTGGGTACGATTTATTAAAGAAGGCGAAAAACCTTGGGTTTTCTGAGGAACAGTTGGCAAAAATATTCAACTGTCCACCTGAGGCGATAAGAGAGCGACTCAAAGAGTTAAATATAAATGTGACCTTCAAAGCGGTGGATACCTGTGCGGGAGAGTTCGAGGCCTTTACGCCATATTTTTATGCGACATTCGAAGACGAAACCGAACTTTTAAAATCACAAAAGAACAAAATTATTATTTTGGGTTCGGGGCCTAACAGAATTGGCCAGGGAATCGAATTTGATTACTGCTGTGTCCATGCTTCAATGGCACTACAGGAAGCTGGGTACGAAACCATAATGGTTAATTGTAACCCTGAGACCGTTTCGACAGATTATGATACCTCCACAAAACTTTATTTTGAACCACTTACGGAGTCGGATTTAAAAAATATAATTGATGCCGAAAAGGACGCTTGTGAAGATGGGAGTCAATTAGCGGGGGTAATCGTGGGGTTGGGAGGTCAGACTCCCCTAAAGCTGGCAGGTTCAATTGATCCAAAATTAATTTTGGGAACATCACCTAAATCCATTGACAGAGCTGAAGATAGAGATTTGTGGTCGAAAGTTTGTCAGGAGCTCAACATTACTCAGCCGCTGGGCGGTACGGCTCTTAATTTAGATGAGGCCTTAAAGGTAGCCGGCAATATCGGTTTCCCGGTTTTAATTAGGCCGAGCTATGTATTGGGAGGTCGCGCCATGGAAATAGTTTACAATGAAGATGATCTAGTAGATGCCTGGAAGCAGTTGGAGTTATTTGAAGGTGTGGCACTAAAGGAGAATAATTCATTTGACCATCCAGTCTTAATTGACAGATTTTTAGAAGACGCTGTTGAAGTGGATGTCGATGCGATAAGAGACAAGAATGGGTCGGTTATTATTGGTGGAATTTTAGAGCATGTTGAAGAAGCCGGCGTACACAGTGGCGATTCGGCTTGTGCAATCCCGACTCAGAACTTGTCTGCTGATATTGTAGCCACCATTGAAGATCAAGCAGCGCGGTTGGCACATGAACTCAATGTGATAGGACCAATTAACGTACAGTTCGCAGTCCAGAAGAACGAAGTCTACGTAATAGAAGCCAATCCGAGAGCCTCCAGAACTCTGCCTTTCACCTCAAAGGCAATTAATATTCCTCTGGCAAAAATAGCGGCTTTAGTTATGGCCGGACATACGATTCAAGAAATACAGGCAATTGGTTATTTGCCTGAGAAGATGCCGCTTGGCCCGAGTTCCAACATAAATTTATCATTTCATCTTCCGTATGTAGCAGTAAAAGAAGCAGTACTTCCGTTTTATCGGTTTCCGGAAGTCGACTCTCTTTTGGGTCCGGAGATGAGATCGACCGGAGAAGTTATGGGAGTAGATTTAAATTTTGGAACGGCATTCGCAAAAAGTCAGATGGCAGCAGGTGCTTCCATTCCGGTTTCGGGTAACGTATTTATATCCTTAGCCGACAGAGATAAGCTTCAGGGCGTCACTTTGGCTAAAGAGCTTTCGCAATTGGGATTTGGAATCTATGCGACTGAGGGTACGGCTAAATTTTTTGAAGACAGTGACATAACTGTGACTAGAGTGGTGCCAAAACGTACGACCTTACTTAATATGGACTGCGAAAGACTCGACAAAGATTTAGCCACATATGAGAAAATAGATGTTTCGGACCTGTTGAAAAATTCGGAAATAGCTTTGATAATCAATACGCCACGAGGTAGAGGTGCCAGAGCCGACGGTGATTACATCAGACGGGCATCATCCGCTTTCAGTGTTCCCTGTATTACAACGATGTCTGCTGCCATGGCAACAATCGAAGGCATGAAAGCCAACTTGGTTGAGAATATGGAAGTAAGAACCCTTCAAGAATTAGGTACTTTTCTTTAGTAATTGCACCATGGCTATAAATCACTAATCCCAATGAAATAACTGCGTAGCTAAATCTGTATAAATTAAAAAAGTTAATAGAATATTACGCTATAGGCCAATTCAAATTCTAATAAATAATTTTGGGCTTTCAAATATGGATGTAATCAATTTTGTTTAAATATATGAGGTGTACCGTCGTCAAACACGGTTCTTGGCGCCAATCGTGCCGGTCAGAATTTTACATCCCTATTTCTATTCTTATTTTTTAAGCAATAATTAAGGTACACCTAGTGTCTATTTGAGTAATGCGCATCAGTGAAACCCAAATTGAAACCCAGATTAAAACTACTTAATATGGACGAAATATCCTTAATATCCACTCTTGCTGTAATTCTTGTCTCAGATGTTCTTCAAAAATATTGTTTTTAAGATACGTCCGTAAATAATTTTGAATTATTCATTCAGCATTGATAAAATGGTAATCGTGCTAAATTGAGGCAGACACCCTAATCGTTCAACCGGCTTGTCTCTTCCCGATAGATTTGAGAAAATATATTGACAATTATTAAAACAAAAGTAGACGTTAATTCGCAGGATTACGTTGACAACAGAGCATCTCTGTTAGAGAAACTCGATATCATAAGTAGCCAAATGCAACTTGCGATTGCTGGAGGCGGTGAAAAATACATTCAGAGACATAAAAACAGAGGGAAGTTGCCCGTACGGGAGCGCATTGAACTTTTGTTGGATAGGTCAAGTGGATTTTTGGAGCTATCTCCGTTGGCCGCCTGGGGAACTAATTTTACGGTCGGGGCGAGCTTGGTAACCGGAATAGGGACGATATGCGGCACGGAATGTCTGATATTTGCAAATGATCCTACGGTCAAAGGCGGATCAACGAACCCCTATACCCTTAAAAAACTTGCACGAGCAGCTGATATCGCAACCGAAAACTCACTGCCTACCGTATCTCTTATTGAATCTGGCGGGGCGGATCTTCCAACCCAGGCTGAGCTTTTCATTCCGGGTGGAAGGATGTTTAAAGATTTAACTCAGCGAAGTTCGAAAGGATTGCCTACGATCTCATTGGTATTTGGTAACTCAACGGCCGGTGGCGCATATATTCCTGGCATGAGCGATTACATTGTTATGATCAAGAATAGATCTAAGGTATTCTTGGGCGGCCCGCCGTTAGTTAAAATGGCAACTGGAGAAGAATCTACCGATGAAGAATTAGGCGGAGCCGAAATGCACTCAAAGGTATCGGGCCTGTCGGACTTCTTGGCCGAAGACGAATACGATGCTATACGTATTGGAAGACAAATCGTTTCAAGACTAAACTATTCCAAGAAGGGGATATCAAGGCGTACCAATAATTTTAAAACTCCGTTATATGACATTGATGATATCTTGGGTATAGTAACTAAAGATCCAAAACTTCCGTTTGACCCGAGAGAAATTTTGGCTCGTATTGTAGACGCTTCTGATTTTGATGAATTTAAGCCCGAATACGGAACTTCATTAGTAACTGGGTGGGCAGAAATTTGCGGTTACCCGATAGGAATATTGGCCAATCATCGCGGAGTCCTTTTTAACCAGGAAGCCCAAAAAGCTACGCAATTTATCCAGCTGGCAAATCAAATTAACATACCTTTGATATTTTTCCAGAATACTACCGGATATATTGTCGGTAAAGATTACGAGCAGTCTGGAATAATAAAAGACGGTGCAAAAATGATTAACGCGGTGTCAAACTCCAGAGTTCCTCACATAACAATTGTTATGGGCGCATCTTACGGAGCCGGAAATTACGGCATGTGCGGCCGGGCTTATAATCCTCGATTTTTATTTAGTTGGCCGAATGCAAAGTCTGCAGTGATGGGCAAGGCACAACTTGCCGGAGTCATGGCTATTGTCGCAAAGCAATCCGCTCACGACAGAGGAATTCCCTTTGATGAAGAAGCCAATGAAGTTATGCGCCAAATGATTGAAGATCAGATCGAAAACGAAAGTGAAGCCATGTATTTAAGCTCGCTTCTTTACGATGACGGAATTATAGACCCCAGGGATACTAGGAATATATTGGCTTTGTGTTTGTCGGTAATCCACAATAATCCCATTCAGGGAACATTGGGCTATGGCGTCTACAGGATGTAGTTATGAAAAAAATCGAATCAATATTAATTGCTAACCGCGGCGAAATTGCCTGCAGAATAATAAAGACCGCAAAAAGAATGGGTATCTATACCGTAGCTTTGTGTTCAACTGCTGATGTAAATGGTCTTCACGCGCAAATGGCAGACGAAACCTACGTTATGGACGGATATACTTCGCTTGAAACCTATCTTGATGTTAGCCAGATAGTTAAGGCAATAAATATAACTAAAGTTGATGCCGTGCATCCTGGATATGGGTTCTTATCAGAAAACGCCGAATTTGCCAAGTCGGTGACTGATGAGGGAGTGATTTTCATAGGTCCGTCTCACAGCGCGATAAAAGAGATGGGTTCTAAGCTGAATTCAAAAGTTTTAGCCAAACAATGTAATGTTCCTACGCTCCAAAGTACCGACGTTACAAGCTTTTCTAAGGGCGAGCTGATGGATAGTTTTAATTCCAAAGATTTGCCCTTACTGATTAAGGCATCTTTGGGCGGCGGCGGCAAAGGGATGAGAGTCATCAATGATTTGAACGAATTGGTAGATTCAGTTGAAACCGCAAAACGAGAAGCTAAGTCTGCTTTTTCAGATGAAACGGTTTTTATAGAAAAATACATTGAGAATCCTAGACATATTGAAATTCAGATATTGGCCGACTCACATGACAATGTTTATGCACTTTTTGAAAGGGAGTGTTCGATTCAGAGAAGGCATCAAAAAATAATCGAAGAAGCACCGTGCTCAATTCTTTCTGATGAATTAAGAAACGAAATGAGTCAAGCTGCAATCGCCGTCGCCAGGGCCGTGAACTATACAAATGCCGGAACCGTGGAGTTTATTTTGGATCAAAACAATAACTTTTATTTCCTTGAAATGAACACCAGACTGCAAGTGGAACACCCTGTGACGGAAGCCATAACGCAGTTGGATTTGGTGGAACTTCAGATTAAAATCGCACAAGGTGAAAAAATAGATTACCTGGAAATAAATCGACCGATTGGACATGCGATAGAATTGCGACTTTACGCTGAAGATCCGAGTCGGGATTATGCCCCAAGTCCGGGAACGATACAAACCCTAAGTTTTGACGAAGAACTTGTTCGTTTGGATACGGGTTATTTAAGCGGATCAGAAGTTCCAAGCATATACGATCCTATGATTGCAAAAATAATTGCCCACGGTACAGATCGTCGGCAGGCAATTCTAAAGCTAAAAACTGCACTCAAGAAATCTACCGTAAGCGGATTAACTACAAATAAGAATCTTTTAATTGGAATATTGGGAGAAGAAGAGTTTAATCTTGCTAAAACCGATACCTTTTACCTGCAACGGCATAACCTTGATTCGCTCATATACAAACCTGATGGTTTGTTGTTAAAAGATATGGTTATTGCGGCCACTGTTGTTTTAGCTAATTATTATAAAGCAGGCTTGGCTAATCAGGTGGGAGTTTCAATTGGGTTTAGAAACCTAAGAAGCCAACCCGAAAAACTGGTTTTAAAGTGCCAGCAAACTTTGCCCACGGAATTCGAAATCGAATATGTCTTTGATAGAAATGATAACCTTGCGTTTGTTGCCGTTAATAAAGATGTCTTAAATTCAACAATATCCTATTTAGACTCTTCTAAAGTGGGGTTAATCACAGAAAACTTGCAGAAATTGTTTAGTTATGAAGTATTTGATGATGCAAGTAAAATTTGGATTGGGTCTGCACTGGGCGATGCATTATTTACCGTTGTACCGACCTTTATCGATCCGTCCGAGTCGGTTCCTAAAGGGTCTTTGGTGGCTCCGATGCCTGGTACGATAACCAAAATTCTGGTGGAGGAAAATGACTTAGTGGAGCATGGACAGGATTTGGTAATTATAGAAGCCATGAAGATGGAAAATAAAGTAGTAACTCCATTGGCCGGAGTGGTTACTTCGGTTACCGTTAAAGTTGGTGATCAGGTATCCAACAATCAGTTGCTTGCAATAATTCAAGAGGATGAATAAGTATGAACGATGATAAAAAGATAAGAGTGGGGAACTGCTCGGGTTTCTATGGGGACAAGTTAGCCGCTGCAAAAGAGATGGTAACATTTGGTGATATTGACTATCTAACGGGGGACTATCTGGCCGAATTGACGATGTTAATTCTTTACAAATCACAGCTTAAGGATAACGGCGGATTTGCGAGATCATTTTACATTCAGTTTCAAGAAATTCTCGAAGATATAGTTTCAAAAAGAATAAAGGTAATTGTAAATGCTGGAGGGTTGGACCCCATCGGTCTATCTGAAAAGTTAATTCAATTGATCGAATCGACGGGCTGCGATTTAAAAGTCGGTACGGTCATGGGCGACAACATCGTGAGCGAACTCGAGACACTCCAGAAACAGGGGATTTCCTTTGCAAACATGGATACAGCCGAAGCACTTGATTTGACAAAACAACCGCCCGTCACGGCTAATGTGTATTTAGGGGTATGGCCCATTGTGGCAGCCCTAAAGTCTGGAGCCGATATAGTAATAACGGGAAGAGTAACCGATGCGGCTCTTGTCATGGCAGCACCTGCTTTTGAATTTGGATGGGTTCAAGATGATTTGGATCGTTTAGCCGGGGCCCTGGTCGCAGGGCATGTAATAGAATGCGGAACTCAGGCAACTGGCGGCAACTATTCTTTTTTTGAAGAGGTGCCGACCTTTAAAAATATAGGTTTTCCGATCGCCGAATTTAGAAACGACGGCACGTCGGTCATCACGAAACCTGACGATACTGGTGGGTTGGTATCTGTAGGTACGGTTACCAGCCAGCTTTTATATGAGATAGCTTCTCCGTTTTACCTAAACCCCGATGTAACTGCCGACTTTCGGACAATTGCTCTTAAGGAAGTTGGGGAAAATAGGGTTGAAATAAGTGGGGTTAAAGGTGTGCTGCCACCCGAAGATTATAAGATCGCCATTAATTTAAACGGTGGTTACAAAAATTCGATGACTTTTGTCCTGACGGGATTAAATATTGAAAAAAAGGCTGAGCTTTTTAAACGCAGCCTGTTTGAGATAATCGGTACGGATTTTGAGTCAATTAATACAAAATTGATCTATAAAGTAGTTCCCGGGTTAGAGTCAGTCAAAAAGGCGGATTTGGAAATTACGGTTAGGGATCCGGATGCGACCAAGGTGGGTAGGAAATTTAGTGATGCGGCAACTTCATTGGTATTGTCCAATTATCCAGGACTATATTCTAAGACCCCTCCTTCAACCGGCTCTCAATTTGGGGTGTATTGGCCGGCAGTTATCCCCAAAAACTTGATTACACCTAAAGTTTTTATCAACGTGCAGGAAATTCAATTCGATGACGTTACGCTTAAAGGTGCGAACGTTGAATTTAAGAACTCAACGATCATGCAGACTGATTCGAAATCTAATATATCTAAAAACTCGACTGAAATGGTTGTTAGACCCTTGGGGACCTTGGTAGGCGCAAGGTCTGGAGACAAAGGCGGAAATGCAAACGTAGGATTTTGGGCTAAATCAAAGGAGGCCTATGGATGGCTGAACGAGTTTTTGACCATAGAAAAAATTCAAGAACTTATGCCTGAGTTAAAATCTACCGATGGATCCTATCTCTTAGTTGATAGATATGAACTGGAGAACATATTTGCGGTTAACTTTGTTATCCATAAGCTATTGGGTAGGGGCGTTGCTTCAAGTCTTCGGGAAGATCCTCAGGCAAAGAGTTTGGGAGAATATTTTTTGGCACAGGAAGTGCCGATTCCGACTAATTTGTTAGGTTAATTTTTTATAAAAAAGTAATTATTAAAAGCTAGGAGAAAAAGTATGGCATTTATAGAAACCGATGAGCAACAGATGCTACGACAAGCAGTTAGACAGATTGCCGATAAATATGGACACAAATATTTTGTTGAAAAAGCTAATGCTAACTTGAAGCAAACAGAATTGTGGGCCGAGCTTGCAGCCCAAGGCTATTTGGGCGTGAATTTGCCCGAAGAATATGGTGGCGGAGGCATGGGACTGTCTGAGTTGGCGATAGTTCAAGAAGAATTGTCTTCGGTAGGCTGTCCTCTATTACTTCTGGTTGTTTCTCCGGCTATAGTAGGGCCTATTTTGGCAAAATACGGAAATGACGAGCAAAAACAACGTTGGCTTAAGCCTATAGCTACCGGTGAAAAAATTATGGCATTTGCAATTACTGAACCAGATGCAGGGTCAAACTCTCACAATATCTCAGTAACTGCCAGTAAGGATGGTGATGTTTACAGGCTTAACGGCACCAAGTATTACATTTCTGGTGTCGATGAAGCCGAAGCTATTTTGGTAGTTACAAGAACAGGGATTGACGAAAAGACAAAACGAGGTCAGCTTTCGCTTTTTATGGTGGATGTCAATTCACCAGGTCTAGAAAAGCATATATTGCCAGTTGAAATTAAAGCTCCGGAAAAGCAGTTCACGGTGTTTTTTGACAATGTCGAAGTACCGAAGGAAAATTTGATCGGAAATGAAGGGCATGGGTTGCGACAAGTATTTACCGGGCTTAATCCTGAAAGGATAATGGTTGCCGCAATGGCGATCGGATCAGGAAGATATGCTTTGGACAAAGCATCTGAATACGCTAGGACAAGAGAAGTTTGGGGAATGCCAATCGGAGCTCACCAGGGGCTTTCGCATCCCTTGGCAATTGCAAAGATTAACTTGGAGTTGGCTGCACTCATGAATAAAAAAGCGGCTTGGCTTTTTGATAATGACTTAGATGCATCTGAAGCTGCCAATATGGCAAAATACTCCGCCGCCGAAGCATCAATTGCCGCTTTGGATCAAGCCATGCAGACGCATGGTGGTAACGGTATTTCGACCGAATATGGCTTGGCAGATTATTGGGGTGCGGTTAGGTTGATGAGGACCGCACCAGTGTCCCGAGAAATGATTCTAAACTTTGTTGCCCAGCATAGCCTTGGGTTACCTAAGTCTTACTGATAATTCCCAAAAACAACAGATTGACTCCCTTTTTGCAAAAAGATTTGAAAAATTCTTTGCAATATAATTTTTTAAATGGAATTTTGGATTACAAGTTGTAATCTGTGTCTTGGAGCGTTTTATAATCCATCGGAATTATAGAATTGTCGCATTGGCAAATCGTAATATTTGTACTTTAAAAATGTTTGATTTTATTATTGATCATATGTCTTTAAATTGCGACTAGAGTGAATTAGCTTAATATCGAACCTTGAAATGTAATGCTTATTTACTTAATGCTAGACTAATTAAATTGGGCGAGATGGCTGTTTGAGCTTTAGCTTAAATTTAATTAAGCAAACTCGTCGATCCGATAACACCATTTTAGGAAATGAACGATTCAGGCACAACAAATATGCAGGGAGATTTTGCCGTTGAAGTTAGAGGGCTGGTAAAAAAATTCGAAAACAAAATAGCAGTCAATAAAGTTGATTTAACGGTAATGAAGGGGAGTGCGTTCGGTTATTTGGGGTATAAAGGTGCGAACAAAACCACGCTAATAAAATCACTTTTAGGTCTAACTAAAGCTAACGAGCGGATAAAGAACTCGTGGATATGGTTACTCAGAAATGCAGCGACCTAATCTGTGTAATTTTCTTTGAAAACTCGGTTGCTTTTTAGAATCTGGGAGAAAGTTGCTTTGTCCCAGAGCAACAGAATCAAAGACCTCGGGCTATTTACGAAATATATGTAGCTCTATCGGCCGCAAAACCACAACTTTTAATTTTAATCATGAGTCATCTGGATTAATTTTGCAACGGTGTTTAGATTTCTTGCCGTAGTTGGTGTGTTGAGTTGTTTTTCCCAGAATAAATTATTGATTTTGGTCTTGTGATACCCCCTGGGGGTAAATATATATATGGCCTTAGAACCGATATGATACAAATCTTCAGTTTTGATATTAGGCTTTAGATGTTTTAATCTTGATTCGTCTTTGACAAAAACCGTGTGGATTAAGCTGGGAGGGTGTGTAGTTGTGTTGTAGGGGTTTTCTTTGAAAATCCTGTGGATACGCTGCTGGCTAAATATTAAAACCGGAGTGTTTACTCCAAATGTGCTTAAGATTGCTTTTGATATGAGTTTTTCTTCGAAATCGGTATCACCTCGAGAGTCAAATAAAAGATTGCCGCTGTTTAGATAACTTTTAGCGTTATTTAACCCGATATTTTGCATTATTAAGCAGAGTTCTTTCATGGGAACCCTGTTTCTCCCAGATATGTTTACTCCTCTTAGAAGCGCTATTTTTTGGATTGATTTTTTCATTTGGTTGACCCAACACACGCACCAAAACCACATGACAGAAGTTGATGATGTCTTAAGATTCCAGGTTAATAGTCTTTAACGATGCTGACAATGCCTTGTGAATATATTTTACCGTGAGTTAAGGTTCGATACGGTTTGAGATCAAAGTTATCTAAAAATTTGAAAATACCCGTAAAAAAGAATCCTAATTTCAACTTTAACATAATGCTTGTTTAGACAATATTTTGCTATGTCGTGTTCACATATCTGCAGCTAGTGGTCAGTGGTCCATTTTGGACTTTTCCGGTTAAAAATATTGTTCCGCTGCGCATTACATTGATAATATAGACATTAATCAAAAAATGCGAGGGATCCAATGCCATATGTGGTTGATTTTGAAAATGTTTCTACCGTCGGTCTCGAAACTTCGCCCGTAGCTGAGGCTTTAGCTGGATTGAGGGCAAACGAAGCTCGGTACTTTAAAAACAAGTACGGGCATGACTTCACGGTATTTCCTGCCAAAGAAAGTAAGTCGACTGTAGACTTTGTAAAAAAAATCTTAAAAGAAGAACGAAACATTGAATTTTCAGCCAAGCCACTGGAGACGGCACGCTTTCAGGTGTCAAATATTAAGTGGGCATTTGTCTTCTTTGAAGACGGCTTGGGCGTCAATGTACTATATACGTTGGATGGTGACAAGAAGAGGGCGGTAGGTTTCAAACTTAGTGAGGGCATGGAAGTTCCCGCTGAACTTGAAGGTAAATTTAAATTTGCTCGGCAGAAATCAAAGTTGGCAGGGGTAATAAGAGGATCATTTTTTGTAATTAAAAATGAATATGATGCATAGTTTGTAGTTAAAAAACTATGCTGAAGTTCTTAATGCTGGCGACTTCCCAAAATTATTTTCAATTTGCCTTAATTTTACTTTGCCAAGAAAAGTTTGTCTGAGTGGTTGGGTTCACCCGATGTAACATCAGTTTTGTCTGACTTAGTAAGTCTTTTGATCTCAATAATGAGCCCACCAACTCCGATTATCGGAACAATCAGCATAACCAGAATGATCGGAATCCCCAGGCTGCTTAAGTTATGAATATGGATACCCGTTGAAACCGAAAAAGATGCCATTTTCGGGAAGGCCAAACCGAAAGCTCCGGCAGCGACAAAGGCTAATCCGCCCCATTTAAGTGTCCTAAATGATGTTTTCAGAGCAACTGTTTTAATGTCAGTTTCCGTCAGACCTTTTAGCTTGGATATGGATCCGAATAACCCGCCGGCTATAACTTGTATCACCATAGTGCCTAGCCCGAAAAAAGCTCCCGGAATCCAAGCCAACCAGGCACTGTGCATACCGGGAGCCAATACAGTCAATATTATTAGTGCAAAAGCGCCTAAGCCCCATCCCGCAATAAATCCGTGAATCAATGGCATGTATGATTTTAAATCCGAGATATCTTCTGAATGGTTTTTGTTATTGTCTTCGTCAACGTGTCCTAGCTTGTGGTAAAACTTAGAACCGAGAAAGTGCATGTGGACGCTTTGACCTTTCTTCACCATCAAGTAACCAGAAATGGCCATAACGATTCCAACAATCAGATATATGACATCGTTGGCGTTTTCAGATTTTAAAAAATTAACCAATCCAAAATAACCAAGTTCGGCTAAAATTGCCCGTTGAATTGTAAAAGCCAATGAAAAGAGAAATCCCTTTTTCATGCCTTTCTTGGTAGAGTAACTGCTGACTGCGTAGCTAAATGTAATCGGCCAAGTGTGTTCGTCGGGGGTAACGCCGTGAATCATGCCCAACAAAAACGCGGTGATAAGAATCGATCCGATACCGACTGCCATTGGATTCCACATATTTATAATTGCAATCATTATCGCACTTCAATACTTTGACAGGTTTTGCATATCCCCTCAAGTATTAAGGTATGACTTAATACTTGAAAATCCATATCTAAAACAGTTTTTTTAATTGATTTTTCGAAAAATTCACACGGAATTTGGGACACCGTCTGACATTTTTGACAAACAAGATGGTCGTGGTGTCTTCTGGTGATTTCAAAGTGAGACTTGCCGTCATTTAGCTCAACTTTGTTTAAAACGCCTTCTTCCTCCAATTTCTGGGAGGCTCGAAAGATCGAAGAGAAATCAGCAGCTACCCCAGCTGAGTTTAATGAATGCTGAATCTCTTCTATTGTCCAGCAGTCTCTGTCACCACTGGTCAGTAACTTTACAATTGCTTGCGGTATCCTCGATATTCTTCCCATGGTTAGTAGTATAGCTTATTATGCAAGTAAGTTGCGCAAATAACTTGCAAAAAGTATTAAATTTATTTAAAAGTATCCGCAAATATTAAAAATTTAAATAGAGTGGCTTTTCTGAAGCATTCGATTAATTAACGACATCTATTTCATCATCACATATAATTGCAAAGTCTCGGTAAATAGATTTATTAGGTCCAAACATAGGGTTGCCAACTGTTGCCAATCATATACGCGATAACATCCAATAGTCTGCTATACATATGAACCTCGCAGAGTGGGCAGAGTGGGCAGAGTGGGCAGAGTCTCAAGGTATCGCACGAGTCACGGCCTACCGGTGGTTTCGAGATGGTAAGCTCCCTGTCCCCGCTCGTAAGGTCGGCGGTCTCATCCTCGTCGATGTGCCAGATAGACCACCGTCCGGGCAGACAGTGGTCTACGCACGCGTATCCTCTGGAGACCAGAAAGAAGATTTGGATCGCCAAGTGGCTCGCGTAACCACATGGGCCACATCGCAGAAAATGAGCGTAGACCGAGTGGTTACTGAAGTCGGCTCCGCGTTAAATGGGCATAGCAGGAAGTTTCTTGGCCTACTGCGCGATCCGTCTGTATCCAGGATTATCGTAGAACACAGGGAATCAAATTATTTAGAAGCTTATTTTTGAAGGCACTAAGGCGCATATGGTCGATATCTATTTATTGAATGTCAAACCAAAACAAAACCTTGTGAAGTTGAATAATCGGTACTTTTGAAATAAAATGTTTTAAACAAATTTAACTGGAAAGAGATTAATATGACATCTGAGATTACTGACCATCAGAATATAGAAATGAGAAAAGCGGTTCCACAAATTACTGTGGAGACATTTTTCATAAAATCTTTAGGTCTCCAAATAGAAAAATACGACCCTGATGAAGTTACTGTAATGCTGCCATTTAGAGAAGAATTAACAAACGACGGAACCCACTATCACGGTGGAGTTATAGCTGCGGCCATGGATACGGCTGGCGCTATGGCCGCTTTTTCAAATCATGATTTCAACAAAGGTCACAATGCCTCTACTATTTCACTAACAATAAATTATGTGGGAGTTGCAAAGAAATCAAACTTAATTTGTGAGGCCACAACAAAAAAACGAGGTAAAGAGTTAATTTTTACAGAAGTTACGGCATATGATTCGGAAGCTAGAGTTGTTGCTCATGCCATTCAAACTTATCGGATTGCCTGAAAGTTAGTCATTGGTCTAATATCGATTTTCCGTCGGGAGGCCAACTTGCTAGGTGCTCTTCAAGTGTGATACCCAACGAAAGCAACAACTGGCTTATTAACTTCCAAGTTACGGCAATGCCTATAATTTCAAGTGCAAATCTGTCTTTTTCTTCTTCGACGCAATCATAAAGGTTTCGCATTGTGTTTTGGGTAACGCAGTCGTTATTTTTGAGTTCGTCAGCACATTCTAATACGGTTAGTTCGGTTGAATTAAAAATATCTGCACTGAGGGTTGGTTGGCGAATCCCGATAATTTGGTCTTCTTCTACTTTATATGCTTTTGCGATTTCGTAATGGTGAGTCCACTCGTAGTCACAACCGTGTAACCATCCCGTGCGCATAATGAGTAGTTCTCTTAACTTCGAATCAATTTTGCTCTTAAAAAGGAAAGTTTCAAGAAGTGAGTTAATTGACGAAGCTAAGTCGGGATGTTTAAGTAAAGTCCTAAATATGTTAAGTTCGGCAATTGGTTCTAATATACCTAACGTTTGGCCGATTTCAATAGCTTGAATTTTGTCAAGCATCTCTATCACAAGTTCATTTTGATCCATAAATATCTCCTTGAGGTATTTTATTATTTGTGCGGGTTAATAAGGCAATGAAGCGCATCTTGGCTTCCTTCGCTAAGTTCGAACAGCAGGTTTTGCGCTTCAGAAAATCCAATCTCAAGTCGAGTGAGACTTTCAAACGGAAATTCTGACGAGTTAAGTATTTCTACAGCCCTCGAGTATGAATGGATATCGACTCCTAATGCACCTAAAATACGCAATTCTTTGTATATTATTGAATCGATGGATAGGTTATCCGCGCCGAATTTCCCTTTTGTACCTGCAACAACTATCGTTCCTCCTTCGCTGCACAGGTTGACCGCTTGGCCCAATGCAGTTGTGGATTTTGCCGTGACGTCTACCACGACATCAGCCAAAGAGCCGATGGCAGATTTAAGTTCTCTTATTGGGTCTTTATGCTCAATGTCTACAACTAAGTCGGCGCCAAATGTCTTGGCTATCTCAAGTCTCACTTTATCGCGCGGACCGTAACCGGTTACCATGACAAATTTGGCCCCAGCAAGTTTTGCGGCAACTACTCCAGCAATTCCTCTTATTCCGGGACCGAGTATTGCAACAATATCACCTTTTTTGGTTTGCGGGATTTCAGCGGCCCATCTTAAACCGGCTCCGAGTGGATTAAAAAGTGTGGCAAGTCGAGGATCAAGACTTTCGGGTAGTTTTATAACCATGGCGTCTTTGGACAGATAGAGGTGAGACGAATATCCGCCCCACAGACTGGGAGCTTTAGACGTGGGGATAAATCCATACATATCATAAAGCCCATGTTGTTGACAGTGTCTGTAATCGCCATTTAAACAGTTTCGGCAATTTCTGCACGACTGAAAAACTTCTACTGCAACCAAATCTCCTATGTCTACATTGAATCTTAATTTAGCATTTTGCCCGATCAGCACAATCCTGCCGACAGTTTCATGACCGGGAATAAACGGACCTGATGTGGGCAGGGCACCTGAAAATTGCTCGTGGTCGGTGCCGCACAAACCGCATGCCTCTACTTCCAACAAGGCTTCGTCATCTGTAATTTCTGGAAGAGGGAATTGCTCCAATACCAAATTCTGCGGTTCGCTAAGTACTAGTGCTTTGGCTACGGCTTGAGTGTTCACTAATATGATTTTATAATCAAGTTATCGTTAATTCAAATTGACCAGTTGTAAAATATCCTAGATTTGATAAGAATGCTTATCTAGGCAGTCCGGTGGGGACTAAATATGAGTTGCATCTGAATGCAACTCATATCTGATCTGACGGTTCTTTCAACGCTTATAGTTGCCGGACATGGATTTTGATCCCGGAGCTGTGGAGTTTGGTTTAGTAGTTCTGGAAAATTTAAATTAGTGTGACTCTGTCGACGCATTCTTGAACAGCTCTGGATCGTAGGGACGTACGGATGCGTAAGTACAGTCTTCAACTTCGCGACAGGCAACATCGCGACCGATGGTACTTGCGGGTAGAAGATGCAGTATTATCGGTCATTACACGTGTTCAGGGTCAGCCAATCCGCAAGGCTGACTGCGAGATAAGGGCATAGATTGCTATATTTTTACCTAGTGTGATCTAATCAAAATACCGATTGTCATTAAAATTGATTTATAAGGAAAATAGAACGTTGATTAATAGTCGTGATTAATTCGACTGAAACGTTATGTTTGTATAAGCGAAAGAATTGTAAAATATGCTACCTTCAGATTCGAATCTATACAGAGATTCCAGGATTTATAGAAGATCGAGGCGAAACCAAAGGAAACGAGTCAGGCTATTGATTGTTATATGTATTTTGATATTGATTATCGTTTACTTTTTATGGCCGTCGTCTTCTGGAGGCAATAGCCCTAGAAGCAGTACTTCGACGGTCGCTGGATCGACAACAACTACTTTGGCTCCTATGATCCAGGCTCAAAATTTACCGATAGTTTTAACTGTAGATGTTTCAAGAGAGGCGGTAGTTTTTGACCCCAGCCTAAGTACGTCTTCTTTGATACTTGTCGGTGGACTGTTCGCAAGCGGTACGACTACTCCGAATGTGGCTACGGTTAATTATACGTCTGGCGCAGAAACGCTATTGGGAACCATGGCCCAGCCAGTACATGATACAACGGCTCAGATTGAAGGAAATTCATTGATCGTTTTAGGTGGAGGGGCAACTAGTGTATTGGCGAGCGTGCAGCTTGGAACATTTAACGGACTTGGCCCTAACAGTATGTCCTTCACTCAGGGGCAGGGAATGCCACAGCCGAGGGCCGATTTAACATCTGTTGTCCATAACGGACAGATATATGTTTTGGACGGGTACGATGGAAATACTATGGACGGTGCAATCCTATCAACGTCAGCGGGAGCAACATTTAATTCAGTTGGAACTTTATCGGTGCCGATCCGGTATGGCGCAGCGGTTGCTACGACAAATGCCATCTACGTTTTTGGAGGATTGAATCAATCCGGACAAATTGTGACGACGATTCAACGTTACAGTTTTAGAAAAAAAAATACTACGATTGTTGGAAATTTACCAGTGGGATTGGCGGGTGCAAGTGTCGGACTGCTGAGCAATAACATCTATCTTGCTGGGGGACAAAGCGCAAACGGCACTTCATCTGCCATTTATGAATTTAATACAAAAACTAATCAAATTGGAAATGCTGGCACCATGGCAATACCAGAGGCTTACGCAGGGTATACGGTTGCAAATAACAATTTGTATATCGTTGGCGGTGAAAATGCGGGGAAGCTTACAAACAACATTCAACAACTCACTCCCAACCTTACGTTGGGACATGTAAGCTAATGCCTTTGTAGCAAGTACGTTTTGAAGATGCTAGGACACTAATTTGCATGGATTCGGTGTAATATTCTCGCAAAATTGATTCAAAATGCACTTTGAAATTGAATTATGTATCCTGGCAAAATACATTGAACAAAGTTTGATTGCTTAATATTCGGATTAATTATAAAGATTCAAGATTGGAAATTATTGCTATAGACTACAGATTCTATTTGTCGACTAAGCTATTCGTCGCGGTAACTCAATTTAATACCATTTGATATAGTTGTCAGTAGCATAAATTCAAATAAAGGCTAAAAAGCATTGTTAAAGTTAAATCGGTTTTAAAACAACTATAGGCATACGAAGTCACATGGCAAATTATTATAAAAAACCGACCAAATCGACGCTGTTGTTTAGATGGATAGTTTTGGTAGTATGCCTTTTGGCCATTTTTGCTGCTGGGTGGTACGCAATCGGATATATAAACCGAGCCGTTAGTCCCGCACCAACCACAACTTCGATTGCCAATACGGGAGCAACGACCACTGGCTCTAACTCCGGAACTACTTCTTCGTTGCCGCCGGTATCTCAGTATTCGGTAGGATATCAAATGTTTGCTCTAAGCGAAACGACTGCAACTGGAACCCGGAGCATCCCTACATTATTGTGTTTCCCGACTTTAGCCAGTTCTACGACACCTGCTATGGCCTACGGACCATTCCCATTTGTCGTATTCTCTCAGGGTTTTGACATATCTTATAAAAGTTATATGGGGTTGATAGACTATTGGGTTCAAAACGGTTTTGTCGTAGCGGTGCCGCAGTATCCCTATACAGACCCAAGTTATTCCGCCGGAGTTTTAAGATCCGATATTGTCAATCATCCTGCGGATCTGAGTTTTGTCATCGACTATTTTAAAAATTACTTTCAGGCTCCAGGTGAGTTTCACCTGTTAATTAATAACAACGAAATCGGTGCTGCGGGACAATCTGACGGCGGAGACGTTACGTTGGCTTCAACCACCGATTCGGTATACAAAGATCCTCAAATTAAAGCTGCCGTATTGTTGTCGGCAGCCGAATACAGTGCGTTTTCCGGAAAGTATTTTTCGGCATCTTCGGTCCCGATGTATATATCTCAAGGTACAAGCGATACGGTTAATCCGCCATACTGTTCAATTCAAATCTACGATTCGGCGGGACCTCCGAAATACTATGTAGAGCTTTTTGGAGCCGATCATTTGGAAGCGTATACCCAAAATAACAGCTATTCGACCGTAGTTGATCAGACGTCCACTACTTTTTTAGAACAATACCTAGCGGGGAAAAACGTGATTTCTAACCTGCAATCTCAAGCTAACGTGTCCAATGTGTCCACCCTAGTTGCTTCAAGCTATATTACTCCGACTAACACAAATTGTCCGGGCGCACCGTAGATTTTCCATTCGACACATCGTCCAATTTCTTTATGTCAATTCGGTCAACGCCGCATGTCAGTATTTTAAAGTTTGGCTTTAAATAGGTCCGAAACGCTACTGCTTCGGTTTGTTTGCAGACATTATTACAGCTTCGGCTACTATTTTTTCATACTTAATGTCGGTAAAACCAGCGTTTGTAAGATTTTCAACCCATGTTTCAATCGGAACCGGTCTTTCGCTGAATCGCAGTGAGTATCTAAATACATTTTTGATTATTCTCAACCATCCGCCAGGACCTCGTTTGATTAAAGCAGTAAGTTTACCTTTTATAATTTCCCGGTCCCTGGAATCAGACCCTCTCCCGAACATCATATCTCCGATAATCACCTCTCCGCCCGGTTTGAGCCAACCGAATATAGATTTTGCTATCAGTGATTTGTCGGAGTCCAGTAAATGGTGAAGTGCATAATTTGTAACAACAAAATCCACAGACGAAGGGTCGAATTTAACTTCTTCGATTGAGCCAGCTACTGGCTTTATGTTTTTAATTCCCTGTTGTCCGGCCCTATCTACCAGCTGTTCGAGCATAGGAGGGCTGATATCCACTGCGTAAACACTTTTGGAACGTTTGGCAAGAGGAATGGTTAATTGTCCCGACCCTGAGCCTAAGTCTACAATAACTGATTCAGTGTTACAGTTAACCTCATCTACTAACGTGTCTACAACTTTTGTCAGGCCCATTCCGCCTTCGTCCCACGTAGCGGACATTTTTATCCATCGAGATTTTTGATGTTTTAACAAAGTTTTTCTTAGAAGTTCTAGCATTTCAGATTTCCCAGGTAGTTCGAAAATTCAATTTTATTAAAAATTATAGAATGCGTTATTGCGGTGCATAAAGCTTGTTTCTAAATTTTAGTCTAGGATACTTTAGCCTAAATACCCATGAGGCTAAATTCATCTTTTGATTTTCAATGGCAATATTCTTAAAATAATCTATAACTTCTCTTATACGTGACTTCACCATTTTAAAAAGTTGTCAAACAAATTTACCTAAGTGTAATAAAATATTGATTGAATCTTTTGTGTTTCCAATCATTAAAAAGAAAACAGTTTAAAGGGATTGCGGAAAATTTCTTCGAAAAGGAAAGCGAAATTTGTTGTTGTCATTTGATTACAAAGTTTATATGTTGTATCTTTCTAGGCAAAACCATCATTCTCAGTCATTTATATTTAACTTTTGTAATAATTAACCATGCCATACGACTATCGCCGCCAGGCTCCGGTAAACAGACCGAGATTAAAGTACCCGCGAAAAATTAGACGTCGACGACGTATTATTGGCACGCTGACAATTATTGTCATTCTTGCGGTTTTAATTGGATATTCGGTTACTCTAATCAAATCCCCTACCAAAAATGTCGTGGCTACCACAACTACGAGCGTTCCTAAACCCTCTACGACGGCTACGGACACGTCAACAGGGGCAGAAACATGGAGGGTGGTGTGGGGAGCGCCGATGGCATGGGGGAATAATATTGTTACAAACGCAAGTTTGAGAGAAATAATCAAATCGCCGACAGCTGGCAGTGCGTTGGAGATTCAAATTTCAAATTTATTTGGAACCGCCCCTTTGAATCTTGAAGATCTAAATATCGCTGAGGTTTCAAGCGGCGCAAACTTAATTCAATCCACCATGTCACCCTTGACTTTTTCAGGTTCGACTTCGGTTTCGGTTCCAGTCGGGCAGCAGTTGCTGTCAGATCCAATACAAATGAATGTAAGCGAAGGTGAAACTCTGGCGGTTAGTTTTTACGTCCTAGGATCGGATCTGGTGACGATACATCCGTGTTGTACCGTCGGTAAAAATTCATTTTTTACGCCGAACGGCAGACCGAATGTCGCAAATTCAGTCAGCGGAGCGGCGTTTGGTTACTCTTCGCCCTACCCTCGTTTTGTGGATGCCATGTTTTTAGAACAGGGTTCGGCTCAAGCTTCATCTGCGGGTTCGATAGTAATTATAGGGGATTCGATAACCGACGGCTATAATTCAGCCACAAGATGGCCGGATTTTTTGCAGGATCGAATCGATAAACTTCCAGTTAATCAGCAACGAGCGGTGGTTAATGAAGGAATTACGGCAAACGCTCTTTTAAGTTCACCGCCATTGCCCAGAGATGATTCAAAAGACGGTGGAGGTCCGTCGGGACTATCCAGGCTAAATATGGACGCATTATCGTTTCCAGGGGTCGGGACGGTTGTATTGTTTCTGGGAACTAATGACCTGTGGTTCGGTGCAACTGCAACTCAATTGATACAGGGTATGCAACAGTTTATAAGTGAAGTTAAAGCGGCCGGCATACAGGTGATAGGCGTTACCTTGTTACCACGAATGACTTCGATGAAAGAAATTTGGACTCCTTTACAGCAGTCGTATTTGGAACAAGTTAACAATTGGATATTGACCAGCGGTTCGTTTAACGGAGTTATCAACTTGACCTCTGTGATTTCTGATACCTACAATGGTCAGTGTAGCCCTACGACTATTTTCCCTCCGTACAATTCGGGGGATAATTTGCACCCTTCACCGGCAGGAGATTTAGCCATGGCAGATGCAGTACCCGGCAACTTGTTCGGATTTCCCAACCTCCCATTATTAAATCCAATGGTTCCAGTAACGCCAACTCCAGGTTGCCTTGGAGTTACGGGCATACCTTCTTCGGCCCAACTGCAACAACAGTTGGGTAATTAGAACTTAAGTTGAACTTATTTTACAACTTTGGCTCAAATATCTAATTGAAATTTTATAAAGTTTTCTTTGGTCTTAGCGACTAAAGTCCCAAGGTTACTAAAGCCAAGTTTTTCATAGAACCTAACTGCGTCCGATTCGGCGGGTGTGACAAGTTCAATCCGGGATATGTTTTGGCTTTCACATTGATCTTTAAGCATTTGAATCATGGTAGTGGCAATTCCCAAGCGACGATATTCTTTGTCCGTAAAAATGTGGGTCAGCTCGGCAATTCTTAACGGTTCGTGTTTGTTTGGATCATCGGCCATATCGACTGGAGAGTCGGATTTGGAATTCGAAGATATCTTCATTATTATTGATTTCAGTGAACTTTTGATTGATCTTAGTGCCATTTTAGAAATTCCTTGAAGATAGTAAATTCCTCGAGTTCGTAGTAGCTCTAGTAGAAAAGTCGGCTTTGATAACGAAGCTTTTGTCGCCGCAAACGATAGAGACCAAATGTGATGCCTAAAAATGTATCTGTAGTGATTTGACGGATCCAGGGCTACTAACATTGCCCCGGCAACTATTATTTGGGAAGGATCTGAATTTAAATCCTCTTCGCTTTCCATTGCCACGATATTATAGCTATAAGGCGAATCTATCCACGCCTTATAGTAAATGTTTAAAAACTCTGATCCAAATCCAGTTAAAAATTCGTCGTCCATTGCGACTTTATGTTGTTTTGCCGTTTGTACTATATAGGCGTCTTCAATTGTTTTGAATACGATTGGTTTCATAGATGGATTTTAGGTTATAAATGAGGTGAAATTTGTAGTTTTTAAGTTTTTCACACTGTCCGTCAAATTAGTGGAAAACAGATACTGCTGAAGGTCATAAACAGTTTCGAAATCAGATTTATAATTTAGATTATAAAAAACGTTTGCGTTAGTCCTCATTTAAGTTATATTGCGGTATTGACAAATCGTCGTGCGATGGCATTGGGCTAAGTTATTGCAAAGCCATTTTAAATTAATTAAGAGATAAAAGCGAATATTCTACGATCTCGAATATATAGTTACTTTGAATAAGCTATTTATTACTAATCGGTTAAATGTGACTTTCGAAGTTTTTGTGAGTCTGCAGGCACAAACTTTTAAGATCTTTTAAGAACTTTTAAGAAAACTTTTATTTTATGAAATAGTCACAGTATGTATCTTGTTGAATAGGTAGTAAAGAATTTGTAGAAAGGGTGAATAACGTGTCTGATGAAGACCTGTTTGGAGAGCAGTACATCTCCGAAAGTAGCAGTGAAGGCGATGACTACGGGGGTCCGCCAATGCCGTCGGTATTTATAGGGCACGGTAACCCTATGTTTGTTCTTGGGCCCAACGAATGGACAAACTCATGGAGTCAATATGCTTTAACATTTAACAGACCGAAAGCTATTTTGGCTATTTCGGCTCACTGGTTTAAGAAAAGTACGATGGTGACTCTTGCCAATGCAAGCCGTTTAATCTATGACTTTTATGGTTTCCCTCAAGAACTTTACGAAGTTGAGTACCTGGTTTCAGGTTCGACTTGGCTTACTAACAAGCTGCTGGCCATGTTGGGAGAATTTGATATTTACGGTGCCGAAGAGTGGGGAATAGACCATGGAACTTGGACCGTATTAAAGCACATGTATCCAAACGCTGATATCCCCGTGGTTCAGTTATCGATAAATTACACATTGGACATCCACCAGCATCTAAAAATTGGGCAAGTTTTGAAAGAGCTAAGAAAGCAAGGTGTCTTAATACTCGGCAGCGGGAATGTCGTTCATAATTTACGGGAGGCTAGATTCGAATTGGGATTTAACGACCCGTATGCATATACCGTAGATTTTGATTTAAAGGTAGACGAGCTGTTAAAGAAGAGGGATTTGTTCGGGCTTACAGATATTTTGAATTCGAAAGAAGGAAGGTTGTCTGCACCGACGATTGAGCACTACGTACCTTTGTTATATACACTCGGGGCCAGCAATGACGATGATGAATTCACAACGATATGCCAGGGGTATGATGCGGGATCGTTGTCCATGCGGGCGATTAGTTTTGGTTGATCGCATTATTGGTTGATGATTTATCAATTAGTTGGTGACTTGTAAGATTTTTGAAATGTCGCGAACATCTCGATAAAAATTTGAAGACATTTTTTTAAGTTGATTTATAACCTTAAAGCATTGATTTAATTTTTATTCAAAACAAATATAAGATATAGATTATGTCAAATTCAGATAAAAGAGTTGTTTTGAATTGGCTTCTTAAAAAGGACTTTATAAGATCTGATTTTCTTATGCTAAAGAAAACATCTTAAGATGCAATATCGATTGGAAACTGGAGGGTTAACTTGTTAAAAACCTCTAAACCGCTTGTTGCGGTGGTGTTAGCTGCGGGGGAAGGTACCCGCATGAAGTCGTCTCTGCCAAAACCGCTTCATAGAATTTGCGGTAGACCGATGATTCTTCACGTGTTGGCTGCTCTGTCGGAGCTTCCGTTGGATAAAGTCGTTGTTGTGGTTGGCCATGGCTCCGAAGAGGTAACCAAAGTCGTTACCGCCGAAGCTCCTACAGAAATGCCAATAGAGTTTGTGGAGCAAATTACTCAGCGAGGTACTGGAGATGCGGTGGCAGTTGGTCTTACGGCGATGCCCGAAACCCTTGAGACCGATAACGACGGCGACGTAATAGTTCTTCCAGGTGACACTCCTCTCATAACTTCTGAAACTATTGAAAAGCTTGTCTCTGAACATTTGCATGGCGATCAGGTGGCAACTTTGTTGACGGCCAAAGTTGTTGATCCCTTCGGGTACGGTCGTATATTGAGAGATAAACACTTAGATGTGCTTAGAATAGTAGAACAGGCAGACGCCGACGCAGCTACGGCGGGAACAAACGAGATATGCACTTCTTTATACGTTTTTAAATATTCGGTTTTAGGTCCTGGGCTCAGACGGCTGGTGCCACAGAACCAACAAAAGGAATATTATCTTACAGACATCGTGGAAGTGCTTGCATCTGCTGGTTATAGATTGGACTCGGTGGTGCTCGATGATCCAAATGAGGCCATGGGGGTCAATGACAAATCCCAACTTGCCGCAGCAACTAAAGTTTTAACGGATCGAATAAATACAAAATGGATGAAATCTGGAGTTACGATTCAGGCACCTGAACACTGCCATATAGACTCCACTGTAGTATTGGGCAAGGAGGTAACATTGCTTGCTAATACTATCCTTAGGGGCGGTACACACATTGGCGACTATGCAATGGTGGGGCCAAATTGTGAATTGACCGATTGCGTAGTGGGAGAAGGTGCTGTAATTAAAAACACTGTTGCTGAATCTTCGCAGATCTCCGATTTTGCTGTGGTGGGGCCGTTTGCTCATCTTCTGCCAGGAACTATAATTGACACTAAGGTTGTTACCGGACCTTTCTTTGTGGGGAATGACCCCCAGGAGTGATACCGCTTCACTCAAAAAAGGTAGTTTTTAAGTTTTAGGAGTATGAGTGTGGAATTAGTTCCCAAACGCAGGTTGTTGTTGTTTTCCGGACGAAGTCATCCAAAGCTTGCCAATGACATTGCAAAATATTTGGGTGTAGAATTGTCAAATGCTAATCTGAGGGAATTTGCCGACGGTGAAGTTCACTGCAAATTTGATGAATCGGTTAGGGGGACGGATGTCTTTATACTTCAGACACATTCGAAACCGGTGAATGACTCCATCTTGGAGCAGCTAATCATGATAGATGCGGCTAAAAGGGCTTCGGCGAAGCGCATAACGGCAGTATGTCCTTACTATGGTTATTCCAGACAGGATAGGAAATCTTCGGGGAGAGAGCCCATTACCGCAAAATTGGTAGCCGACATGATAACAAATGCGGGCGCAGACAGGGTTGTATCCATGGACCTCCATTCCGGTCAGATACAGGGATTCTACGACTTGCCATTTGATCATTTGACTGCGATGCCGGTCCTTATTGAGTATTTGGAGTCTCAAAATATGAAAGAAATGGTAATTGTGGCTCCCGATGCCGGACGAGTAAAGGTTGCCGAAAGGTTCGGACAGCAACTCGGCTTGGATTTGGCATTGGTTCATAAAAGGCGACCAACTGGAACCGCAAATCAAGTGGAAGCGCTACATGTTGTGGGTGATGTCGAAGGTAAAACTTGTGTCTTAATAGATGACATGATCGATACCGCAGGAACAATTTGTGCCGCAGCCGAAATTCTAAAAAATCACGGCGCAAACAAAGTAATTGCAATGGCTACGCATGGCTTGCTTTCGGATCCAGCAGCCGAAAGGCTTGCCAAAGCTCCCATTGAGAAGGTCGTCATAACGGACACCCTTCCGGTTAGGCCAAATATAAATTTGGACAAACTGGAAGTGCTATCAATTTCCAAGATTATTGCCGACGCAATCGATGCGGTTTTTGAAGATACTTCGGTATCGGAAATTTTTGGCGGGCATAATTTAGCTTAATTCTTTAAGTCTTGGATGTCTGAGCCATAAATCTGATATAAATTTTGTAGAGCCAAACTAAAATTGTCCATTTTGACAGACGGTATCCCATTTTTACTCTAAAATAGATAATTAGCTGGCAACTTTTATCGGCATAAAGAAGTGCGGTCTTATTTAATATCATAGTTGCGAAAGCATCATAAAGATGTGATTGTACGATGTATCCGTCGGAAACTTTGAGTTGAAGATGTTTTCAATTGGACGTAATTTGTATGCGGTGCCTAAGCTTGATCAAAGGCAATGTTTGTAGTCGTTGATAGTATGGCCTGAGCTCTTAACGTTGTCGGTCGTGTCACAAGTAGACACTGTCAAATTTAGGGTCTTGCCTAATTTGTTTATATACGTAGATAAGTTTTAATTGTTGGTTTTAGTTGGAAAGTAAGTAAATGTCACAAGTTGTTTTAAATGTAGAAAAAAATCGAATTACCGGTAGTTCCAATGCCCGAAGGGCAAGAAATTCAGGCTATATCCCGGGAGTGCTTTACGGAAAGGAAATTCAATCCGAGGCTATATCCATACCCGCTAAGGCGTTAAGAGACGCGATGTCGACTGAAGCCGGCCATAACGTATTGTTGGATCTCAGGATTGATGATAAAAGTCACAACGCCATAATTAAAGAAGTCCAAGTGCACAAATTAAAAAGAATTGTAACTCACGTAGATATTATGGTTGTGTCTCAAGACCAAGAGATTACGGCAGTCGTACCATTGAATTTGATCGGTGAGCCACACGAGCTGACCCGAGCTGGCGGTAGGTTAAATCAAACGCTTCGCGAGGTAACAGTTAAGGCCATTGCCACCAAGATACCTAATACTGTTGAGTACGACATTACACATTTGCAAGTCGGTGAACACGTTAAGGTTGAAGACATCGTGGGTATAGAGGGTGTTACCATTGAGACCGAACCAGAAGTCATAATTGCAGTGGGTGAGCTGCCGCGTGGAGCTACGGTCACAGCTGAAAACGAGCAGGCATCCGCAGACCAATAATTTGCCATTTAATATCGATCGGGATTTAATTGCGGTTGTTGGGCTGGGAAATCCCGGTCAGCAATTTGACAAAACAAGACACAATGTCGGTTTTGAAGCGATTAAAACGATAGCCGAAAAGTATTCAGCGGATTTCAAATCAGATAAATACCTTCATGCTTTGGTCACTAAAGTTGACGTCAAACATAAAAGGTTGCTATTGGTCATGCCTCAAACCTTCATGAACGAGTCGGGACGGACCGTTAAGCAAGTAGTTGTCAAGCAAGAAGTTCCGTTAAATTCGATTGTGGTTATTCATGATGAGCTCGATCTTGAAGTTGGAGCCGTGAAACTTAAATTCGGAGGGGGATTTGCCGGGCACAACGGATTAAAATCTATATTTGACCACTGTAAGAGCAATGAGTTTGCCAGAGTTAGAATTGGAATCGGCAGGCCAACTGGCAAGGGTGCAGATTATGTCCTTACGAAGTTTAAGTCTAGTGAGAAAGAGTTAATTGATACAGCCGTTCAAAGCGCGGCTGATGCCGTACTTGCAATTGTAGAATTCGGATTCTCCTCCGCTCAAAATAGTTTTAATTAAGACAAAGGACTCTTTCGGATCATTTTGGAACCGACATTATACCTCTGACGCAAATGTGGATTGATTATGTTATCTCAAGAGCCTTAGATACGCCGGCAATTATGGGAATTTTGCAGGGCGACGATGAGGTTGCCGTAAACGAAAATGCCTGGGCAATTTTTTTGCTGGAGCTGGCAAAGGTCTTGCCGACCAAAAAGATAGTTGCAGTCTTGCCAACCGAAAAACTAGCTGATCAGATTTACTATGACTTGGAAATTCTAGCGGGCCGAAGTTGTGAGACTTCCGAGTTAGTTCCATGGGAGACACTCCCATTTGAGCGGATCTCGCCTTCGGCTTCGGTCATGGGTAAAAGGCTTAAAGCGCTTGAGATGGCACTGAGCGGCAAATCCAACGACAAGCCAAAAATTGTAGTCTCTTCTTTAAAGGCGGTAAGTCAAAAACTACCAGGAGACATAAAAGATGCTAGGCAACTTACAATAAAACTCGGGGATCAAATGGATCCGCAGCAAGTAATACATTATTTAGTTGACAGCGGGTATACCCGTGTTGTCCAGGTTGAGGCTCATGGTGAGTTTGCAGTTAAAGGCGGAATTTTAGATATTTTTGTTCCCAACTACGAGATGGGAGTTCGACTGGACTTTTATGGGGATCAAGTAGAATCCGTGCGGCTGTTTGATATCGACGATCAACGTTCAAAACAGGATGTCGGACAAATTGAAATTGTTGGTTGTCGCGAATTTAAAATTACCGATGCTGTAAAAGCTAAGGCTTTGGAATTAAAAGCGGTTTACCCTAAACTTTTCGAAACTTTAGATAGGATAATCGACGGCCAGTACTTTTCTGGTTTCGAATCTTGGCTTCCGATTCTTTGTCAAGAACGCGTGCTTTTTGATCTGTTGGGTGAAGACAGCGTTGTTTTATATTTCGATTATGAAGGTTGCAAAAATCGGTCGAATCTAATGATTGAAGAAGAAAAAGATATTATCGAATCTCTTGGCGAAACGTGGGATTTGACTATGGATGCCCCACTTAGCCTAAGGGCAGTATTTGAGAGATTAAATTTAAAGTGTAAATCCAGGATTATAAAAATTTATCCATTTGCCCCAAATCATATTATTGAGTCCTTTGACGCAAGACCCATAAACTTTAGTGAATCTATATTTGAAGCTATTTATGATCAAATTAGAAATTTGCTTGACAAAAATTTTAAAGTTGGAATATTCGCCACCTCAGAATTTTCCAGAGATAAAATTACCGCTAATTTGAATGCTCAAAATGCAAAGGCTGTATCAGTTCACGAAGTCAGTGATTTCGGAGATGATATATCGGTAGTCGCAGCCAACCTGGAAAAAAGTGTCATAATAGATTCCCAAAAACTGGCATTGATTTCGGAATTTGAGATTACCAAAAAAAGAACAATTCACAGACCAGTCAGACATAGGAAGAAGATCAGCACCGGATTTTTTGACGAAATGGCTGTTGGCTCCTATGTAGTTCATGAAATTCACGGGATAGCCAGATTTGCCGGAATGGTCAAGAGGTCCATCGACGATGTACAACGCGATTATCTACTTTTGGAATACAAGGGGAACGATCGGCTCTATCTACCGGTTGAAATGATGGACTATATTACACCTTACTCGGGTGGAGAATCGCCTCCGCTATCGAAACTAGGTGGAGCCGATTGGGCAAAAACCACCGGTAAAGTACGAGCTGAAATTGCCAAGGTGGCAGTTGAATTGGTTGAACTGTATAAGGCTCGTAGTGTCGCGACTGGGATTGCGTTTTCTGTAAGTGATGCACTTTTGGAAGAGTTCGTAGCTAACACATTTTCTTATGTTGAAACCGCAGACCAAAAACGAGCCATTGAAGAAGTTTTTACTGATATGGAAACTTCCAAACCAATGGATAGGTTAATTTGCGGCGATGTAGGATTCGGAAAAACTGAAGTAGCAATAAGGGCAATATTTAAGGCATTAAACGATTCAAAACAGGTTGCATTCTTGGCACCTACAACTATTTTGGCGAATCAGCATTACAAAACTCTGTTAGACCGATTTAAGTCGTATCCCTTTAGAGTAGAGTTGCTGTCAAGATTTTTGACACCCAAGGAGTCTGAATCCGTAATTAAAGATATTAAATCGGGCACAGTTGATGTTGTCGTGGGAACTCATAAGTTGTTGTCCGAAAAGATTAATTTTAAAGATCTGGGTTTGTTGGTCGTGGATGAAGAACAGAAGTTCGGGGTAAGTCACAAAGAAAAACTAAAAAAATTACAAGTTGGAGTCGATGTTTTGACCTTGTCTGCGTCACCGATTCCCAGGACACTTGAAATGTCGTTGACCGGTATAAAAGAGATGTCTTTAATCACTACACCGCCAGTTGCAAGGCAGCCGATCTTAACATTCGTCGGAAGTTACGATCAAAGGGCGGTGTCCGAAGCCATACGACGAGAACTTTTAAGAGAGGGTCAGGTGTTTTATGTATTTAACAGGGTACGTGGTATACAAAACAAGGTTTTGGAGTTACAAGAGCTGGTACCGCAGGCAAAAATAGGTTTTGCCCATGGTCAAATGGATGAAAATCAGTTGGAGCAAACTATTCTGGATTTTATCGACAACAAGTTTGACGTATTGGTTTGTACGACAATAATTGAATCGGGTATCGACATGCCTAACGTCAATACCTTAATCGTGGAACGAGCCGATCTTTTAGGGTTGGGACAGATGCATCAATTACGGGGGAGGGTAGGTCGCTCAAAT
Source organism: Actinomycetes bacterium (assembly GCA_021852345.1). Lineage (GTDB taxonomy): Bacteria > Actinomycetota > Acidimicrobiia > Acidimicrobiales > JABEUL01 > JAJZNL01. The sequence continues at coordinate 53,513 of JAJZNL010000020.1, forward strand.
CGCAAGGCATATGCATATCTGTTTTATCCGCAGAATCGAAAGCTTGGGGATACGGCATATGAACGTCTTAAGTCTATAAGTGAGCAAACCGATCTGGGAGCTGGGTTTAGGCTGGCAATGCGAGACCTAGAGATTAGAGGAGCGGGAACTTTGCTTGGAAATTCTCAGAGCGGACATATTGCCGCCGTCGGCTACGATCTCTACGTTCAAATGGTCTCAGATGCCATCAAATCGATAAAGGGAATAAAAGAGGTTCAAAAACCTAAGGTAAATATCGACATTCCAATTAAGGCCTATATATCTACGAGCTATATTGAACCTGAAGATGTGCGTTTGGAAGTCTATAAGAGACTTTCGTTGATGGATGAGGTTGCAGATAAGGAGGACTTTCAAAACGAGCTCAAGGATCGTTTTGGAGCAATGCCGAAGGAGTGCCTTAGCCTATTTGAATTGGTAGATTTAAAGATTTTTTGCCTAGACAAGTCGATTACTGAAATTTCAACTAAACGGAAGCCCAGCTTATACGGTTCGCCTACGGTCGAACTAAAGATAGCTCCCTTATCATTACTTCAGTCAAGACTGATCAGACTTACCAGGCACAAACTTAAATACAGATTTGAAGATAATGAACTTTTTGTTGAGCTGAATAATCTTGACGTCTATCTGTGTAACTGGATTAAATCTGATTCATCCCTAACAGCAGATGCCACTGATTCCAGTTTGGCGCTCAAAATCGTGTTGCTTTTAAAATCACTACTTGATTAACGGCTTTGTATTAGTTTTCTTAATTGGTTTTGCAATCGGTTTACCGCTGTCGATATAATTTTGTTTATAGTCTTTGACTACTTAGATTGTTTGGATATTCTGTGAGCGATTCAATTTCTATATAGCCATAAACAACTTGTAAAAATATGAGTCGATTATTACAGTTAAAGTAAAAATATCTCATTGACTGTTTAAATTAAGGATAAGAAAGATGTCAGTTATAGCTGAAACCAATTGCGGCGATTATGAAGGGTATGAAAAAAACGGAACTGTTATTTTTAAGGGAATAAAGTATGCCCATGCTCCTAGATTTCTTCCGCCCGCAAAGATTGAAAAACATGACGGTTTGCATAAAGCCGACAAGTTCGGACAGGTATCTTACCAACCGACAGAAGCCATGGGAGGCTTACTTAGCGGTCCCGATCCTGACGTTGCTGAAGAATGCCTATTTCTAAATATCCATACAATGGATTTAAACAACAAGGCTCGACCAGTTATGGTGTGGATTCATGGAGGTGGTTTTACGGGTGGTTCTGGTTCAACTCCGTGGTATAACGGTACAAAATTCGTTGTAAATTCTGACGTGGTTATCGTGACCATTAACTATAGGTTGGGCGCTTTAGGATTTTTAAATCTTTCTGAATTTTTGGACGATAGATACCGATCTTCGGGATTGACGGGGATACTGGATCAAATCGCGGCTTTAAAGTGGATTCATGAAAATATAGCTGCATTTGGTGGAGATCCAAATAACGTTACAATATTTGGGGAGTCTGCAGGTGCCATGAGTATCGGAACGCTTTTGGCCATCCCCGAGGCTAGAAGGTACTTTCAAAAAGCGATATTACAAAGTGGAGCAACCAGGAACTGCCTTACTCAACAAGAATCCAAAACTGTCACTGAGGCTTATCTTAATGTTTTGACGTTTGATTCGGCAGAACAACTTTTAGACTGCGATCCTAATATTTTATTAAAAAAACAGACGGAGGTATCTGCCGAGTTATTGAGAAATAAGTCATTGGATCCTATCCATGTGGCAAAAACCGTCGCGTTGCCATTTCAACCGTCTATGGACGGAATCTATCTGACTAAAATCCCATCTGCTGCTATCAAAGACGGAGATGCAAAGGATATTCCTTTAATTGTGGGAACCAACAGTGATGAGTGGAACCTGTTTGCATTAATGGAAAAGGCGCCTAAAACCTTTGAAGAGATTGAGTTCAGGGCTAGGCAATTTAATAAACCAAATTTGGTTTCTAACTATAGAAATATTCACGGAAGTTTAAACGCAACAGAACTTTGGAATATGATAATGACCGATATTGTGTTTAGAAATATTGCTGTCGGTCTGTTAAATGACCAAACCGAGCATCAACCCAATTGCTATCAATACCTGTTTTCATGGAAATCCACCGCGTTCGACGGGGTTTTGGGAGCATGTCATGCATTGGAGATACCTTTTGTATTTGACAATTTGCACGTTGCCGGTGCGAAATTTGTCACAGGAGAAAATCCTCCCGAAGAACTCGGAAGACTTATGAATAGACTGTGGTCAAATTTTGCACATTTTGGCGATCCAAATAGTTCTGAATTAGATTTAACTTGGCCTAAATACAGTGCGGCAGACCCGAAGCTGTTAAATTTTAATATCGATGTGACGGTGGAAAAAACCGCACCTGTAGTGCGCGGATAAATTATAATCTTAGATTTTTACACGTAGTTTTTTGCAATTTTTATTCGTAAGCAAACCCAACATTCAAGATAGGTTTAATTCACTGGCTTTTGACTGCTTCTATGATGACTCAAGTATTTCGAAAGTCAATTTTAGTAAAGTTATTGTCTCGTCGGTTGCCAGCTGTTTTTAATCCGTCATGTAATAAACCCGTTTGGAATTTGTAATAAGCTGGATTAGACGGTTGTTTTGACTTAGTATCGTTTCGGATAAAATTAGCCGTTAGTTTCATGATAACTTCGACTTTTAAGGTTAATTTCCTACTTTGAAGGTTTGTTTTGAAATATTAATTAAAGCAGTTGGGATTTTCTATGCATAAATTTAGGAATAAAAAGAAATATTTGTTTATTCTTGTGATGGCAGTTTTGGCATTGGTAATGTCAGCGTGTAATTTGTCTCCGGCCATTGCCACAATTTCGAATTCGGGAACATCGGTACAGGTGCCTCAAAGTCTTTTTAGTACTTTTATAACAGACTATTCTACCCTTCTCAAAAAAGAGGTTCAAATTTTAAACAACCCGTCAATGAAATCCTTGGTCAATCCAAGTAATGTAATAAATTTAGACGGCCAAAACGGAGTGGGCTGCATATTGCCTAATTCGTCGAATGTTCTTTCGAATACCACGATTCAAGGATCAGGCACAGGTACTTTTAACTCCACGTTTATTTCCTGTAGCTTAACGCAGCTTATAGACGCAACATTTTTAACTGAAAAACTGGCCAAGTTAAAAATTTCTCTGACTAAATCTATGATCTCTTCTGAAGAATCGAACATTGAATCACAATTTAAATCCGCATTGGGTACTTCGGGGGTATTTAGCTCCCTGTCTCCATTCTTTAAAAAAGAAATTGCCGAATACGTAGCTTCTCAACAACGTATATTTGGTGCTGTGCAAACAGTCATAGGTTTATATACGCCTAAGCAACTTATGAGTAAGTTTTCGTTGGAACTGTCTAATTTCTGTGTCAACGGATTTTATGTTCAAAATTCAACGGAGGCAAATGACGTAGTTAGCCTAATAAATTCTGGCAAAAGTATGTCGGCGTTTGCAAATCAGTTGGGTTTGTCGACGGGTTCAGGCAACCCGTTGCAAAGTGTCGGTTGTGGTTCGATGGTTAACGAATCGCAACTTGCGTATTCGGTGTTCCAGCTTCCGAGAATTTACAAAGGCGAAGCATTCGTGTTGTCGAGCCAGTCCACAACTGGTACGCCCGAGTATATTGTAGCTTCTGTTACGTCAATCAAGCCCGTTAAGTACACCTCAAAACTTAACTCGAATCTTAAAGCCATAGCTCCGTATATTGAGCAGAAACAAGCTCAGATAAGTTTACTTAACATAGAACAGACTTCAAAGATCTCCGTCGATCCAAAATATGGATCTTGGGTCTCGACTGGCGGTACGTCCTTTGGAGTGTGTCCCGTTAATGCCAAAGCGATTCCTTATGCCATAAATCAGACTGCGCTTGCACCCGGAAATACCGGCAATTTTATACCGCCTCCTAATTGTTAATTTGGGCTATCTGCTAACTAGCGTTTGCTGAATCTAAATTTGCTAAGTAGTTTGTAATTAAAAGTATAGGTAAGTTATTTTCTCCAGTTGACCTAGGGTTTGAAACTTATTTATAAAGAACCCCGAAGATAGTATCTTTATCAATATCATTAACTTAAGAAAAATCATGATTTCAAAAGCACAGCCCTCAGTAAAGATAGTGGGTTTGGGGCCCGGTGACGAAAGATATCTTCTTGAGTCCACAAAAAAACTTTTGGATGATTCGCTTAAAAAAAATTGTCTGATTCTTCGAACCGGAAGACATCCAGCCGCAGTGACTTATGTAGACAACGGCGCGATCACTTTGGATTCGATATATGACATCTCCGACGACAGACAGGTTATCTATGGCAGCATTGCGGATTTTGTAGTAAAGTTTGCCACGCAACACGGCGAAGCTGTCTATGCGGTGCCAGGCTCGCCTGCAGTCGGTGAAGACAGTGTGTCAATTTTGTTAAATCGAAAAAATGAAGTTAAAGTCGAGTTAGTTGTCGGTATGTCATTTTTGGATTTGTTATTTTTGAAACTTGGTTTAGACCCGATTGCCGGATCGGTTTCTATAATCGACGGCGAGCAGTTCGATAAATTCGGAGTGGATAAAAGCGGCCCTGTAGTAATCACTCAAACTTATAGTTCTCAGGTACTTTCCAAAATTAAGCTAACTGTGAGCGATGCTTTTGATTTGATGAATTTAGATGAAGTAACTGCTGTCGTTTTATACCATTTAGGTTTAGACGATGAGGCGGTCTTTGAAGTCGGGATTAACGATTTGGATAAAGAGAATTTAACCGATAAGGCAGGAACTGTATCTGTAGTCGCAGATCACTTAACTTCTGTATATGTGGATTTACCAGTAACTTTGTTTAAGATGGTCGCCGATCTTAAAGAAACCGTAGCAGAGCTTAGACAAAAGTGCCCATGGGACAAGAAGCAGACGTTTGAATCTCTTACAAAACATGTTGTCGAAGAGTGCTATGAACTAGTAGATGCGGCTCGCAATGTGGAGATAACTCAAGACTATAACAATTTAGTTGAAGAGTTGGGCGACCTCCTATTTTTTGTATTTATATATTCGCAGATCGGCGAAGAACACGGTGCATTTAATTTAAATGATATTATTCTTGAGCTGAATGCAAAGTTAATAGCTAGGCACCCTCATGTTTTCAAAGAAACTAAAGACGTCAATCTTAACCAATTTCTACATAATTGGGAGCTGGACAAGGTAAAAGAAAAGAACAGAGATTCAATTTTTGACGGCATTCCAACATCCTTGCCAGGGTTAAATCTGCTGTCAAAAATACTAAAAAAATCCGCGGTATCCAACATAGACGTTGTGAAAAATATACCAGAGTCAGAACTGTCATCGACCGAAAAGATCTTGCTGGAATTAACGCAACATAATGATGATTTAGAATCAGTTGCAAGAGATCTGGCATTAAAAATTAAAGCTCTGGCTGTCATAACCGAACGCTCAAATAAACTAGCTTGATCAAATTAAGTTTTAAAAATAGTGTTGTGAACAAATCTTGTCGGCAAAGCGATAAAACCCTTCATTCGACCGATTAGTCGTGGCTTATCTATGTTGATCTATTTCGTAGACAACGTTAATGGGTAAAAACGATCGCTAAGTATAAATCTTAAATGCACCTATAAATTTGTATTAAAGCGAACTAATTTACTTAAATGTTTTTTGCAAAATCGCCTAAAACCCGCTTTTTTTCCTAATTTGGTGGTAGAAAATGGGGAATATGTTGCATATTGTGGGGAAATGTGGTAAAACTGATATAGGACATTTTTTGAATAAGGCAATTTGATTTCATTTTGTGCATTTAATACGTTCGTTAATTGTAAAAAAGAGTTACGCAAATTAATTTGAGTAAACCAAACTTGGTAACGAATAATCTGTGAATACATTTTCAGGTGAGTACGAAAGAACCGTAGATAACAAGGGGAGAGTGGTACTCCCTCCTCCTATTCGTGAACTTATCGGCAAGAAGGGATATATATCTCAAGGCGATGACGGTTGTTTAGCACTTTGGACTCAAACTGAATTTGAATCGCAAGCACAGAAAAGATTAGAACTGGAATCAGAAGGCTCTCGCGAAGTTCGACTTAAAAACAGATTTTGGGCTGCCAGTGCCTTCCCGATAGATATTGATGCGCAGGGAAGGATTCAACTTCAAGGTAGGCATCGGACCTATGCCGGAATTGATTTCAACCAAGAAATAGTTGTTATTGGTGCAATGAACAGGGCAGAAATCTGGAATTCAGTCAAATTGCAGGTACTTAGGAACTTATTGGAAAATGACTAGTGAATCAGATCGAAACATACATAGCCCCTTAGCATATTCGATGGAAGTATCCTCTCCCGCCCACTTCCATCAATTCTTCTTAAGGCTATCTGATGGTCCTAACGCTAAGGGGCTATGTATGGTTCGAAATAATGACCAGGATAAAATAGACAGCCGAAAAAAAATCAGTGGTGAACCGGCAGCCCATAGTCCAGTATTGGCAAATGAGATTTTGAGTTTGGTTAATGTGCATCTTTCCGGTGAATTAACCAAGACATATGTAGATGGGACTTTAGGTTTGGCTGGACATGCAGGCGCATTATTAACGGAGTTGCCCAACTTCACATTGATAGGTTTGGACAAAGACGCACAAAGTATACCGATTGCAATCGATCGGTTAAAAAATTTGGGCGTTTACGATCGTTGCACAATATATAACGATTCTTTTGACAATTTCGATTTATATGTCGGGGAGAAAGAGTCTACAGGTGTTGATTTTTTTCTTTTGGATTTAGGATTTTCATCTTATCAAATAGAAGATCAGATGAGGGGTTTCTCGTATCGGTTAAATTCAAAATTGGACATGCGGATGAATTCACAACAAGGCATTTCGGCTTATGAAGTTGTAAATCGATTTAATCTTATGGATCTGTCAAACATTCTTAAAGTTTATGGCGACGAAAAATTTAGTCGCAAGATTGCGCAAGCGATATGTGACAACAGACCGATTGAGACTACATTTGAACTAAACCAAGTTATCAAAACCGCAATACCAGCAGCGACAAGACGAACTGGGGGCCACCCTTCTCAACGGACTTTTCAAGCGATTCGGATTTACGTGAATTCTGAGTTTGAGCAGCTATACAATGCCCTAAATAAGGGTTTGAGATACGTCGCCATCGGCGGATTGATTGCCGTATTGACCTACCATTCGGGCGAAGACAGACTAGTTAAAAATATATTCGATTTGGCGGTAAAAGGCAAGTGCAAGTGCCCAGACACAATTCAATGTGCTTGCGGAGCGGAAAAATTGTTTGAATTTCCCCTTGCTCGAAAAGGTTTGCGTCCCAGCCAAAACGAGTTAATCGAGAATCCTCGCGCAAGGAGTGCCCACCTACGAGTCATAAAGAGAACGTCTCATGATAACGCCAATGACCTTAACGAGATTTACGAGTCTATCACAAGAGCTCTGCCCATTGGCCGATACGTATATCGTTTGCAGCATTCATCTATCGATATAACTCAGCAGGCTTTAAGAAAGGTTGATTAAAAGTTTAGGTATGACCGCTAATATTCAAAAATCCAGAAATTCGACAGTACTGAGACCTCAAGCTCGCGGACCTCAAGCTCGCGGACCTCAAGCTCGAGGTCAAGGCGGAAATCAAACAGCAAGACGATCTTCTGTCGTAAACCCCAACCCTTCAGGCATTAAAGCGCCGGCGCGAACTCCGCGACTTGTAGTTCTCGAGGCCAAAAAAACGCGAAGAATTTTTATTTTAAAAATTGTCGTCATAACACTTGCGGTTACCGCCGCAATCTTTTCGGTAGTTATTGCCGAAGGTGTCATTGCTCAAAGACAGCTCAAAATTGATTCTATAACCGGACAGATCGCAAACGAACAAATAATTCATCAGCAATTAAGTGCAAAGGTAGCCAAGCTTGAAGGTCCAACAAGAATTGAAAATTATGCGCAAAATAGATTGAATATGGTATCGCCCACAAACATAATTTACGTAAACCCAGCCATGCCTGCAAACCCGCAAGCCCTACAACCTTCGGCCAGTCGAACCCCATCGTCGACCGCCTCACCTTCATCTCCAATAGGTAGCTCAAATTCGCAAACAGCCCCACAAACTAATAAGACTTCGGGAAAGTGACATGTAGAGTTAACAGATTGTATTTTAGGAATTCATAGATGCCCAGAACTATCACTAGGCCGGTTAAAAGATTACGACTGTTTCGTCGGATAATTATTGTATTTTTAATTTATCTGACTTTTAGAATTGTCTATGTTCAGGTTATTCCGAGCAGTTCGTATACCAATTACGGTCGGCAGGAACAACAAATTTATGTCCCGCTTCCTCCTCTAAGAGGCGATATCTATGATCGTAACGGTCAAATTATAGCAATGTCGGTAAGTACCAAAACTGTGGTTGCAGATCCCAAACAAATCAAAGATCCCTTAAGTGAGTCAACGAAATTGGCACAACTGCTTAATTTGAGTCAGGCTACGGTATATCACCAAATGATACAAAATAATCAATTTGATTACATAGACAAGCAGATTAGCTTGTCTATGGCTCAAAAAGTAGCGGCATTACAACTAAACGGGATAGCCTTAATTCCTTCGGCTATTAGGGTAGATACATCGACTACTTTGTTGCAGTCTCTTGTGGGATTAACTGATCTAAACGGAAACGGTATTTCCGGAATTGAAAAAATGTACAATACTACGCTTGCTGGCACCCCGGGCGCCGAAGAGTTGTCGACTTCTCCAATCGGCGTATTACCTGGGGGGGTGCATGTAATTAACCAAGTTAAAAACGGCAACGGAATCGTGCTGTCTTTGGACCAATCTTTGCAGCTTAGGGTTCAAGAACTTTTGACCAAGCAAGTTATTGCCACAAAATCTTTGTCGGGAACGGCTGCGGTTATGGATGTAAAGACCGGAGAAATCTTGGCTATGGATTCGGTGGTATCCATGAACAATCTTCCGCCGACGATTCCTAAGAGTGCGTTGCTTGGGCAAGGAAACGGAGTTTATGTTTTTCCTACTTCTGATGCAATGGCCCTAACTTTTGTTTATGAACCCGGCTCGGTAATGAAGATAACCACTTTTTCGGGAGCCCTTGAAAGAGGTGTTATCACACCTACCACTCAACTGAATATACCTCCATACCTGATGGTTGCTGGCAGCCGATTTGCCGATGCTGAAGCTCATGGAAACGAAGTTCTTACGGCAGCTCAGGTCATCCAACAGTCATCAAATATCGGTACGATTGAAATTGCCCAAAAATTGGGAGCTCAAACGGTCTATAACATGCAATCGCTTTTTGGGTTTGGACATCTCACTCCTTTATCTTTTCCGGGAGAATCACCCGGGATACTAAAGCCGGCTTCGCAGTGGTCAGGTACGGCTATTGGATCTACGCCGATCGGACAAGATACTGGTGTTACCGTAATGCAGTTGTTGGATGCTTACAATGCACTGGCAAACGGAGGTGTCTATGTTTCGCCTAAGTTGGTTGACGGAATCGTAAACGCAAACGGTTCTGTGACTAAAACTCCGAAGTCCTCGACCAAAAGGCTGATTCCGTCCTGGGTAGACAAAGATATGATATCGATGATGAAAGGTGTCATATCGAATGCAGGTACCGCGCCGGCGGCAGCTATTCCCGGATATACCGCAGCCGGTAAAACTGGTACCGCTCAAGTGCCTGGTAACGGAACTGACGCCTATTTGCCGGGTAAATTTGATGCTACATTCGCCGGATTCGCACCGGCAAACAATCCGGCTTTAACCTGTGTTGTCATGTTTCAGGAGCCAACTGGTTATTACGGAGGTTCTGAAGCCGGCCCGATTTTCTCTCAAATCATGCAATATGCTTTACATCTATATCACGTCGCCCCGTAAAAGATTAAATTAAAACAGGTTATGAACGAACTTACGACCAAAATAGGAATTATTTTAACGAGAGGACCCAAAACGAAGCAGCTAATTGAGGCTTTTCTGAATTATGACGATGACTTGCCTGTAGAAGGTATTACCAATTCGTCAAAAGAGGTAAAAAGGAATTTTATCTTTGTGGCAGTCAAAGGCGAAAATTTTGATGGACACGACTTCGCGCAAGAGGCAGTCGACAACGGCGCATCGATTCTATTAGTTGAACGACAATTGAATATTAATGTGTGTCAGTTGATAATACAAAAGGGTTTGCTACGGGTAGCTTTGGCCGAATTTGCTGGTTCGTATTACAACTTTCCATTTGAAAAACTTACGACGGTAGGAATTACAGGCACAAATGGTAAAACTTCGGTATCGAGCATGGTAAAAGCTTTATTGGAATATAACGGTATCGAAACCGAAATCATCGGAACTTTGACCTCGCAAAGAACGACTCCGGAAGCTCACACTCTGAATGACGTGGCTTATAGGGCATTAAAAAGCGGTAAAAAAGCGTTGGTAATGGAGGTCTCTTCAATCGGTTTGTCGCTGGGTCGTGTAGACGGTATCGTCTTTGACGTTGCGGCTTTCACAAACATAAGCCATGAACATTTAGATTTTCACAAAACCATGGAAGACTATTACCTTGCAAAAAAAACATTGTTTTTCCAATGCGACACCGCCGTTATCTTCCAAAAAGACATATGGTCGGAGCGTCTTATCGATGAACTTACTTTGGAGACCAAGATTAAAATTGAAACGGTCTCCCATCTGGATGCCACTAACATCGTTCCTAATCTTTGCGGTACAAGTTTTAAAGCAGAAAACGAGCAGATCAATTTGAATTGGGGCGGAATATTTACCGTTGATAATGCATTGTTGGCTTTTCAAATTGGTTTATGTTTAAATATTCCCAAAGATAAAGCGGCATTAGGCATAAGCTCGTGTCCTCAAGTAAAAGGCAGATTCGAAATGGTTAGAGAGCCGACGCATTTGACACCTCTTGTTGTGGTGGACTATGCACATACTCCCGACGCATTGAAAGCAGCATTGGTATCGGCGAAGATTGTTGCTAAAGATAAGGTAGTTGTGGTTTTTGGCTGCGGCGGCGATCGAGACGTCAAAAAACGACCGGAGATGGGTAAGGTTGCAACCGAACTTGCAGACTTAGTCATCATCACCAACGACAATCCTAGGAGTGAAGACCCTCAAGAGATAGTAAGTCAAATAGTTTCAGAGATTGAGCACGGGCAATATCAAATTGAGCTTGACCGGGCAAAAGCTATTGAAAATGCCATTTCTTTAACCAACGGAAACGACGTAGTCTTAATAGCGGGTAAAGGCCATGAGAACTATCAAATATTTAAAGACCAAACGATATCTTTCAGTGACGTTGAAGTTGCCGCAAAACTTGTTGAAAATAGAAACGCAAACGAGGGATCGACACCGATCACAGATAACCATTCGGAGTTTTACTTATGATCTCTTTAGCTCTTGCCGGATTTATATCTCTAGTTTTATCCTTACTATTTACATTTATCATCATTAAATGGATGCAAAAACGTTCGCTGGGGCAGATAGTCAGAGAAGATGGCCCTAAAGCTCACGAAGCAAAATCGGGAACTCCTACGTTAGGGGGTGTAGCAATTGTCATTTCGGCAATTTTAGGGTTTTCAGCTGCACATCTAATAATTCTGGAAGACATTAGAACACGTGCGGCATTTTTGGTACTAATTATTCTTTTCTTGTCTGGAGTTATCGGATTCGCCGATGACTATTTAAAGTTAAAAAGACGACATAACTTGGGGTTAAATAAAAGCGCTAAGTTGGTCGCACAGATTGCAGTTGCGGTAATTTTTGTAGTTCTTGCTGAAAATTGGGCCAAGGTATATGAAAATTTAACATTTACAAGATACAATTTTCCGGCAGGAATACATCTAGGACCTGTACTGTGGGGAATCTTTGCTGTTTTGGTAATCGTAGGATGTCAAAATGCGGTTAATTTAACCGACGGTCTGGACGGTCTGGCAGCTGGTTCGTCTGCAGTCGTATTTGCCTCCTTAACATTTTTTGGTTTTTTTATATTTAGACACGAAGGACTATATAAGTTGGTGCCGGCTTTAGATTTGTCATCTGTGTCAATTTCTTTAATGGCAGCCTGCGTGGGATTTCTCTGGTGGAACGCAAATCCAGCCAAAATTATGATGGGAGATACTGGTGCGTTGGCAATCGGCGGGGGTATGGCAGCCATATTTCTGCAAATGAATATGGCACTTCTGTTGCCCATAATCGGCGGTCTTTTTGTAGTTGAAACTCTGAGTGTGGTAATTCAGGTAGCTTCATTTAAAATTACCAAAAAACGGCCTTTTAGGATGGCACCGATTCACCACCACTTTGAATTGAAAGGGTGGGCAGAATCTACCGTCATCGTCAGATTTTGGATTATTTCGGCAATTTTTTCCGGTTTGGGAGTGGCAATATTTTATGCTGATTTCATAGCGGTCAATTCAAGGAGTATTTTACTGTGACCGAAGTGCCAACAAAATTGGGCCAAAAGTTGAACGGCAAGAAAATATTGATAATCGGCGCATCCGTTACGGGTAGGGCGCTCCTAACTACGCTTTCTAAGTTCTTGACTCAACCAGATATCTCAATCACCGATGACAATTCCAACAAACTGTCAGACTTGGAATTTTTAAAGATAAAGGGTGACGCTACGGTAATAGATTCTTTGGCCAATTGGCCTCTTCTAATAAAGGAATTTAATTTAATTATTCCGTCACCAGGAGTTCCTAAAAGTCATCCGATATTGACGGCGGCATTAGATGCTAAGACGGAGATCTTAAGCGAAATTGAAATTGGTTACATGGCTACCGACTTACCGATCATTGCGATAACCGGGACAAACGGGAAGACAACGGTAACTACTTTAGTGAACGAGGTATTGACAAGTGCAGGAATAGAATCTGCCGCTTGCGGAAACATAGGAACTTCTCTAATTGAAATTGCAACCGAAGCCGATAAGTATGAATACCTGGTCACCGAGGTGTCGTCGTTCCAATTGGAATTTACAAAAACCTTTAAACCAAAAGTCGGGGCATGGCTTAATTTATCTGAAGACCATTTGGACTGGCACGAAAATATGGCTGATTATGCCAGAGCAAAGGCAAAGATATGGCAAAATCAACAAGATACGGATATAGGAATATACAACACTGAAGATCCCGTTATTGCTTCACTGTTCCAAGATACAGTAAATACCAAGATATCTAAAAATGGTAATAATCCTCCTGCGGTAACCTTTGGCTATACTACCGGTAACTTTCATTGCCAAGATGATTTTTTGGTTTATCAAAGTCAAATTGATATAAAGGAAGTTGTTAGATTAATTTCATTAAATGAGCTAAAGCGTAAATCAAAAGCCGATATCCTAAATTTTTTAGCTGTATACGCAATATGTTCGGCGGTGGAAATCAAAACCGAAATCATAAGTGAAGTTGTTAAAAAATTTACCGGATTAGAGCATAGAGTCGAGTATTTCCTGACGAAAGACCAAATTACCTGGATAAATGATTCAAAGGCCACAACCCCAGCATCGGTTGTGGCAGCACTTGAGTCTTTAGACAACGTGGTTTTAATACTAGGAGGTAAAGATAAAGGTTTAGATTTTAGAGTACTCAACTCCAACATTGAGCGAATCAAAGCATTCGTTTTCATCGGAGATTTGGCACAAAAGCTTGTTGATACCTTTGAGCCTTACAAGCTTCCCTATAAAATCGCGCGATCGATGGAAGAAGCAGTGGAAGATGCTTTTTCGTTTGCCAAAGAAGGTACAACTATTCTGCTTTCTCCAGGGGGAACTTCTTACGACTGGTATAAAGACTATAAACAAAGAGGCAATGACTTTAAAGATAAAGTTAAAAACTTTGTTCTGGAAAATTCAAATGAGTAGAGCTAAGCAAATTAAATTAATTAAATCTAGGTCGGTATGTTTGAAAGGACCAAGAAGGAGAATCAAAAAAGTCTTATTGTCTATTCCGTCAAGAAAAGGCACTTAACACAATAATGTTGAATCTAAAAACGCAAGACATTTTAGAAAGTTTCTACGATACAGCAATGAATAAAAACCCCACAAAACCCCTTAATCCAGAAAAGAGCAACCATGCTAGTTGAAGATAAACCTAAATCGCAATCCTCAAAAAACTTCCTCAGGGACAATAGAAAAGGAGTTTCTAAGCTCAATTTAAAAAGCAGAAACTCCGCCGGTGATATATTAAAGAAATATTCCGGAAAAAACACGGGAAAAAACGTCTTAAAAAACAATGTAGACGAAAAATCTACTCAAGGAAAACGCCTAAAGAGTAATTATATTCAAACCGGTGAAGCAAAATCATCTTATGCAACTACGCATCTAAAATCTGATGCACGAAGCAAGAAATTAATTTCGGGTGAAAAAAATCGAAACTTTAATCGAGTAGCCAGCAGCTCGGTATATTCTGCACCGACTAGTATTAAGAGAAAATCCTCATTCGCAGCCCTTTTTGGTTTAGGTCCATCAAAGAATCGACGGACCAATTCTGTAAGTTCATCAAGTGTTAGATCTCATGGTCGTATGAGTTCGATGGCAAGGTCGAGGGGAGATTCTACGAATTACCGAATGGATGGCCGCATTGAATCGCCTACCAACCAAAAATCTCGTAACTTTAGATCCGATGGTACAGGACGCGTTGTGAATACAGTGAGTCGAATCCAAAACGATAAACCGACTCAGCGCCAAACCCCTAAAAGTGCGAATCAAAAGTTGACCTTGGCGGCGGTAGCAATAAATCCGTTTAAAAAATCGCTGCGCAATTTCAACAATTCTAAACAGATAACCGCTAGCGACAGACAGTCTCAAAATCGTGTTTCCTCAAAGAGTGCAAAGACCCGATTAAATAGAGGACCTCACAACTCATTAATTTCAAAAGGGAGAAAAAACCAGTCATCTATTAAGGTTGCTTCAAAAACAATAGATTTAAAACAATCTGCTACCAAAAAAGTTACAGGAAAAATTGGTACTATTTCCCCTCGGCATCTTAATAATGGAGCGCCTAGAAGACCAAACAACTCCAATAAACAAGAACCCAAGATTCTGAAATCCCCAGCTGTTAAGAATCAGCGACTTCGCAGTCGAAGCAAATCAAAAAATGCGAAAGTGTTCGGAATATCTTATCAAACACAACTAAGTTTATTGGTTGGGGTCCTTACGGTTTTTGGCCTTGCGATGGTGCTTTCTGCGTCAGAAGTTAGTGCGCTTGTGGCTTCTCATTCGCCGTGGTCTCTTTTTATTAAACAGTTTTCGTACATATTCATGGGCTGGTTCGCTTTGGCATACTGTGCGTTAAAAGTTAAAATCTCAACGGTTCGCAAGCTTACGCCCCTTTTCTTTTTCGCTACGGTAGTTGCCTTGGTAATAATTATGGTTCCAGGAATCGGAACTTCGCAATATGGTTCGGCAAGATGGATAAACTTGGGAGCCTTTACGTTTCAGCCTTCGGAGATGGCAAAGTTGGCTACGGTATTAATCGGCGCTTATGTATTAGACAAAAGAAATAAATATATAAATAATTTCACTAATTCAACTAGGCCATATCTAATCTGCGCAGGCATAATGGGGGGTCTGGTTGTGGCGCAACCAGACCTGGGAACAACCATAATTATTGCAAGTATATTTTTTACACTGTTATTTGTGGCAAGAGTGGATACTACAATCATCTATAAATTAGCGGCCGGCGCAGGGGCTTTCGGAGCGATATATGCTTTAAGTGCAACTTACAGAAGAAATCGGTTGTTGTCATTTATAAATCCGATGGATCAGGTAAGAGGTCCCGGATATCAGGTTGTGCAATCTTTGATTGGTTTACATTCGGGACATATCTTCGGCACGGGTTTGGGAAGTTCTACAATAAAGTGGGGGTTCCTACCCAATGACTATACAGACTTCATATTTTCAATCATTGGACAAGAATTGGGTTTGATAGGCTCACTCGTGGTCTTGTGTCTTTTCGCCTATCTTTCGTTTTTAGGAATAAAGGTGGCAAGAAATGCCAAAGATAATTATCAGATGCTGCTAGCGGCGGGAATAACCGCTTGGTTAAGTTTTCAGGCATTTATTAACATAGGGGCTGCAACTGGTGGACTTCCAGTGACCGGAATTCCGCTACCGTTACTATCTTACGGCGGTACGCAGGTAATTATCTCAATGGCAGCGATAGGCATTTTAATAAATATCGCGAGGCAATCCAAAGGCAATTCAGGCTTAAAGGATTCAACCCAGGTTACCAAAAAAACCAAACAGGGAAACGAGTACTTAGTTAAGACCCTAATCTAAGAAGGCGCTTGCTCAGACGTCAATATTGTTTTTGTGCGCAAGTATAGATTTGGTTTGAAGCTATTTAAACCTAGATCCACCGAAATATTCTCATATTGTTAACTTTAGCCAAATTTTGATCCCTTGGGTATAATAGATATTGTTAGATAAGTTGTAGTTTGAAATATCCCTCAGAATCAGGAATGTTGACGCATTATGAATTAAGCTTGAGGGCAAGAAATGGAGAATAAATCATGAATGCAACTTTAATAGATATACTAAAACGAATCCGAATTAATAAAATACAGATCAATAAATTAGTAAAGTTCGCAATGACTTTTGTTATTATCGCCTCAACGGTATCAACGGTAATATTAATGACTTTTGTAAATCCTAAACCATCTTATGCTGCCACGACACAGTGGCAAACCAGCGTCAGCTATACGCCACCTATCGGTGATCTCAACGGAATTTCATGTGCGTCAGCGACATTGTGCGAAGCCGTAGGAGATAATGATAATGGTTTTGGCGTTGT
The DNA here is from genome assembly GCA_021852345.1 of Actinomycetes bacterium. Taxonomy (GTDB): domain Bacteria; phylum Actinomycetota; class Acidimicrobiia; order Acidimicrobiales; family JABEUL01; genus JAJZNL01. The sequence goes on from JAJZNL010000020.1 coordinate 70,399, forward strand.
ACTAGGTACCACAAACGGAGGCACCACTTGGACATCGCAGACGTTACCGACGGGAGCCGGTGGTCTCAACGGAATTTCATGTGCGTCAGCGACATTGTGCGAAGCCGTAGGAGATAATGATAATGGTTTTGGCGTTGTACTAGGTACCACAAACGGAGGCACCACTTGGACTTCACAGACCGTACTATCGGGAGTTGGGAGTCTCAGTGGAATTTCATGTGTATCGGCAACGACCTGCGAAGCCGTTGGAGATTACTACACTGGCTCAGTTTACGTTGGCGTTGTACTAGACACCACAAACGGAGGCACCACTTGGACTTCACAGACCGTACCATCGGGAGTCACTGGTCTCAACGGAATTTCTTGTGCGTCAGCGACATTGTGCGAAGCCGTAGGAGAAAATGTTAATGGGCTTGGCGCCATCATTGGCACCACAAACGGAGGCACCACTTGGACTTCACAGACCGTACCATCGGGAGTTGGGAGTCTCAACGGAATTTCATGTGCGTCAGCGACATTGTGCGAAGCCGTAGGAGATAATGCTAATGGTCCTGGCGTTGTACTAGGTACCACAAACGGAGGCGCCACTTGGACTTCGCAAACTTTACCATGGGAATTCAGTGGTCTTAACGGAATTTCTTGTGTATCAACGACGACCTGCGAAGCCGTAGGAGATGACAACATTGGCCCAAGTCCCGCTGGCGCCATCATTGGCACCACAAACGGAGGTGCCACATGGAGTTTGCCGAGCGAGCCATCGGGAGTCAGTGGACTTAATGCTATTTCTTGTGTATCAACGACGACCTGCGAAGCCGTAGGAGATGACAACATTGGCCCAAGTCCCGCTGGCGCCATCGTTGGCACCACAGACGGAGGCACCACTTGGTCTCTACAGACTGTGCCATTGGGAGTCAATAGACTTAATGCTATTTCTTGTGTATCAACGACGACCTGCGAAGCCGTAGGAGAATACTACATTGGCTCAAGTTACGCTGGCGCCATCAGTGGCACCACAAACGGAGGTGCCACTTGGTCTCTACAGACTGTGCCGTCTGGAGTCGGCTATCTCAACAGTATTTCGTGCGTGTCAGACACAACCTGCGAAGCTGGAGGCTGGAATAATATTTATAATGATGGCGCCATCATTGGCACCACAGACGGAGGCACCACTTGGACATCGCAGACGTTACCGACGGGAGTCTTTCAACTCTACGCTATTTCATGCGTGTCAACCACAACCTGTGAAGCAGTAGGAGCAAGTACGACCGATTCAGTCGCAGCCATCGTTGGCACCACAGATGGTGGTACCACTTGGACATCGCAGACGTTACCATCGGGAGTCGGTGGACTTAATGCTATTTCCTGCGTGTCGACAACAACCTGTGAAGCTGCGGGTTGGAAACCTAATGCCGGAGTAATCATTGGCACCACAGACGGAGGTACCACTTGGACATCACAGACCGTACCATCGACAGTCAGTTATCTCAACAGTATTTCGTGCGTGTCAGCTACAACCTGCGAAGCCGTGGGTTGGAATTCTAATTCTGCCGGTATTGCCGGAGTAATCATTGGCACCACAGACGGAGGCACTACTTGGACATCGCAGACGTTACCGACGGGAGTCTTTCAACTCGACGCTATTTCATGCGTGTCAACCACAACCTGTGAAGCAGTAGGAGCAAGTACGACCGATTCAGTCGCAGCCATCGTTGGCACCACAGACGGTGGTACCACTTGGACTTCACAGACGTTGCCGACGGGAGTCGCTGATCTCTTTGGCATCTCATGTCTCTCAGCTGGTTGTTATGCAGCTGGTAATGGTTCTGGATTAATCGGAGGTCTTATCCTTACTGACGTTCCTTCCATGCCTTCAGTAAGTTCTATTTCTCCTAATTTTGGACCGATATTAGGAGGTACCACGGTAACAATTACAGGCAATAACTTTAGCAGTACGTCAAATGTTTACTTCGGATCAATTCCTGCAACTAGTTTCACTGTCGTATCTAATACAGAAATAACTGCCGTGTCTCCTGCTGCTACGACTCCTAGTACCGTTGATATAACCGTTGCAGTAGGAGGATTTTCAAGTCCAACTACGGTAAATGACAGGTTTACCTATGGCCAACAGACATATGTTCCCATAGCCCCTGTAAGAATATGTGATACCAGAGCCCAGAATCCCCCAAGTGAGGCCGTAAATCAATGTAATGACGGATCGGCTTCTACTGGCACCTTAACTCCTGGTCAAATCATAAACATAAACGTTACGGGAGCTGTTTCGTCTTCAATAACCGTACCGTCTGATGCAACTTCGGTGGTATTAAACGTAACGGCTACAAATGCTACAACTAACGGAGGATATCTTACAATCTTTCCAACGGGATCCATTCTTCCTAACAGCTCTAACTTAAACTTTAATTTAGGTGATACTGTAGCAAACTTAGTACAGGTTGGAGTAGGTAATAATGGTCAGGTGTCAATCTATAACTACAACGGTTCAACAGATGTTATAGCAGACCTACAGGGTTATTTTATTCCGACTTCCGTGACTTCGACGTTGGGTCAGTATGTTCCTATAGCCCCAGTAAGAATATGTGATACCAGGACACAGAATCCCCCAAGTGTGGCCGTAAATCAATGTAATGACGGATCAGCTTCTACCGGTACCTTAACTCCTGGTCAAACCATTACATTAAATGCATCTGGTACGGGCCCAGGAGGTACCTTAGATAATATTCCAAGTAACGCAACGGCGGTAGTATTAAACGTAACGGCTACAAATACTACAACTAACGGAGGATATCTTACAATCTTTCCAACGGGATCCACTCTTCCCAATGCCTCTAACTTAAACTTCAATTCAGCCGATACTGTAGAGAACAGAGTCATTGTCCCTATGGGTTCAAACGGAGACATAAACTTATTTAACTACAACGGCAATACAGACGTAATTATAGATGTCAACGGATATTATCAGGGGAATTCTTCAAGTACCCCTGGATCATTCTTCAGTCCTATTGTGCCCACTAGAATATGTGATACCAGAACACAGAATCCCCCAAGTGTGGCCGTAAATCAATGTAATGACGGATCAGCTTCTACCGGTACCTTAACTCCTGGTCAAACCATTACGTTAAACGTATCTGGTACGGGCCCAGGAGGTACCTTAGACAATGTTCCAAGTAACGCAACGGCGGTAGTATTAAATGTAACCGTTACAAATACCACAAGCAACGGAGGGTTCTTAACGGCATATCCAAACGGAGTAACTCTGACAAATACATCTGATATAAATTGGAGTTCCGGTCAAACCAAAGCCAATTTGGTAGTAGTTAAGATAGGTACGAATGATGCTGTAAATATCTATAACGCAGTCAGTTCAACTGATGTAATAGTAGATGTACTGGGATATTATGAGAGTATTCCCGTATAAACGTAATTAAGTTTGCTAAATCAGCGCAAGGGAGTTTTTGGTTATGCGTTTAGGGCTTGTAAAAGAATAACACTAACAATTCGTGCGTCCAGCATGCTCGCACATGAAAGAAAAGGAGAAATCCAATGATGACATAAGCGAGCAACAAGCTCATAACAACCAACCGGCGAAAGTCCGGTCTCGGGAGACGCCAAGGTCCCGGGTAGTGAAATCTCTGGCGTAAGTTGAGAGGCTTACGTTAAAGCGAGATGAATCAAATTAGCAGTCCGCAACATAAAGTGAAGTCTGCAGCGTCGTTAAGTAAACCTGGATTGCCAGGACAAGAGAATGCCGAGCTTGTGAATAGTGAGTGAAGGCTATAGAAGGTATTTTTGTACTTGGAGCAAATACTCAAGAATTCTCCGGCGTATGGGACGTGGAATGTTAAGAAGGCTGTTATGGGAACTGGAGAGACCCTACTTGGCCCATAATTTGCGGTTTATGGAGAAATACTATCTACTAAGGAGACACTTAGTAAGAGCGCATTGCGTTACAGTAGTGTACGATAAGTCCAGTGATATACTTATACCACATGCGCCTTTACTTATAGCCGTATTAGTATAACTACTACAAATAGGAAATGATAGATAGCTAAGAGGGAGTCGGAGGAGGCTATAGTAGTGAAGACGAACAGGACAACATAACCTGTTCTAAGCGAAGGGCCTCTACTCTATTAACGTATTCAAAGAACGAAAGGAGTAGGTAAGTGTCAAATGAGCTAGATCAGCCGACTGATAACCACGACGACAACTATAACAAACTAAATGTAACCGATGTCGTGAAATACGAGGGCATCAGTAACCTTCGAGCACTTCAGAGAGTACTATACCGAACAGCCAAATTGGATAAGACACGGAGATTCCATGCCGTTTACGATAAGCTCACCCGCAATGACGTGATGTGGACAGCCTGGGTAAACGTGGCAAAGAACAACGGTTCACCCGGTGTGGACGGTGTCTCAATTGATCTTATAACCGAATCACAAGGAGGCATTAATGCCTTCTTGGATGAACTCAAAAGAGAAGTTAAGTCAAATACATACAGACCGCTTCCTCTAAGACGAGTTAATATTCCAAAACCCAATAAGATAAACGAATTGAGACCGTTGGGAATCCCGGCTTTAAGAGACAGAGTATTGATGAGTGCTGCCAAATTGGTATTAGAACCTATATTCGAGGCTGACTTTAAGCCGGAAAGTTATGGATTCAGACCAAAGAGGAACACTCACCAAGCATTAGACGAAATTCGCATAAATGCTAATTTAGGTGCTCACTTTGTACTCGATGCCGATATTAAGAGTTGCTTTGACGAAATAGACCATGATGCACTCATGGCTTTAATTGAGAAACGAATCTCAGACAAATCAATGCTAAAGCTCTTAAGAAGTTGGCTTAAAGCGGGGATTTTAGAAGGAAACCAATATTCAAAGAGTGAAACAGGCACCCCTCAGGGATCACCTATATCACCACTGCTGGCAAATATTGCTTTAAGCGCCTTAGATGAAGCACTTATTAAAGCAAAGACAACAACAGGGAAACTAATCAGATACGCCGATGATTTTATAGTCTTATGTCCCACAAGACAAAGAGCGGAAAATGCACTTAAAGTTGCACAATATGCTATAGCTAAGCTTGGGTTGAGAATACACCCGACAAAGACAAAGATTATAAACCTAAAAGAGGGAAAAGAAGGATTTGACTTTTTAGGCTTTCATAACCACATGGTTAGATCAAAAAGACTGAAAGGGCGCTTCTATCTCTCAAGGTGGCCGTCTGATAAAGCAATGGCTTCGATTAAAGCCAAAGTAAAACAGATGACTAATCGGCGATATGTCGGAATGGCGCTGGAAATTATTATTTATAGGCTAAACCCAGTCTTAAAAGGCTGGCACGCTTACTTCAAACATGGTAATTCATCAAAGAAGTTCCAAGTAATAAATAGCTACGTTCACCAACGATTAGCCCTACTGGCCAGTGACAAGCATGGACTATCAGGACGTAATTGGGCTCACCGCTTTAATTATAACTGGATATTACGACTTGGAATATTTAGACTTACTTCATTTATTGCAACTTAACCAGTGAATGCTAGAGATGAATGATATCGGGAAGCCGTGTGCCAGAGAACGGCATGCACGGTTTGATCGGGGGCCGCTGGCAAGGTGATGGTAATGTAAGTTATCCACCGAACCAGTGGCCTACCTTACAG
>JAJZNL010000042.1 GCA_021852345.1 Actinomycetes bacterium
GGAATCCGATAAGTGATGTAACACAAGCTTGGAATGATACCGGTGGCAAAGCTGTTAGTTTTGTTCATAAACACAAGAAAGGTTTTGAGATTGGTGCTGGAGTCGTACTTGGGGTTGCCGCTGCTGCAGCACCCGCAGGTAGTTGGTTAGCGTCTACCGCAGACGGTATTAGTGCCTTTAGTTTAATGTTTGGTATTGCAGGAACGGCAGTTGATGCCACGACTGGGATTGCCAGCGCTTCTATGTTGTGTGGTTCTTAAAGATGACAGAGCCGATCGAACCAACTGAACCAACTGAACTAACCGAATCAACCGAACCAATTGACCTTCGCAAAATAGCACCGGGGCATTACCTATTCCCGCATGAACGTTGGATAGCTAAGCTAGAAAGTCAACGTCAACGAACTGACCGGAGTAGATATATCCTTACATTAGAACAGAATTTTGGGCCTGAAGGCGTAGTTTTAAATTGGGCAGCCTTGGCGTGGATGATTCCAGGTTTATTAGTTGGTTTACCCGGGGTATTCTCACCAATTGTTACTGGAGCTACGACTTTTTCTTACTGGACAATAGGATTGGCTGAGTTGATATTAATTCCTGGTTTTATTCGGGCGATGCAGGCACATATTGCCGGTCGCCGATTTCGTGCAGGTCGGCCGTTTGTGCGATTCAATCGTTTTTCAAGCAAAAATTGAGAAATACGGTGGTTTAAGAGCGTGGGTCAAAGCCTACTTGATGGCAACGGTGGTTTTTGGCACTCATTACGATAGTTATTGACCATCCCGTAAGTAGGAAACGATAGGGGTGTTCATCGAAGCTGAGTAGGAACGATAAAACTTTCCTGATTAATAATTTTGGACTCCAGGGACAGATGTGGGTAGTTATTAAAAATATTGGGTCATATTTAATGCTTCTAATTTAGGCATTACCCAGTGCGCATTACTTAAATAGGAAGCGGCGCCTACGTTCATCATCGCTTAAAAAAGGGATAGGACAACAGATACAGATTTCAGGCTTGGTTTATTAGAATTAAACCCCTTGACCCAAAAAGGGATACCTATTTTTATTTGTACAAGATTACCCAGATTCATGCCAGAAGACCCATTTTTGAAACACTAGAATAAATGCTATGGGTAAAACAAAAAAGAAAATAGTTGCCGCTGGAAGTGTGGCTGTTTCTGTAGTGGCAGTTTATTGGTTCGCATTGAGACCTAGAAAGAAAAAGAAGTCTTAAGAAAGGCGAATATTTTTATATGGCCGAATTTTTAACCGATATTGAAACTTTAAGGAATCGTGCACGTGAGAAGATGTTGCAAGGTCCGATTACCGATACGTATGGTGCCGATCTAAAACGGGTTATTGAGGTATTAAATGAGGTGCTGGCCACGGAGATTGTTTGTGTACTTAGATACAAACGACACTTTTACATGGCAGAAGGTATAAATTCAACGCCCGTTGCCGCAGAGTTTCTGCAGCATGCAAATGAGGAGCAACAGCACGCCGATATGGTGGCTCAAAGGATAGTCCAATTACAGGGTGAGCCGGATTTTAATCCGGCTACGCTTATTAGCAGAAGTCATGCTGAATATGCCGAAGGAAATTCATTAATTGATATGATAGAAGAAGATTTGGTTGCCGAAAGAGTGGCAATATCTTCGTATCAGGAAATTATTCGTTGGCTGGGTTCAAATGATCCAACAACAAGAAGAATGATAGAAGATATCCTTGGGATGGAAGAAGAGCATGCTGATGATCTGTTAACTCTGTTAAAAGAGATCAAGTCATAACTTTTTGAATCATAATAATAATTTGTACGGGAATAAAAATTCAATGTTTGTAAAGTATGTAGATACTGTAATCGGTGAATTGGGAGTTCAGTACGAAGCCGATAACATTTTCAGTATCTTTTCAATTGAAATTCACAAAAATAGGTTTGGTTACGAACCAAAGAAATTGAAGGATATGGGTTCGGTTTATCTATATGGAGAGATTGATTCATTTATCGAAAATTTAAAACATTACGTTTCCGGTGAGTTTGATGCGCTTGAGCAATATAAAGCAGTTATCGGAAGTTCCGGTTTCAGGTTGAAAGTACTTAAGGCGATGTCTGAAATCTCTTGGGGCAATTCTGTTTCATATAAACAGCTTGCAATAAATGCCGGCTCCCCAAATGCTTACAGGGCAGCAGGAACCGTATGTAAGACAAACGTATTGCCTTTTGTTATACCTTGTCATCGAGTGGTAACTTCAAATAACGGTGTAGGCAATTATGCTTTTGGCGCAGAAATAAAAACAAGAATACTTGAGTTTGAATCGAAACGACAATTTATTGCAAGTAGGTATGTAAAAGATATTAAAAATGTCAGTTGACTGTAGATTGGTATAGTCGCTTTTTTCCAAAAGCTATGGTTACGGCTGCCAATATTGCAAACATGAAGTTTACTGTCCACGCAATATTGGTTGAAATATTTGAATCAACGGCTCCAAATATTATCGGACCAGCCATGGCGCCCAGAAAAACACCCGCTTGGCTGATTCCTGTGGCTCGATGAGCCAGAGTTGGGAATCTTCTGACTATTGCAAGGTTTGTTAAACCCGGCCATCCCCAACCAAGTATTGCCGCCAAAAGCGATCCGACTGTCACAAATATTATGCTATGTACTAGCTGGAAAAGATATCCAAAAGATCCGATAAAAAACATAATTACGACCCAATTCAAAACTGAAGGAAACTTACCGTCTTTATTCCTGTCGGCAAAATTTCCTAAAATGACTCTGGTTACAAGATTTAGGACGGAGCTAATTGCAAATAGATATCCGATTAGTTTGGGATTGAAGCCAGCTTTAATATTTGTACTTACAAAAAATGCACCATAAGTATTGGCCGTCCCCGACCCCAGTCCTATTCCAAAGGTAATTAACGTTAACCCTGTCATTCGGGTTTTTATTCGGACCGTGGACGAAGATGTTTGTGCTTCCTTTGAAACAATGTCAGTTGTGTTAATGTGTTTTCTATGTAGCTTTATGAGAAGCAGTGTTAAACAGGCTAAGCCAAGGCAAAAAGCACAGACATACGAAAATTGCCAACCAATTGTTAAAGCAATTAAAGGCAGAGCCAACCCCCCTAAAAGTGTTGACGCGGGGGTACCGCTCTGCTTAATTCCAAATGCGATGCCCTGTTTGTTTTGATGGATCTCACGAGATAAGAATGCGTTGGTGGCGGGTTGAATTATTCCCGCAGCCAGTCCGCATATCGATAGCCAAACTAAAAATAAAACATAGTGCCCAGATGCTACGGCGATCATGATTGATCCAAAAGAACTAATAGCAACTCCGTAAGACATTACCTTTAGCGGGTCTCTGCGGTCTGCCAAGAATTTAAGCGAAAATGAAAAAGTAGCGGCAAAAAGGAAATAATCGGCAACCAATATCCCAAACTGCATCGATGAAAGATGTAGGTGTCTTTCAATTTCAGATCCCAAAGCACCCGTCAGGAATACCGGCAGAGTTCCGATGGTAGAGGTAAATATAGCTAATGCGAGGTTTCTAACGTGTGATTGTTTCAAGATGCTTTATTCAAGTTTAATAAAATTGCCAACGTGTTGGACACGAGGAATTTAGAACGCGGTTATCCCTAGTTTTATTAGGCAGTGGTTAAGGCAAAATAATCTGGCAGATTTATTTATTGCAAAACTTATGCCAACTTTTCACAATAAGCTTGCTTGAAGCCGCTGCATTATAAATACAGACAATTTATGGGAGTTATAGAAGTTTGTCCTTTCAACGTTGTTGAGCTAGTTTAATGAATGCCTCCAACCTAATTGTTATATTCGGGTAATGGGGCCGAATAACGGGGCGAATGAAAATCCAGAATGAATAGAAGTACGGCATTGAGTTTAGAATATTTTACACTTCAATAGAAAATATCTTGAGGGTCTTAACTTAATTTGGCATCGTTGAATATCGTAGTAATAAAATATCAAAGACGAAACTAACCAAGAAATTTTCTACTTGATACGGTATTTATAAACTTATCCTGAATTATGTTTTGTGCATTTATTAATACCATTTATTTGGGGTATTAATGAAGTTCCTGATAAACTATAAGAGAAAGGAGTATTATAAGATGGCTGGCGGAAGAGAATATGACTCTGAAAAATTTCGTGAACTGTTGTTGCATATTGCCATTCAGTCCGAAGATGATCCAGACTTTGGTGCAACTAAACTTAATAAGATTATGTTTTTTGCTGATTTTCTTTCGTATAAGTTATATGATTTATCAATTACTGGCAGTATGTATCAGAAATTAGAACACGGTCCTGCACCTAAAAATCTACTGGCGGAGCAAGATCTATTATTTAGCGCTGGACGTGCAGTAGTTCAAACTCGTGATTTTGACGGATATCGGCAAAAGCGACTGATTGCATTGGATGATGCTTCTCTTAAATTATTTGAACCCAATGAGATTGATTTAGTTAATGGGCTGGTTAATGAGTATCAGGGGTTCGGTGCGACGCGTATAAGTAAATTAACTCATCAGGTTGTGATGGGTTGGCGTGCAGCAGATTTAAATCAAACTATACCCTACGAGACGGTCTTTGTGTTAAGCCCCTCACAGCCAACTCTGAGTCAAGTAAAACGCGCTCACGAACTTGCATTTGCCAAATAGTTGGCCCACTATTCGGACAGTAATACATTCCAAAGAATGGGAAGAATCAGTAAAGAATTTTCGTGGCAATAGTGCACCTCCAGCGTTAATTGATCAAATTGAAATTGGTATTGATTTTGTGCTTGCTTCGGTTCCACATGAATACCCTGAAGTGGACGGTACCGACATTCGAGTGTTGAACGTACATGCCAGTGGATCATTACCAGCATTAAATGCATTTTTTCGGATTGTCGACGAAAATGAAGTTGAATGCTTGCGTTTGGAACTACGAGAGCAACAATTTGGTGAGGAAGATGATACGGGTGACGAATTTGATGGCGAATGTTTCTAAAATTACTACTAAATATCTGTATAAAGTAGTTGCGAGATGAGTGTGTAATCTATATTGCTAAGATTGCAACGAGGCTGTGGGAGAGCTTTTGGAATTATAGCTATAGCGCAAATTTAAGCTCGTCGATCAATAAATTAATCTACTAATAATTTATACCGTTTTGAATTCTATGAGCTTAAAATAATCGGGGCTCTGGGGAGATCGGCATTAGATACATTATATTTGGCAGTTAACTGATGGTGAAAATGACATTGTTTCTAGTTGAAAGCATGTACAATGAGATGTTCTGGAAAAATGCCTTAGGTAAAATGAAGTTAGCTTCGCTCTGTCATGTTACGTATTGGTAATATTTGCTCAATAACTGTAACTTTATTTTTATTATGAAGTGATATAACTGTTTGGACTTACTTATTTAAATTTGGCTAAAATTTAGACAGTATATTAAAATTTACCGATTGGGTAACAGTTTTTAAACGTGTATATTCGCACAATATCTTAGGAGGAATTTATGACTTCAGTAGTCGACCCGAAACCGTCAGCAGTTCAAGCTGATGCTGCTCAAGAAAAACAGGTCACTCTATTAATGCAGCTACATCCAGATTTAACGGACGCTACCGTTGAGGATGTAGATAAAGCAGTTGAAATATCAAAGGAGTGTTTTTTAAAGTGGTCCAAGCTTTCCATTAGGGATAGAGTGGCCTATTTAAGAAAAGTTCGCAAAGAGATAGCCGCTTCGGTAGATGAAATTGTGGATGTCATAGTAGAAGATACCGGAAAGATTCCGGTTGAGGCGTTGGTAAACGAAGTATTGGTTACTTTAGAGTTGATTAAGTGGTATGAAAATAACGTTGAACGAATTCTCGGTAATGAAAGAGTTTCAACGGGACTTTTGATGGCTCATAAAAGAGGCGAGATAAGGTATCAGCCTTTGGGGGTCGTCGGAATTGTATCGCCGTGGAACTATCCTTTGACATTGTCGATGGGTCCCATTATGGCAGCTTTGTTTGCAGGTAATACCGTTGTGGTTAAGCCCTCAGAAGTAACTCCTCACGTAGGTATTGAGGTAGCTGAAATTTTTCGACGCGTCGGTGAAAAAAATGGACAGTTCGAGAATTTAGTTCAAGTCGTAGTCGGCTCTGGTCATGTCGGCGAGTTTATAGTGAGATCCAAAGTCAATAAAGTTGCCTTTACCGGTTCGGTTAAGACAGGCAAAAGGGTTATGTCGGTTGCGTCTGAGACACTAAAGCCCGTTGTTCTTGAACTCGGCGGAAAAGATCCCATGGTTGTATTGGATGATGCGAATTTAGACAGAGCGGCTAAAGGAGCCGTGTGGGGTGCGTTTACAAACTCGGGTCAAACCTGTATGGCCGTCGAAAGAGTATATGTGCACGAAAAGGTTTTCGATAAATTTGTTGAAAAGGTGGTTGATATTACTTCAAAGCTTCGGCAGGGTGAAGGTTCCAATATGGACTTGGGCGCTATGACTTGGCAAAGGCAAACTGATATTGTTAGACGCCATCTAAAAGATGCAATCGAAAAAGGAGCCAAAGTTTTGGTCGGCGGTCAAGATATCGTGATAAATTCCAGGCAATCTGTGTCTCCTGCGGTATTAGTTGACGTAGATCACACAATGGACATTATGACTCAAGAGACCTTCGGTCCGGTTCTGCCGATAATGAAATTTAAAGACGACGAAGAGGGATTGGCTCTAGCAAATGATTCAGTATACGGTTTGAACTCGTCAGTATGGGGTAAGGACACTTCAAGAATTGAATACTTTGTTAAGAATATGCAAGCTGGAAATGTTTGCGTTAATGACACAATGGTTTCCTATGCAATTTCGGCATTGCCATTTGGAGGTGTAGGAGAGTCGGGTATCGGAAGAACCCATGGCGAAGAGGGTTTGAGGGAGATGTCTCAAATAAAGTCTGTTGCCTACGACAGATTTAATCTTAAAACCGAAGTTCAGTGGATGCCGATTGCTTCCTGGCTTGAACCGATGGCTAAAAGACTTATAAAGTTTAGGAATAGGTGGTAACTAACCAGGATGTTTTAAACCTATGGGTTAGCTGAAGAACAAGCCAAGTTCAGTGTCTTTAGCCATAAATATACTCAAGAATAAAAACGGAACTTTTATATCTTAAGAATTAAGTAAACAAAAATAAGCGTGTAAGAAATTTCTTACACGCTTATTTAATTTGTTATTCCTCTGCCTTAAAACTTTATTACGATGCTTTAAAGCTCCAATTGACTAACTTGACTATGTCGATAGATTCAACAACTTAAAGCTAATTGTTCTAGACCGCTTTACAGTGACACATTAGTGACATATTTGTTAGTGGCTTATTTGTAGTTACAAATTTGCAGTAGGTATTTCTTTTAAGTATTTGTGGAATTAAAATTCCACAAATACTAATTTTCAAAATACTGTTTTAGGGTTTGCTTTACTTGCTTTTTAAACTCAGGCAACTGTGACTGTATCTTGGAACCTTTTACGGCTTGTTTTAACAGTACTTTAGCATTACGCTGATTAAATTCTGTTTCAAGCAGGTCCAATGATTTTCTGGGGTTAACTCCGTAGGTAACAAAGACAATTATGGGCTTATCACCGAATGTATCTATTGACTTTAACCATCTCAGGGTAGATTTGGCTGGCTTTACGTTTGCCATTACCATTCCTTCAATCCAAGTACCCAAGATAATTATATTAGAAGCAACAACGTCTTTGTAGGTTACCTTTGCAATGGGTGTTACATAAGTGTTAAAGCTTTCCTTTGGTAAATCGGAAACCAAGCTAGCCGCAACTTCTTTAGTGTTACCTGACCGGGAATCAAAAATTACCAATACGTTTGTCTTAGTCTTTGAATCTGAACTTCCAGAATTTTTTGGCTTGATGTGTTCTATCACTGAAACTGCAGCATGTTTTCCGTGTGCCATGGCTTCGACTACCGTGGAAGGACCAATTAAAGCATCTCCTACTACCCATACGTTGTCGGTAATGGGAAGTCCCGCTTTCAGCCTTGCATTTTCACGTGCGACGGTTAACTTGCCCACAGACTGTCCCCGTGCCCAAGCTACCGAAGGAACGGCTGTAATTCCGCTGGCTTGCCAAACTCTGTCAATCATATCGGGAGTCTTCTTGCGGTACGGCAACATCGAAAAAGTTTCGGTAAGTTGTTTGTCCAATCTGAAACCCATGGCCATTACAACTAAATCAACCTTTAAGTCGATTGCATTTTCTTTAACAACCTTTGGAAGTTTTGTTGCAACTTCTTGCTGAGTTAAAGAAAGCTTTGCTGAATTTACATATTCGTCACCGACAAATGAAGATACCGTAGTATTAAATTTAATATCCACTCCTTCTTCTCTGGCTTCAACAAGTTCGTCAGGCCTTACCGGAGCAAACTGTTGACTCATCCAGTCAACACAGACTGCGTTGGCTCCAAGTCTTCTGGACATTCTTGCAACATCCATTGCGGTGTTTCCGGCTCCGAGAACTAGAATCATAGGCTTGGAGCTGTTACCGTTTGATTTGTTGTTTGCTCGCTTGAATATCTCAGGGTACATCTCTTCGATGGTATATTTGCTTTTCAAAAGCTGGTCGGCCTTTTCCAAGAATTCCACTGCGTCTACGATCCCTTTTAAGTCCGATCCGGGAACTGGAAGCTTTAATGGGGCTTGTGCTCCCACTGCTAATATTACGGCATCGTATTCGTTTTTGAGCTCGTTGATTTTGGTGACGTTCACCTCATTACCGAATTCAAACTTTACGCCTTTATTCTTTAAACTTTCCCAGATACGCTGGCTTACGTTTTGAGGAAGTGTAAATTCAGGAATTGCGGTTCTCATAAGACCTCCGGGTTCGGTATTCTTTTCAAATACCGTGACTGAAGCTCCGTTTGCCACTAGTTCGGTTGCGGCTGACGCTCCAGCGGGACCTGCGCCGATTACGGCAACATTCAATCCTTTGGCCTTTTCGGATCTAGTCTTAATGGGACCGATATTTGAATTCTCGGTGATAAAGCGCTCCAAAGCACCTACAGCAACTGGTTCATGACCGGCTAAAGACCAGGTGCAAGAACCTTCACACTGTAGAGCTTGATCGCATACTCTTGAACAGACATCTGGCAATACGGAAGTGTTTGTGAGTATTTCTTGGGCATCGTCCAAGTTTCCACTTCTTATGGCTGCAATAAATCCGGGTATGTTATTGTGAGTAGGACATCCTCTAACGCAGGTGGGGTCGGGACAGTTCAGACACCTGGAGGCTTCAGCCAATGCGTCGGTCCAGTTTGTGATACCTCGTCTGGTTTCTGATTTGTCCAGCAGAAGCTCTTTTGGCTTGTGGATGTTGAGTTCCACTCGAGTTTTGCTCAAATCTTCGGATTCAATTTTTATTGCCGAAAACGGGCAGGTTCTGGTACATTGTAAACATCCTACACAGAGTTCGTTGTTTATAGTGACCGTCCAAGAGTAGCTATCCATTTCGATCGCCTGAGTGGGGCAGCGTACGAGGCATTCTTCACACCCAGCACATCTGTCGGCAAAAACGGTAACCGTCGGAAATTTATTTATTTTGGTCTCATTTGTAGATTCGTTTGTAATAGTCATTTTATTTGATCTCCTCTTTAACTAAGATGCTGCATGCATTAAGTAGTACAAAAATGCGGAACCAACACCGCAAAGCAGTACGATTGCTATGGCGTATATTCTCATTGCAGTAGCGCTTCTTGAAATCGGCTTTAAGTCACGGTTAAATATCTTGTTCATAGCCCAAAGTGAGGCCAACGTACCGAGACTCATAACTATTATTTGAGCTATAACAATCTGCGGGTCAGTCAATAATCTTGTGTGATAAAGGCTTGAGCTTGTGGATCCGTGTCCGAACCAAGCGCCGACCGAAGGAATCAATCTTGAAACATGCTTAAAGAATTTGGGTAGCTGCCGAGCAAAATAGTCTGCGCCGACTATGGGTATAATTCCGTAAGTCATTGGAAGTAGATAAGCCAAAGCTTTAGGGTGCTTTGAAAGCAAGGATTTTTTCGGTGCTGCCAATAGTGGTTGTGAGGCTTTGTATGATTCAATGTCTTTCTTACCGAAAGCAAATCCGCCAGCTAAAACCAATAAACCCGTGATAATGGCAACCACAACTATGATTCCCAAATAGTCAAAGGGGTTCGGGTAGTGAATGCCAGTGTTGTTGGCAAGCCAGTTGTCTAAACTCGCGTAAACGTTTGTGGCATTAAATTGTTGGAAAACAACCAATCCCCAAAGTAAAAGAACTGAGATTGCAATATCCGCACGCCTTCTCTTAGGTGCAATAACTGATGTAAGAGGAGGCTGTAAAAACAGTCCGACGTTGTCTGACGGGCAAGCCTTGTAGCATTCGGTGCAGAGTCCGCAGCTTAAGTTGGAATCGGCACTGCCAGGCCAAGTATACCACGGACAGCCGAAGCCGTCTTCGGAACCTCTCATGCAGTCCTTTGTCTTGCAGTCCATGCAAACGTCTCGATCTTTGGTTCTAAAGCCGGCGACGGATCCCATCGCTCCGACCGATCCTATTAAAGCAGAAAGTGGACATACGTAACGACAGAATGTTCTTCTTTCAAAGACTAAGAAGAAAGCAACTGCAGTTACGACGATGCCGATTACCATGAATGACGTGGCAGATGGTGTACCTGGACCTGCGATATTGAAGAACTCCTCTATCCAAGTCAGTATTATAAACGAGACAACCGATATGATAAATCCCCACCTGGCAAGCGGCTCGGGGAATTTTCTTCCCAGGCCCAGTGTTTTTTGCGTTCTCTTCCAAAAAGTCTTTCTTTGGAGCCATTCGGCGAATCCTCCGAATGGGCACATTGCGCACCAAGCTCGTCCTACCACTACCATCATTACGAAGACCAGACAGAACCACAAGTACCATGTAATAGCGGTACCGAAGTTAAGTCCTGGTATTATTGTGCCGGCAATGCCTAATACTATAACCATCCAGAAAACAATCTGATTGGGTAATATAAGCAGAAATTGAAGTCGTCTGTCTTTTAATATGGCTTTGACGTGTTTATTTTTACTTACTTCCCACTTTCTGGGAGGATCCGTCGATTCAAAACGCTCCTGAATATTTTCTCTATTCTTGGGTCTTAAATGTACTGCCTGTTTGATTGGATCAAAATGTTCGAACGATTCGGGATTTTGATCACCTTCTGTTACTGTTCTATCTTCTGCAATCGTCATTGACGCTCCTTTAGGGTAAAATAAGTATCAACGTTTAGTAATGTTCTATATACGTTTATAAAGTTACTATACATTAATATCTAGTATATACCCTTTTTCACTATATGTCAAGTGGTAAACTATAATTAATCTTATGAATTTAACACTTTCTAAACGAGGGGACTACGTAGTCAGATCGGCACTCTCGCTCGCCAGGGCGTATAGAGACGGTTCGCAACGTAAAATCCGCGAAGTGGTTGCGGAAATGGGCGTGCCGCAGACTTATGCTTCTCAAATTTTAAATGACCTGGTAAAAACCGGAATTGCTGAGTCAAAATCGGGCAAAGAGGGTGGATATAAATTGACAAAGGCACCGACTCAAATTCGTATGCTGGATATTATCGAAGCTGGGGAAGGTACGTTGACTACCGATAAGTGTTCGTTGGGGGACGGGCCTTGCAGATGGGATTCCGTATGTCCGTTACATGATATTTGGTATTCTGCGACTAAAGCAATTAGACAAGTTCTGGAAAATATGACTCTTCAGGATCTATTGGATAAGGATGTAATGTTGGAATCTGGAAATTTTGTTGTGCCGGAGTCCACGCACAGGAAAACGAGGCAGAACATTGTTATTTCTGACTGGATCCAAATAGAAACTTCGGCTCACGCAGTCATTGATTATATTAAATCAGAATCCAATTTGTCCGAAATATTTTTGCAGTGCCTTAAAGATATCGATTCTTTAAGAGTCAGTTTGGATGTACTTTTGCCCAGTTGGGGACCCAATAAATTGGATTGCGTGGTAAAGCCAGCAACAAAAGACGCGGTTATTGGGATATTTAAAGAAGGACAAAAAGATTCTCAAAATTCTGACATTGCTTATTACAGCATTTCTTTTGAAGCTGTAACTGTTTCTAATTTAAATATACACTCGGATCTGGTCGGTAAGGTAATTGCAGTTGATGACGACAGAAGCGAGCTCCATGTAAAAGGTTCCGTACGAATTACAGAACACAACGTGTCCACTAATGAAGACATAGAATCTAAATTGGCAACCGCATTTATCAGAACGGTGCTAAGGAAATTAGCCGAAATTATCGAATAAAATTCAATTGACTCAATTCTTTCATATGAACTATACAGTTTCAGGAAACACTGATAACTCCGGTCAATTCGATAACTCTGTTGAGTCAATTAAAGTTAACTCAGTTAAAAAAGTTAACTCAGTTAAAAAAGTTAACTCAGTTAAAAAAGTTAACTCAGTTAAAAAAGTTAACTCAGTTAAAAAAGTTAACTCAGTTAAATTAGTGTTACTGTGAATTTGTAAAGTAAATTGTTATATTTGCTTCTATTTACGGTTTTTATATCTAATAGCTATCAAATGCCCATTTAGGCTGAAATGGAATTTTTGTCAAAATGCTACAAAAATTCCAAAATTAGACATATAAATTCTTGAATGCAGCTGTTTTCGGTAAATATAAAATGTCCACATTTTAAATAAACAGGTACCGCACCGAAAAAGATGTAAAGCAGGATGCCCAAATTTTCTTACCTGTAGAAAGTTACTATAGGTAAGGAATAGGACTTGACAAATTTTCGATTAGAACTATACTTTAACATTAGAGACTGTTAAGTTCTCATTGCTACAAATAATTTTGAAAGCCAGCAGGAGGCCCTATGACAAATACAGCAATTAATTTTGAATATATTGAGCGCGCCAAAAGAGGCGAATTTGATTTGGGATGGTTAAAGGATAATAAAAGTGAATGGGGCACCAAACCTACCATCAGTAAGATCGGTTTGACGCTTCGAGATATCTCTTACGGTTCTTATGGCGACGTTCCGGATAATCCAAAGTTACGAACCATGGCACCTCGGGGCTCTGATATTGATCCCGATGTACCCGACATGGGATATACAGTAAATACAAAAATGGAAGTTTGGTCGGACAATCTTTTGGATCTGTACGAAGAAGCCGTGAGTCGCCAATGGAGTGCCACGAGAGATATACCGTGGAATCAGTTGCCTGAGTTGCCAAGCGATATTGAGCATTCCATATGTCAATTGGCAACGTTGTTATCTGAGGTGGAAATGGTTGCCGCAGACTTTCCCGCAAAGTGGTTATGGCGAATTAACCACGATTTTGTGGAAGCCAAAATGTTTTTGTGTACTCAAGTAATGGATGAGGCTAGGCATACCGAAGTTTTCCGTAAAAGAGCTCTTGCCAACGGAGGAGGTCTCGGAAAAGCAAAAGCCGTAGTGGAGCAATTCTTGAAGTTAATTTTAGATGCTCAGAGTTATGACGAAGGGTCAGCTTTAATGCACCTTTTGGGCGAAGGAATCGTGCTGTCAATTTTTCGAGCGGGAGAATTTTTATCTCCGTCTGATGTGGAAAAAAGAATCTTTCGACTTTGTATGCAAGACGAAGCACGGCATGTGGCTTATGGGACTATGCATCTAAAGTATCGCTTGGAAAGAGATCCATCAATTGCCGAAGATTTTCACGCCTATTTGGACAAAGGTGAAGAGCTTATGACAGTCTTGTTTACGACTCCTGAAGTTATTGAGCCGATGGCTATATTGGCCGCAGGCGGAATTAAACAAGCCGAAGAGGTGGGAGTATTTGCCGCAGACATTTTGAGACAGAGAATCGTAGAAGAATATTTAGCTCGATGTGACAAGGCGGGATTGCCGAGAAGAAAAAGAATAAATCTTCCCGCCGAAATGTTGACCGGAATAGCAACAGACGATTAAAGACGAGCAGAGGAGAATATACAATGACTACAACCGAAACTGAAATTAAGTTTCCTACAGCGGAGTTTTTTGAACAACTCGTTATATCGGCAAATAAAACGCTTTCTGATAAGACATTGGGTTTTGCGATATTAAAGCTTGGGATCGAAATTGTATCTCCAAATTCTATAAATCGATACGTAATAGATTTTGACGGATATGAAATAAATTTTGGCGGACAAGTTGAAAGTTTTGATAACACTGAAGTCGAAGCTGTCGTAACTGGACCTCAATCTTCATACTTTGATATGTTTAAAGATATCCAACAAAACTCAATGGCGACAGGATCCAATACATTTAACGCTCTGACTATGGCGGGATTCCCCTTAAATGTTCAGGGAGAAGATCAGGTTGCAACTGATAAGGTATTTAGGTTTGCCGAAACAATACAGCATTTTTTAGATTCGGCACATCAAATGCCGACAATAGTAGAACAGTAATTTTTTGAAAGACAGTTATGGCATTGGTTATAAATGGTTCATGTATTGGCTGCGGAGCATGCGAATCTGCATGTCCTCAAGTGGCCATCCATCAAAGTGACAACTTTATAATCGGATACATCGTTGATCCGGTTATGTGCAATGATTGTGGACGATGTATTCAAATCTGCCCGATTGATGCAATTGATAATGACAAGAATTGGGCAATTTGTATGGGTAAAGGTTGTCCTTTGAGTTCCAAACACTATGAGGGCTGGAGCTGTTCTCAGTATAATCAGCGGTGTAAAAGTTGTAACGGATCGCTCTGGATGGCACCCGGTACAGACACATATTATTGTCCTGTCTGTGATTCACTCAATGGTCACGGGGCAAGGTGCCCTAAAATTAGTCAGGCAAAACGGCTGCTGCACAATTAGAATATCGCATACTGAAACTGCGAAGTCCTGAAATTTTTGAAGTTTTCACTTTTCTTTAAGTGGTTAAAATTAAAAAAAGCTTAGTCAAAAGTGGAAATTTTAAATAGTTGACAATTAAAATTATCAACGGGTTATCGGACTGATTCAATGAGTCACGTACCTGAATCTTAAAATTTACTCGAGGTAATAAATGGCAGCTGTCAGAAGTTTTTGGGGATGGGGTTACCAAAAAGACGAATTGAAGATTTCTGAAATCAAAGCTTTGGCTACATTGCTTGGTGACTTTGTTAAGCCGGAAACTCCAATTAAGACCCCTCCGAAAAAAGATTCTTTAAATCTGCAAGAACCCAAAATAAAACTACCGACCTCGCTTTTAAAGTTAGCGGACGCTTCAAATCAGCAGAGAGCTAGGCACTGTTACGGAAGATCTTTTAAAGATGTCGTTCGTGGTTTGAATAACGAATTTATCGATCCCCCAGATTTTGTCCTTTACCCTAAAACCGTTAAAGACGTTATAGATATACTTGACTACTCGTCACATAAAGATATTGCCGTTATCTGTTACGGTGGCGGTTCGTCGGTCGTCGGTGGCGTAGAGTTTGACCACGAAATGAAGCAAAACTATGCGGGTTGGATCTCTATGGACATGACCTGTATGGATAAACTTAATTATCTGGATAAGGACTCGAGGTCGGCGTCTTTTCAAGCCGGAATTTTAGGGCCCAGTTTGGAGGAAAAACTTAAACCAAATAATTTTACTCTTCGACACTTTCCGCAGAGTTTTGAGTTTTCTTCACTCGGTGGTTGGATCGCCACTAGAGCGGGAGGGCATTTTGCGATGGGGCCGACGCATATAGATGATTTCGTTGAATCCCTAGAGGTAGTTACGCCAGTTGGAACTACTGTGACAAGAAGACTGCCGGCATCTGGAGCCGCCAGTGACGAAAATCGATTATGGTTAGGATCCGAAGGAATGTTGGGAATTGTGACCTCGGCTTGGATAAGGGTTCAACCGAGAACAAGATTTGTAGCAAAAGCCGACGTGGCATTTGACTCCTTTAAGGAGGGGATATCTTGTCTTAAAGATATAGCGCAGTCGGGACTGTATCCTTCAAACTGCAGACTTTTGGATCCGCTTGAGGCATTGATAAACGGGGTCTATGCTGGCAATAAAGCCATACTTTTAGTCGGCTTTGAATCATATGATCACGACGTCAGTTCGTCTTTTAAAAGAGCTAAAGAGATATGTAATTCTCACGGCGGCGTAGTTGTTTCCGAGTCTGATATTGATAATGAAATAAGTCGCAAATCTGATTCTAAGCAAACTGCTGGAGGAAGTTGGAAGAACTCATTTATAAAGGCACCCTATTTTAGGGACGCATTGGTAAGGTTGGGGTTGGTCGTTGAAACCTTTGAAACAGCCGTAACATGGGATAATTTTAATGAGCTTTACTTTAATATCTCAAATGAAATTAATAGGTATCTTTCAGAAAAATCGAATGGGACACAATGGGTTACCTGTAGGATTACGCATGCGTACCCAAACGGATTGGCTCCCTATTTTTCTGTTATTGCTTCCTGTAAAAATAATTCGCAGACGGCGGTATGGAACGATATTAAACAAATAGCAAATGAAACAATCATAAAGTTTAACGGTACCATAACTCACCATCATGCAGTCGGAAAAGAACATAGAGATGGATACAAAAAAGAAAAATCAGAATTGTATTTAGATTATTTGAAAAATACTAAAAAGTATTTTGATCCCAAATCTATTCTTAATCCCGGCAATGTTATTCGATTACTTTAAATTTAGGGCTGTGCAAAGTATTATTGTAATTAACTTTGCCGAAAGGAATCTATGAAAATTATTGTTGATTTAACTCTTGTTGCCGTATGCGGCTACTTCTTCTTTTTTGGGCTGGGATTTTTGTTTAAACCGGATTTGGCTTCAAACTTCAACCTAAAGTATGTCTCACCTGCGGGCAAAACTGAGGTGAGAGCATACTACGGAGCATTGTCAATTGGGCTTTCTGGTTTCTTTTTATATCTTTTACTTTCTCATAAGCAGGAGTACGGACTGACTGGAATTTTGATTCTGGCATCGGCGGTGTTCTTGTGCCGAGTTTTTGGAACATTGATCGACAAGGGTTTTAAAGAAAGTTATACGAAACTGGCAATTCCTACCGAGCTCGGTTTTGTTGTGGCTTTAGGCTTAGTCAGGATGTTTTCTTAAGATGTAGACCTTACGTCAATTCGTAACACACTAAAATTAGCCGCCGGCACACTCTCCGATTCCGACATCTGCCACGTAAGGTCCCGTCTCGTCAAAATCAATATAATAGTCGGGCTTTTCATTTGGATCTGGCCATTCATCAAAGTGTTTTAATTCGGCTGCAATTACTTTGGCTCCCCCCATCCTTTGAAGCCAATCGCTAAAGGTTTCAAAAGCCTGTCGAGTTTCTGCGAATTTTCTAACCACAACGACTGTCGCGTCGCCAACCGCCTTTGCGGGAAGCCTGAGTGCTCTTTTACCAAATTCAATCTGAGTCTGCCCAACGTGACCACCCAAAAGCATTTGGTATCCAGGAGCTGCCAAGTCATTTGCCCGTCTTTCAACTCCGTGAAAACCGATATCGGCTATATGATGTTGTCCACAACTGTTTGTACATCCAGAAATATTTATCCTGATACCGCCGACATCTCCCAATCCAGCTTGTTCTAGTTTTTCAGATATGTCCGTGGCAAGACCGCGACTTTGAGTCACCGCTAAATTACAGGTATCTGCTCCTGGGCATGACACCACATCCCTTGCCATCTCAGCACCTGGTCCGGCCATATCGATTGACTTGAGTTGTTCATATATATTAGGAAGCATCTCTTGAGTTAATGATCTAAATGCCAAGTTTTGTCTGTTGGTAGTTCTTACGTCGATATTAAATGTTCGAACTATATTTGCCAATGCGTAGAACTGGGATGATGTAATATCCCCTAATTTAACGTTTGCAATAACCGAAACTGTTTTTTTGGCCGAGCCGTAAATTACGTTTGTTGTTTTCCACCTTTCAAAGTCAGAATCGGTCTTACTGAGTCGCAGTGTAACTGGAGTTCCGACAGTTGTTACGTTGTCAAATGAGTTGTTTCCTGCTGGGCAGTCACCGGCTACAGCGACAAGGTCGGGTACTCCACCAGGCCATGTAGATGAAGCGATAAGCAACTGTCGCTCCTTTAAAATGCGCCTTCTTAACTCGTCTATGCCGATGTTATCTATTACCCACTTTAACCTTGCCCGCAGCTTATTGTCTCTGTTGCCGTAGTGATCAAAAGTCCTTAATGTGGCTTCTATTGTGGCAAGAAGGTTTTCTCTCTCCGTAAATTCTTCTAAAGCCTGTGCGGGATGCGGATTTGCACCAAGTCCTCCGCCTATGAATACTCTAAAGCCCGCTTCAATTTTATTATCGCCCGTAGTACGAGTTACGGCCACGACTCCCACGTCGTTAAACATTGCTTGACCGCAGTCAGTTGAACAACCCGAAAAATTAATCTTAAATTTGCGAGGCAATCTTTGGGCGTAGGGATGTCTTAGAAAGTGATCAAAAGTTGCTTGTGCCCAAGGACTGATGTCCAATACCTCCTGAGGGCATGCGCCAGCCAAATGGCAGCCCATAACATTTCTGACCGTGTCCCCACAGGCTTCTCGGGTGGTTAAGTTAACTGAGGCGAGATCCTTTAACATGTCTACTATATTTTCCAACTGAACGAAATGGAATTGAATGTTTTGTCTTGTTGTTATATGTCCCCAGCCTCTGGAATATTTTGTGGCAATATCTCCCAAAACATCAAGCTGATCGGCGGTGATTGATCCGTATGGTAATTTGAGTCGAACCATTTGATTGTGTCCGCCCTGCCGCTGACCGTAAATTCCATTGTTCAATCTAAAGATTCGAAATGAGTCTTCATCTAGTCGTCCGTTTAGATAATCGTCAAGAAGAATTTCAAATTTTTTGATGTCTTGGGTAATCTGTTCATCTATTAATTTTGTGACCATATATCTATTATATCAAATTATGACTAAATTAGTCATAATTTAAAATTTAACACAAAAAACCAGAAATTTTACGATTTTTTGATTAATTTAGCCCCTCTTAAAGACGTGCTTTTACCATCTTTAAAACATATCAAATCCATTTACCTTAGGCAATAAGATATCAATAAAATATAGATTGTGATATTCATGGTTATTGGTTAACTTGATCCGCTTAATTTGAAAACTTTATTTTTGAACTAAATTTGCAATAATGCTGATTGGAATCATCTAGGATTTGTGTAACATATTGGTCTAATAAATTTAATTAAATTTATTTAAGGTTTTAATTAATGATTAGCTGTCGTTGATTTAAACTAAGTTGATTTAAATTGTGGAGTCAACGGCAGAGTCGTGTATTTAATATAGGTAGTTGATTGCAAAAAAATAGTTTGGTAAGTTTGAAATCTTATTTTTTGGCCTTCGTTATTATGGTCGTAGGTTTGATGGCGGTTTTCGTAGGAGCATCCGCTTTGACGATAATAGGCAATGCGAACATTACGAACAATAAGAACAGTGTAATGACTGTTTCATACGATAAAAATATTAATCAAAATATTTTAAACTTGTCGGGATCCGCTAAAGTCAAACGTGATCAAATTAAAGGGGAGCTACTAAGTATCACCACCGTTGATTCGACTCAGTCCATAAATAAAAACAATAAAGGCGCCAAAACCATTTCGGTAGTATTGGTAATTGGCATAGGTCTGGCTATTTTGATTGTTTCGCTAATAACTGCTATTAGAGCAACATGGAGGCGTCATAAGCGACGGCAGCTCAATGAACAGAATGAGTAGCCTGGGTTGCCTTAGTAGTTTGAGTAGGCCGAAGAGAGTTGTTAATTTTTATTTAAAACAATAGGATGTAAGTTATGGAAGTTTCATTGGACAAAATTAGAAAATCATGGAAAAGCTTAGAGGGCTATCACACTCAGGTATATTTCGCACCGGAAGCTGTTGCTGCATATCAACAGGCGGGACTGGATTTTATTCTTGGTTATTTTGCGTCGAGATCGGCTCCGATGGGAAAAGTGAGCGACAAAGTAGTCGCTTCGGTTTTCTATGTGTTTAAACCCGAATTAGTATCCATGGCGATTCCAAAGGCATGGGATATAATCGACCCCGACAAGCTCACAGAGATACGATATGACGCCGCCGATAAAGCTTTGAGAAGGATTTTGGGCGACAGCATAGATTCTAAAGATATTTTAATTGCCGCCGAAATAACTAAAAAAATAGCGTTAACAGCAACCGACAACTTTGCGGGTAGGCCGTTATTTGCCGGACACTGTAATATTGCTTGGCCGAATATACCCCATATGGTTCTTTTTCACGCTCAGACTCTGATAAGAGAATTCAGGGGGGATGGGCATATGTTGGCATTGGTAACACACGGCATAAAACCTCTTGAGGCCTTGATATTGGATGCCGCAGAATCGAATGACGTATCGGTTGGTTTCCTTAAATCTACGCGCGGTTGGAGTGAAGATGAATGGAATGCCACAGAAAATGAGCTGACAGAGCGTGAAATTATTTTAAAAAATGACGGCAAGCTTTCACTCACTAACAAAGGGCAGACGTTGAAAACCAGTATAGAAACATTAACCGATAATTTGAGTTCTGTAGCATATTCAAAGATAACCGACGAAGAGCTCAATACCTTGATTAATGTAGGCAAACAGTTCTCTGAAATACTGTCACAAGCCAATTCATTTTTAAAGCAAGGCTAACTTAGAATACAGTAGATTTTAAAACTTTCGGTCCTAGTCGCTCTGTTTCCGAGAACAACTATTAATTTAGGAATTACAATGATGTGGCAAGTGTTGCGGTAAGTGCTGAGTGGTTGTTTGCAGTTTGCAATCGGCTTCGGTATTGTTGATTTTAAACACATTAGAATCGAAGCGAATGGAACAACAGTATATCCTCTTATGTCTTTAAACGGATTTAATTCTATAATAACGATAAAGTTAGTGTTGGGACAATATGGGTTGACTGCGTCACTCGATAAATTACAACAGATCGTCTATGAAAGTTGGATTAAGTTTGTAAGTTCAATGGGTATTGTATACAATGCTACCCTGCATCAAATTTAAGATTATAATGATGCGCCATGTGGGATTTACTGTATTGCGCATGATTCCTTCTACGACCATTTAGGATATATCACTGATGTCGCAGGCACCAATCTTTTGATCCCAATGCTCCCAATACCTACTATCCTATCGGAACTTATATTCAAAAAATCACCGCGGAATATACTCAAGTTGCAGTCCATCAGACAGTAGGTAAAAACATAGTATTCTATATCCCTATCTCTCAGCTAGCCTTACGATCTAACTGACCCCCCGCACCTGCAACGCCAGGGACCGCTTCTTCCACCGGCAAGTTCCACCGCTGTCGATGTCGCCTGTCGAGAAGTTGAAGGGTGTACTTACGCGTCCGTGGGTCCATGCGATCCGGGGTTCGTCGAGAACGTCTCGACAGGATCACACGGGCAGCGTTCACATCCGCGTGGAGTTTTAATCCGCAGAAGCGACAATGAAAATTGACACCTTTGCG
>JAJZNL010000048.1 GCA_021852345.1 Actinomycetes bacterium
TAAGTCATGTTCTGTACAGACTTAAGTTGGCGTGCAGAAAGGACAGTCTGAAACGCCGACGTTTCCTTGGTTCGCCAATGAATTAGTTCATCACCACTCAGAAGTTCTCGCTTGGTGATTGAGCACAATTCACCGAGCGTAGAACGAAATGCAGGAAACAAGTTCATCAGAGCAGTGGTCTTATCCACATTCGCAAGCGACTTGTGGCAATAGGCACCGATCATAACTGAATCCTTGTGGTTATACCTAATGCTTCGATTACCTGATCAGTCTTTCCACGCGCAGACCGCAAGCCATACAATCTGGCAGCAAAAGAGTAGATAATGGAAACGAAATCATCCATTAGGTCCGCAGTCTGCTCCGTGGCGGCGTCGGCCACCACAATGCGCTTTCCTTGGATGCCAAGGAGCACTTCAAACCAGCCAAAGCCCACACGCGACAACCGATCCTTGTGCTCAACCACTAAAGTTCCCCACTCATCAGATTGGAGCAGCTTTGTGAGTCGGGGTCGATTATCATTTACGCCAGACGCCACCTCTTTCACTGTGGCCACTACGGACAATCCCGCAGCATTAGCAAATGTTGTCATCCTCTCAGCCTGGCGGTCAAGATCATCTTTTTGCTTATGCGTAGATACTCGTGCATAAACAGCAGCCTTGCCGACAAGTGCATGCATGGGATCTGGTACGACGACATGTCCTGTGTTGTCAAGATAGGCACCTTCGATCTTCCCTTCCTTATAGCGATTCCATGCGGCTCTGTATTTGATGTTGTTTCGCTTGCCGTACTCTGACAGTTTCATAATTACGGTTGTAGTACATGCAATAAAACTATGTGGGTTTACTATGAAATAATGGACTAGTTAGCAACACCTGTAATTTAAGGCGACATCTTTTGCGTTTCGACCATCATCTTCTGTACTACTGCAAATAACCAAGAATTTACTCATACAATTAACGGATCCACTATTGCAATCTGACCATGCCTTGGCCGGTTTGGCCTTTGCTTTGTCCACCTGAAGAAAATTGAATGATGAAACCTTTAACATCAAATCATTGCAGAAACAATCATGACTTGTACCTAATATCTTTATATTAAAAAAGGTTCATATCTTAAAGCAACCGGTACATATTTCTGATAGCTTCATTAAAATTAAAATGATGTCAAAGAATGATTTATCTTCGGTGGTACAAACGCTCGTCCGTGACATTTTTAAACGAGAGTTGCCAATAAATATGCATCTCTGGGATGGGTCCTCTATAATCTCTGACGGTGCCGTATGTACAATTAAAGTTAATTCTCCGAACGCATTCAGGCGAATTCTATATTCTCCGGGTGAGTTGGGTTTGGCGAGAGCATACGTAACCGGTGAATTGGAAGTTGAAGGCAGTATTTTTAATCTGTTGGAATTGCGCAAAACACTAGAAGATACCTACGGCAATATTAACTTTAATTTGAACTTTAAAACCAAATTAAATGTTGCTAAAACTCTGATAAGACTTAAGGCGCTGGGCTTTCCGCTACGGCCTCCTGCCATCGAGATAAAACCCTATAGGAGGATAACAAAAGTACTACATTCCAAAGATCGAGACAGAGAAGACATCTCATATCACTACGACGTTTCAAATGAGTTTTATGAACTGGTATTGGGCAAGTCAATGGTATATTCTTGCGGATATTTCGGCAACGACTATAACCTAAAAGACGAAATTACCCTCGAACAAGCACAGTTAGATAAGTGTGATTTAATTTGCAGAAAATTGGAGCTATCCAAGGGACAAAAGCTGTTAGACATCGGATGCGGCTGGGGAACATTGTTGATCTATGCGGCTTTAACCTACGGGATCAGCGGAGTCGGCGTAACACTTTCAAAAGAACAGTGTGAATATGCAAATATGAGAATTAAGTCACTGCATCTGGAGGACAGGCTTGAAGTGAGACTCGTGGACTATCGCGACTTAAAGGGAGAAGAGTTTGATGCCATCAGTTCAGTAGGTATGTCAGAGCACGTCGGTAAAGCCGAACTGACCAACTATTTTAAAAAACTCCACTCTCTTCTAAAAGATGAGGGGAAGATATTAAATCATGCAATTTCTAGACCTTCTGACAACGGCAAAAAGCACGGTTTTATGGGGAAAAACTCATTTATAAATCGATACGTGTTCCCCGACGGCGAACTTGAAGAGGTTGGTTGCGTAATAACTGCGATGCAAAATTCACACTTTGAAGTAAGAGATGTTGAATCTCTTCGTGAACACTACGCAAAAACGCTTCGTTGTTGGGTATCCAATTTAGAAAACAATTACGAATCTGCCGAACAGTTGGCAGGCACATTAAGAGCCAGGGTCTGGAAACTATATATGGCCGCTTCGGCAGTTACATTTGAAGACAATAAAGTCTCCATACATCAAATCTTGGCAGTAAAGACTCCCAAATCAGGGATATCAAATTTTCCCTTGAGCAGATTGAAGTACTTGTTAAATATGACCAAAACTCCGCCTAATATAAAATCTTTTACACCTCCAGAATAGGCGTCTCCAGATTAAGCGTCTCCAGATTAGGTCTGTGTCCTATTAATCCAAATAAACCTAGCTCCATAAAACTGGTACTCCAGTACCCTAGTACCCTAGTACAAACCAATAGATTATTTTTATCTTTTAAAGGCTACTTTGACAAGAACCGTATTATGTTGTCAATTATGCGAAATTTTTCTATGCCTATAACTCAGTATTTATAGACGTTTATAGGGATGAATTTTTATCTATTCGACTTCAATTCAATACCAACAAGTCATCGGGATCAAAATGTAAATAAAATTCACAATTTAGATCGTCTTCGGCCACTTCAGACGAGCTCAACTTTGCCTTGATAAAACGGCCACAATCAAATTCAAAGTATCCGTAAAATTCTAATGACGATGTCTTAAAAGTTGATTCAAGTCGACCTTTTAAGATTACTCCTTTAAAACTTTCGATCTTATGCTTTGAAACCGAGATTTTAGTTGGATGAACCGACCACAAAACTACGGCATCGTTTCTGTGTAACGGTATCTTTAGATCATGGCTGAGTACAATTTGATAATCTGTTACAACTGATTCATTGAATGTTTCGTAACCGCATATATGTGCCACGAGTAAGTCTTTAGGTGCCATAGCCAGGTTATCAAAGGTATCCACCTGAACAACTTTAAGGTTTTCCACGACCCCTATTAGTTGAGACAGTCGCAAACCTTCATTTATGTCGTGGGTAACAAATATACCGATGGCTTCCACATGTTGCAAAATACTTTTAAGGTCTTTTATTAAATTTGTTTTGGTCAAGACGTCCAAGTTTGCAAAAGGCTCGTCAAACAGCACAAGTGCGGGTCGATTAGCAAGCGCCCTGTAAATTCCAAGCCTCTGTTTTTCGCCGCCGGAAAGCACGTCTGTTTTAGAGGTCAGCAGCCTATCTAAACCCAAAGCTTTAATAAGATACAAATTGCTTTCGGTAAATTGTTTTGTGCAGAGATTTATCTCATAGTAGACAGTTTTATTTAATATCACAGGTGAAGACTGTGCGACATATCCTATCTGAATAAGATTCTCTTTGTCATTATTTTTCAGCCTGCTTTGGTTTAATAAATTGTCTTTTAGCACGCTCTTTAGCAAAGTGGTTTTTCCTGCGCCCGTAGGTCCAACTAAAGTCAAATATTTATGCGTAATTAGTTCTTCATCCAAGTTAAATGACCCGAGTTGCGATAAATACTTTGAAACTTTAGAACTTATATTTTGACCGCCACTTGAACTATCGAATTTTGTGCCATCTCCGTTTAGCACCAAATCGACGGGCTCGTTTTGCCCGTGAATGTTGCCACAGAAATTATTGGCAAAGGGGCTATTCGTATTGGTGTAGTTTAGATCTGAGATTTTATTTAATAGATGTTTTGACCCGTAACTTTTCTTTGACTTTAGATAAGTTTGAGAAAAAATAAAGTATATTGCGATAGCTATGGCTCCTATCAATATGGAAAAGGTAATAGCAGAGTCTATGTTGTTCATACCCGTTGAGGAGAATCTTACATAGAGCAATACTGGAAGTGAATACGGATGGTATGAAACCAGTATGGTTGCCCCAAACTCTCCGAAGGCTCTTAGCCAAGTTAAAATTAAGCCGCCCAACCAAATTTGACGAGTGGAAGGAAGGATAATTTTAGTCAAAAGCTTAAATTTTGAATATCCCTGAGTCTTATAAACGTCCAGCAAATCTTTGTTCACACTTAGAAATGCACTTCTTAGCGCAATTGCCGAAAATGGCGTTGCTACAAAAATCTGAGCAAAAATAATCCCTACAAAGGATTCTGTAAAGGAAATATTAACATGTGCTCCTATCAAACCATAAGGGCCAATGATTTTTAGCAACAGCAACCCCGATACCAACGGCGGAAAGCCAATGGGAACGGTAGTTAAAAAAAAACAATTCTGCTGATCAATTTATGACGGGTCATCGAAATGAAATAGATTAGTGGCACTATGGTTACAAATGTAACTGCCGTAGATATTGTCGATGCAGCAACTGATATCTCAGTCGCTTTTACCAGCTGGGAATCACCAAAGTTTAAACGAACCGACGTTAACAAAAAATAGACAATCGGCAATCCCAAATAAACAGTTATCAGTGCCGCAAGCAATATTAAGACCGTTGTAGGGCTAAATATTGTAGAGCTAAATGTTTTAGTTGCTCTTACCGGCTTCAGTGTCTGCATCTTGAAATTGCTTAAGATTTGGACGAGGCAATGATCTTTAGAGTGGAAGCTGAAACATCTGCCCGGTTGCCGGTAATTGCAAAAGATGTCGGAGTCTCGATACCGTTGGCATTAAAGACTTTCTGCGCAGCGGAACTAAGAAGATAATTCATAAATGCCAAAGCACCTTGTTTATTTGTCGAATTAGTTAGAATGCTGACCGTATATACCGCGCCATTTGACAAATTTGCCATTGATTGATACAAAATATGCTGATCGACAGCCTCAGCAAGATAGAAGAAACCGCCGTCCAACTGACCGCTCTCCAAACGACCTACTAAATCCTGTTCGGGAAACACGTTGCCGTTACCAGTCACAATCGAATCCAATGCTGGATCGCCTATAAGACTCGCTTCTTTTTTGACCAAACTGACGGTTAATACCCCTTTAGGATCCAACACCGGATCGGTTCGGCCAACTCTGAAACCGGGCTCAGTCACCACCTTGTACCATGGTTTACTTTTTAATTGCGAATAAAACTTAGAATTTGACGTATAGCCGAAAACCAAAGGCGATGAGCCGAAAATAATGTAGTAATCGATTCCTATGGGAGCCTTATTTAAAACAAGACTGTTTACCGAAGTACCAGCCGATATAAATATATCGGCTTTCAAGTCCTTTGACTCGATCTCATTGGCCAATAGAGAAGATCCTCCAGCATATCCTCTAAACTTATATCCGGTTTGAGCGGTAAAACCTTTTGAGATCT
This sequence comes from Actinomycetes bacterium, assembly GCA_021852345.1. Lineage (GTDB taxonomy): Bacteria > Actinomycetota > Acidimicrobiia > Acidimicrobiales > JABEUL01 > JAJZNL01. The sequence goes on from JAJZNL010000048.1 coordinate 5,490, forward strand.
GATTATCAAATAAGTTTTCCAAAGAGGCTGCATATGCAACATTTACCGCTGGTTTTGGAGTAACTGCCTGTTTTGAACCATTATTGCCACCTATCGAATTCGTCGAACAGGCCGCAAGCACAATAGATATGCCGACCAATATTATTAAACTGTATTTTTTCATAAGTTATCCACCACCTCAACGGTTACGGCACTGGCTTTTACTGATGCCAATGCAATTTTCCCTTTTTCAAGCTTTAAATCCCTGACAGCTTCAGTGGTCATAAGCGAAACGATTCGATTCTTCCCCGATGCCATATTGACTTGCGACATGATTTGGTCGCTTTTAACATCGGTCACCAAACCCAAAAACCTGTTGCGTGCGCTCAATTTGGGAAGGTTAACAGATTCAAAGGCCAAGTTAGAATTTAAAAACTCTGCCAAATCAAGCGGATCGACAGTTCGATGCCCACCTGCGGTCCTCTCCTCTTTAAGATAGCCTTCATTTATAAGTCTTCTGAGTCTTTCAACGCTGACTCCTAAAATATCAGCGGCAACACCGATTCGAATATTATCCACAAATTACAGTATAACTCGTTTTTAATAGTTTTGCAAGCAATAAATCTATTTTTTGCTAGATTTTTTTTAACTCACCAATTATGTAGCTTACTTGACCTACAGATTCCAGAAAATTTGTAACCGAATTCACGAATGAATTTTTGACCACAAGGATCATCCCGATTCCGTTGTTAAATACCAAATCCATTTCGGTTTCATCGACATTACCCAATTTTTGCAACATATCAAATATCGGCGGTTTTTCCCAGCTACCTGTGTCAATGACGGGTTTAAAGTGTTCTGGAAGTACCCGCTGCAAATTGTTCATCATCCCACCTCCCGTTATATGCGCAATGGCGGTTACAGCGTCAAAATGACTTTCAAGCAGTAAGGATATCTTTCGAGCATAAATAACTGACGGCTCAAGAAGTAGATCAGCAACCGTAGGCGAATCAAGGCCTAAAGGGCGATCTTCCAATTTCAAACCAGCCACCTCAAATACAATTTTGCGAGCCAATGAGAATCCGTTGGATCTCAAATTATACGAAGGCAAACCTATCAAAATATTGTCCGATCCTACCATCGACTTGTCCAAAATTTTGTCTTGATCTACGATGCCGACAGCAAAACCGGCCAAATCGAATTCAAAGACGTCATCTGAGCGCGGGTGCTCGGCCATCTCGCCGCCGATTAATGAACAGGCGGCTTCGTTGCATCCTTTGACGATGCCCGACACCACATCTTTAATCATCAGCGGATTCAATTTAGAGATCGACACATAATCGAGCATATAGGCTGGAGTAGCTCCGCAACAAACTAGATCGTCTACACACATAGCAACTAAATCGATTCCGATGGTATCAAATCTTTTGGCCATTGACGCAACGTAGGCTTTAGTTCCAACGCCGTCGGTTGTCGATACTAAAACAGGACTTTTGTAACGATCAAGCGGAACTTTGTACATTCCGCCGAAACCGCCAAGTTGACTCATGACATCGGAACTATATGTTGATTTTGCTAAATCTTTAATCAACTCAACAGCATGCTCGCCGCTTTGGATATCAACTCCAGAATCTTTGTAACTTAAAAAATGATTGACGGGAAGATCAGCCAACACTACTCCTCAGAGCTTTTCAAATAATTTTGCATCTGATATGGTAGCCGGCATTTTGATTGCGGGTTTCGCGTCAGTCGGAACGGGCGAAGGATAGCTTCCTGTTAAACAGCCGTTACAAAATTCCTTGCCTTGAGCATTGATGGCCTCCATTAACGATTTTAACGATAAGAATCCTACACTGTCGGCTCCAATTATTGAAGCTATCTCATCTATTTCAACATTTGCTGCCAAAAGCTCGTCTTTAGTCGGAATATCTATCCCGTAGAAGCACGGCCATTTAAAAGGCGGTGAAGAAAACCTCATATGGACCTCTTTAGCTCCCGCTTCACGAAGCATCTTTATCAATGCAGAAGAAGTTGTGCCTCTGACAAAAGAATCATCCACTACTATCAATCTTTTTCCCACAATGTTCTCTTTAAGAGGTGTCAGCTTTCGTCGTACATTTTTATATCTCTGCTCTTGAGTCGGATATATAAAAGTTCTTCCTATGTAACGGTTTTTAACTAATCCTTGTCCGTATGGTATCCCCGAATGCTTTGAATATCCCTCCGCAGCGGGAATCCCCGAATCGGGAACACCCATTACCATGTCGGCGTCAACTCCGTGTTCAATTGCAAGAAGTTCTCCCATTCGTCTTCTTGTGCCATGCACTTCTCTGTTATACAAAATTGAATCGGGTCTCGAAAAATAGACAAATTCAAATATGCATAACTTTTCTTTGGGTTCAACAATAAACGGAAAGTAGCTTTTAATGCCGGTCTCATCAATTACAATCAATTCACCGGGTTCTATTTCACGCACAAACTTTGCCCCAATTACATTTAAAGCAGCTGATTCGCTGGATAGAACCCAACCCAGTTCAGAGTCGGTGCTTTCGTCTTTAAAAACTCCCAGACACAAAGGGCGCAGACCGTTAGGATCCCTAATACCCATCAATCTATAGGCATCCATCAGAACTAACGAATAGGCACCTTCGACATCATTTATTACTTCGCCAACCGCCTTTTCTAAGGCATGAGTTTGATCTTTTCCCGAAAAAAAACTTGACTTTGAAATTAGTTCGGCCAGTACGTCAGAATCTGAAGTAACCATGCCGGGCATCATTCCCACCTTTTCTACAAGTCTATCCACGTTAGTTAAGTTTCCGTTGTGCGCCAAAGCAAATCCCGCATGACCCATCGGTCTGTAAGCTGGTTGAGCGTTAGCCCACGTAGATGAACCGGTAGTCGAATACCTGGTGTGACCTATACTTAAAAATCCCTCCAAGGTTGTCAGTATGGTTTCGTTAAACACATTTGAAACCAGACCCATCTCTTTAAAAACCGTAATCGTTTGTCCGTCGCTTACGGCCATCCCCGCAGACTCTTGGCCTCTATGTTGAAGAGTAAAAAGTCCGTCATATGTTAAATATGAAGCTCTGTTTCCGGGATAATATACGCCAAAGACGCCGCAAGCTTCCTTCATCGGCTTATCGATTGCGAATCACTGAAACTCTTGTAAATCTTGAAAATTGCTGCGGTTGCTCGGTTGTTCATCGGTTCAATGCTTTAATTTATCAATTGTTCTTACTGTCAGAATGTTTACAGTTAAATTGTTTACAGTCAAATTATAGTCTCATCAATTTTATTTGCTACTAAATCAAGGCATATAAGGTGCGTTTTTTTAATTAATTTGAAATTAAAATTCACAAGATCAAAAGTTCTTAAATATTGTCACGGCAGATGACTATTTGTTTCTTTTAACTACTATCTTATTGCCTATTTTAAATTAAACAAACTTTGGGAGAATTTTATTGCCAAAGTTGTCATTTTAAGTGTGAACTTGACGTTTAAAGTCCAATTAAATTCTAAAGAGCCTGCAAAATGAATCGACTGCGGTTATCCGCTTTCTTGATTAACAATAGAGTCCTGAATTCTAAATTAGGACCAGGCACTTTTCACTAATTTTAAATAGTAAACCGATGGCTCCAAACCAATTAACTGTTAAAAAACGGTTATTATGCCTATTATTGAGTATTGGATCAAATCACCTTATGACATCTTAATTTTAGAGAAAATAACTTTAAAAACAAGCACTCTAAGCCAAGACGAATAAAGACCCAATTGAATTACGGCGTCGTCGATATTGTAATGTTTAAACACGTATTAAATCATTTTCAGTGGCTATAACATCTAATTAGTTGACCCATTCAATAGAATTAAACAAAGAAATGAATAGATTTGGATTAACCATTTCCCGTCAAGTAATATTGCGATGGGTCTTTAGATCATTGGCGGCGGTTGCAATGCTTGCTTCGATTAAAGTTGCAGCCAACTACTTCGGATCACAAAGCTGGGGTATCTATGTCACCTCGTTTGCAATAATAACTCTGCTAGTCGCCGTTGAAGATTTCGGATTGCAGACGATAGTTGCTCGAGAGATATCTCTGAAACAGAATTTAAAAAATAAAATTTTTAAATCCAGCCTGTTTTTAAGAATATTATTATCGGTGGGGGCAATTGCTTTAACTTTAACAGCCGGATACATAATGTACCCTCACAAACGTATTGTGTTTGTCATTGCATTATTATCATGTCCGATATTGACAGCCGATGCAATACAGTCTTCATGTTTTTCGGTCTTTCAGGCAGATGAAAAAATCGGCAAAGTCGGTCTCGTCGAGTTTATCGGTGCGGCACTGAGCTTTATGTCTTCTATAACCGTCTCGCAATGGCATTTAACTCTACACATTTTTGCATTAATGCAATCGGGATCCGCACTCATTGCTGGAATAGTTGCTTTGTTGATGCTAAAAGGGAATTCTCAAAGCGATCAAAGCGAACAGTTAAATACAAAAGTAAGTTGGCGACATTTAATTAAGACCACTACACCTTTTGGAATTGTTATTTTAGTCAACACTGCATATATCCAAATAGATACGATTCTGTTATCCCTATTTAAAGACAGTACTATGGTTGCATGGTACGGCCTGTCGGCGTTAATCGCACAGTTCGTCATGTCAGCCACCAGCTTTTTAATGTCGGGTCTCTTGCCGAAACTTTCTACCGAGACGATAGACAATGTGTTTAAAATACTTCAAAAGGTATGTAATTTTTTGTTTGCCTTAGGTGTGATAACAGTAATCGGCTCGTTGGCAGTTTCTCGTTCATTAATTCTGACAATCATGAGTACGCAGTTTTTAGGGTCGGTAAATCCCCTTAAGATACTGATATTCGGTGTCTTTGTGTCTTCTCAATACGCAATTTACGGCAACTCTTTAGTGGCAAGGGGAAAAGAAAAATCCTTAATTAAAGTGGGATTATCCGTTCTTTTCATCAACGTTATCTTTAATCTCATACTTATTCCGACTTACGGCGCAATTGGGTCTGCGGCGGCAATAATTGTTAGTGAAACCGTTTCTGCAACCTTAACGACATTATATTTCTACAAGTACTTTAAAAAGGTATTCATTCCGGAAAATTACCTTAGAGTAATCTTGGCTGGTTGCGGTTCCGTAGTTGTTTGGCTGGTACTTGTAAAGCTAAATTATCTGCCTGCTAGGCCAATTTTAAATTGCATAACTCTGGGCTTAGCGATTCTAGGTACGTACCTGATTATACTTTTTTATCGGCCATTATTCAAAGCCATTAAAACCACAAGCAGAAACACCCAGTCGTAAACCCCAAGTCTTAAACCCCCGATCTTGAAAACCGCAGTCGCAATCTGAAATCATAATCTGTATCCAACTGCTCAGAGGTCAACAACGAATTCAGATGACAAATGTGAAATCATTTGGAAACGATGTCGACTTAATTCACCCGCAACCTTAGTTATACCGGAGGCATTACTAGTGTTGCGCTTCGGAATTGAAGTTAGGAACTATCAAACCGGAGTTTTCAGTCAATTTAAGGTCGCCGTTGAACTTATAGGGTGGAATTTAAACAGAGGCGCAAGAATCTACTAAAATTAATGCTGTAAATTATTTTTTTAGGAGGATCAATTGCCGGCGACCATAGTCGTTGGAACTCAATGGGGCGACGAAGGTAAAGGTAAAATTACTGATTTGTTGGCCGGCGAAATGGATATTGTGGTTCGTTATCAAGGCGGGCACAATGCGGGACACACAATTGTTGTAGATGACCAAACCTTTGCACTTCAGCTAGTACCGTCGGGCATCCTCTATTCTCATATAACCGCGGTTATCGGCAACGGCGTTGTAGTTGAACCGTCAGTTTTATTGGATGAGATATCTATGCTCGAATCCAAAGGAATAGATACTAGCAAACTCAAGATATCCTCCAACGCTCACTTAATTCTTCCTTATCATTTGGAGATAGACCGCATAACCGAACGTTATTTAGGTAAAAACAAGCTTGGAACCACTAAACGGGGAATAGGACCCAGCTATGCGGATAAAGCAGCCAGAATCGGTATCAGGGTACAGGATCTACTTGACCCTAAAATTTTTAAAACAAAACTTGAAGCGGTCGCAAAAGAAAAAAACACCATTTTAACCAGAGTTTACAATCAACTACCAATTGACACCGAAGAGATCTTGGACAAATTTTTAAATGAATATGCGCCAAAAATAGCCCCCATGATTTGTGATTCGGTTGATTTCTTACACAACAGCCTGAGTGAAAACAAAAATATTCTTCTCGAAGGAGCACAAGCTACATTTTTAGATCTTGACCATGGCACCTATCCGTACGTAACTTCTTCAAACCCAACCGCAGGTGGAGCCTGCGTAGGATCTGGAATCGGACCGATGCACATAAGCAGAGTAATCGGAATTGCTAAATCCTATGTAACTCGAGTAGGATCTGGCCCGTTCCCTACGGAGTTGGAAGATGAACTGGGAGACTTGCTGGTGCAAAAGGGTCATGAGTACGGTACAAACACTGGGCGTAAGCGACGAACCGGTTGGCTTGACGCAGTCATGCTAAAGCATGCCATAAGACTTAATTCACTGAGCGAACTTGCCGTTACCAAACTCGACGTGCTTGACGATTTTGAAACCGTGAAGATTTGCGTCGGATATGAAATAGACGGTAAGACTACCGACAAGATGCCCTACCACCAGAGTGATCTTCATCACGTTAAAGCCGTCTATGAAGAGTTTGACGGCTGGAATACATCAATATCAAAAGTCGAAGACTATAACGATCTGCCCGATCAGGCAAAAGTTTACATTAACAGAATTTCGGAGATCTTGTCGGTTCCGGTAAATTTTGTCGGAGTCGGACCAAAAAGAAATCAGGTAGCGGTGATCGCAAATTGAAAATTTGCATTGTCGGATCCGGTGCCAGAGAACACTGTCTTGCAGTAAGTTTGTCAAAATTTTCAAATTCAGTTGTAGTAACACCCGGTAACCCTGGTATGGATATGTCTTACAGTTCCTTAAACATTGCAACCGACTTAAACGATCCAACCGATATAGACGCCGACCTGTTCGTTATTGGCCCCGAGGGTCCTTTAAGCGAAGGTATCGTGGACAAACTAAAAGGTCAAAGCAAAGTTGTTTTTGGCCCCGATCAACAGGGAGCCCAACTTGAATCCTCTAAAATTTGGATGAAAGCAGCCCTTAAGCAAGCGGGAATTCCGACGGCGGACTTTAAAGTCTTTGATGAATTTGTCGCAGCGTCAAATTATCTTAAAACCCTAAGAGGCGGTTACGTTATTAAGACAGACGGATTGGCCGCTGGTAAAGGTGTCTTTGTAACCAAAGATTACGACCTAGCGTTAAAAGATCTGCAAGACAAGATGAACGGCACCTCATTTGGTCAAGCTGGCAAAAGAGTCGTCATAGAAGAGCTTATGGAGGGTCAGGAAATATCTGTTATGGCGCTGACCGACGGCAAAAAAATTGTCCCGTTGTCGCCAGCCGTTGACGCCAAAAGATGTTTTGACGATGACCTGGGACCTAACACCGGAGGTATGGGTGCCTACAGTCCGCCAGACTTTGTGCACGACGATATGTTGGACAAGATTTTAGAAAAATGCATAGAGCCGTTACTGGGGGTATTTAAATCAAAGGGTATCGATTACAGGGGCGTTTTGTATGCTGGTCTTATGCTCACTCCTGAAGGACCCAAGGTAGTCGAATTTAATGTTCGGTTCGGGGATCCTGAAACACAAGCAATCCTTCCAGGATTAGAAAGTGACTTAGCTTCCCTAATCTATCAGGCCTCACTCGGAAAGTTGACCGACGAACCCAAATTTAATAAAAATAAGACCATAAATGTAGTGTTAGCCACCAACGGATATCCGGATTCTCCGACACTGGGAGACAAGATATATTTTAAAGAAGATATTGACGACATTGTAGAAAGGGCAGATAGTAACGTACGGATCTTTTTTGCCGGAGTTACAACAAAACCGGACGACGACGGGCTGTTTACAAGCTCTGGAAGAGTCATGTCCGTAGCTTGCACAGATACAACCTTCGAAAACGCAAAGCTGAAAGTATATGATCAAATATCAAAAATAAGTTTTGACAAAATGCATTTCAGAAAAGACATCGGTAAAAAAGCAATTGAATTTGAAACCGGCAAATTAAAATAGGTGCAAAATACGTCATTATAGGTGCAATATAGGCGCAATAAAATTAAGAACTTAAAGAAATAGGCTTTTGCGTGCAAGTTAAATTTAAAAAGGTATTGTAAATGATCGATCGGTATAGTTACGAACAAATGGCTTCGATATTCTCGGAGGTATCAAAGTTTCAAAGATGGCTGAAGGTTGAACTTGCCGCAACTGCCGCCTTAAGTGAACTGGGTACAATCGATAAATCCGATGCCGACAGATGTGAAGCTTCAGCCCCTATAGTAAACGACGAGTTTGTAAACTTGGTTCAAGAGCGCGAAGCAATCACCAATCATGATCTTGCCGCCTTCGTAGATGTAGTCCAAACTCTCATGAATAACGAGTCAGCAAGATGGATTCACTACGGCCTTACCTCATCGGACGTGGTTGACACAGCATTTTCCCTAGCCCTTAAAACTGCCGGAGTTTTAATTTCAGACACCTTAGACGAACTCTTTGAGTTGCTCAAGACAAAGGCAATTGAAAACGAAAACACCGCAATGACGGGTCGGACGCACGGAATTCATGCCGAGCCGACAACCTTAGGAACCAAATTAGCCCTGTTTGCGCTACAGGTTGACAGAGACAGAAAACGACTTGCCGACGCTGTTGATGCCGTTAGCGTAGGAAAGCTTTCAGGTGCCGTCGGTACATATTCGAACATCGCTCCAGAGGTAGAAACGATTGTCTGCGATAAACTTGGACTTTCTCCCACTCCGGCAACCCAGGTCATAAGCCGGGACAGACACGCCCAATACATGTATGCGGTGACTACTATAGCCTGCACAATAGAACTTATAGCAACCGAAATCAGACATCTTGCCAGGACCGAACTGTCCGAAGCGACGGAGTCTTTTGGTAAAGGTCAAAAGGGGTCTTCGGCTATGCCGCATAAGAAAAATCCGATCCTATCGGAACGACTGGTCGGACTCAGCAGGGTAATGCGCGGATACCTCATAGCTTCATTGGAAGATATTGCACTTTGGCACGAAAGAGACATATCCCACTCATCGGTCGAAAGAGTTGTTTTCAGTGATGCATCTATTTTGATCCACTACATGCTAAAAAAGACAATCTCTCTTGTGCAGGGCCTGGACATAAACAAACAGGCGATGTTGGATAACCTTAACTCGTCATATGGAGTTGTCTATTCTCAGTCACTGCTGCTAAAGCTGGTTGAAAAGGGCTTTATTAGAGACGAAGCCTATCGTATTGTTCAAAGGAATTCTCACAGGGCACTTTCACAAAAAGAAGACCTAAGATATTTAATATCAAATGACGAAGAGGTCACCAAAGTTTTATCGAAAGAAGATATCGATCAAGTTTTCAATCTTCAAAGAATTCTTAAAAACGCCAATCTAACCATTAAAAAGCTTAAGGAGATAGAAAAATGACAGTATCATTGCCCTTACTGAATTCAGGTAAAGTCAGGGAAATTTATGACGCCGGCGACGACCGACTGCTTATTGTAGCCTCGGATCGAATAAGCGCATTTGACGTTATATTGGACAAGCCGATTCCCGACAAAGGAAGAGTTTTAACAGCAATGACCTACGAGTGGCTCAAAGTACTCGACAATCTATGTCCTAATCACTTAATCTCAGTAGATCCCGAAGACTTCCCAATCGACGACGACGAAAAGAAAGCCGTCAGCGGTAGAGCAATGCTAGTAAAAAAAGCAAAGATGCTGTCGATTGAGTGCATCGTTCGAGGTTATCTTTCCGGTTCCGGTTACAAAGAATACCAATCAAACTCCACTCTTCACGGCGAACTGATTCAAGAAGGTCTTCTTGAATCAGACAAACTGCCCGAAGCCGTATTTACCCCTTCCACCAAAGCCGAAGTCGGACATGACGAAAACATCTCGTTTGCTCAGGCGGCAGATTTAGTCGGCAAAGAGGTGGCTCAAAAGGCCAAAGAGATATCGTTGGCAGCCTACAACATAGGCGCTAAGATGGCACTTGAAAAGGGCATCATAGTCGCGGACACCAAATTTGAGCTCGGCTTTATAGACGGTGAACTTGCAATTTGTGACGAAGTATTAACCCCGGATTCGTCGAGATTTTGGGCAATCGACGATTACAGAGTCGGCTCCACCCCACCGTCATATGACAAGCAGCCCGTAAGAGACTGGCTAGAGTCAACGGGGTGGGACAAAAACCCGCCGGCTCCTGCGCTACCCGACGAAGTCGTTACAGCCACTTCAAAACGATACATCAATGCATACGAATTGGTATTTCAAAAGTCCATTAACGACTGGATAGGCTAAACATGAGCAACGACGACCAACACCGACAAATAGCTAACGGCCAAGACCTTTATGAACTTTTAATAGAAGTTCGTCATAAAGATAAAATTGCCGATCCAGAAGGATCCACAATTAATAAAGCGTTAGCCGCTTTAGGTTTTGACAATGTAAACAAAGTTTCCGTAGGTAAAGCTATAAGGATAAAGCTCACAGCAGCAAACGATGATGACGCTTTGGCACAGGCTGAAAAGATGTGCCAAAGACTGCTGTCAAATCCCGTCTTAGAAGATTACAAAATAACGATACTAAGAGATAACGCCTATGCCTAAAACAGTCGGAATAGTAGTATTCCCGGGAACAAATTGTGAATTTGACGTAGCCGAAGCCGTAGAAAAAGTCGGCGGTAAATATAAATTTATATTTCACTCTCAAACGGACTTAACCGATGTAGATTCAATCGTAATTGCCGGCGGTTTTGCCCACGGCGACTATCTAAGGCCTGGGGCAATCGCTCGATTCTCACCCATTATGGAAGCGGTAGAAGAGTTTGCACAATCACAAAAAACGGTTGTAGGTATCTGTAACGGTTTTCAAGTTTTGACTGAAGCAGGATTGTTGCCTGGAGCCCTTCAAAAAAACGCAGGATTGACGTTTCTTTGTCAATCAGCGGTTTTGAACGTTACAAGTACAAATACGCCCTTTACCAGTAAGCTTAAACTCAATTCAAAGGTGAAGCTTTATATTAATCACTTTTCGGGAAATTATACCTGCAATGACCAAACTCTAAATGAGTTAAAGAAAAATGATCGAATTATTTTGACATATGAAAACAACCCCAATGGGTCAACCGAAAATATCGCAGGTATCTGTAATGAAAACAGAAACATTATAGGTCTTATGCCACACCCCGAAAGAGCGATAAGCGATTTTTTGGATTCCAGAGACGGACTGAATTTTTTCAATTCACTTATTCAATAAACCATTAACTTAAGAGACAAGATAAACTTCCAAAATGACCAATAAAGCCGAAATCTATACAAGTTTGGGACTTACCGACGACGAATACAAATTAATCATCGGAAACTTAAACAGAGAACCAAATGACCTCGAACTTGCAATGTTCTCGGTAATGTGGAGCGAGCACTGCTCATATAAGTCATCTAGGATTCACCTTAAAAGACTCCCTACTCAAGGAGAAAATGTTTTAGTGGGCCCTGGTGAAAATGCGGGAGTTATCGACGTCGGCGATAATTTAGCGATAGCACTTCGCATCGAAAGTCACAATCACCCTTCAGCAATTGAGCCCACACAAGGCGCAGCTACTGGGGCAGGCGGAATTTTAAGGGACATATTTACTATGGGAGCGCGTCCCATTGCCCTTATGGATCCCCTATATGTCGGACCCTTAAACCATCCAAGACACAGGTGGCACCTAGAAGGAATAGTCAGGGGTATCTCAAACTACGGCAACTCTGTCGGAGTTCCCACCGTCGGCGGTGAAATTCATTTTGACAGCTGTTATTCGGGCAATCCATTAGTCAATGTCGCATGCGTCGGAGTTTTGGAAAAAGACAAGTTAGTGTTGGGTCAAGCCAGCGGTATCGGCAACAGGGCGATACTTTTGGGTTCAACAACCGGTAGAGATGGAATCGGGGGCGTAAGCGTACTGGCATCTGCCAGCTTTGATACCGATTCAAGCGACACCGAAAAACTTCCAAGCGTTCAAGTAGGTGACCCCTATGAAGAAAAAAGACTGATTGAGGCCTGTCTGGAACTGATAGAAAAAGGTTTGGCGGTAGGCATTCAAGATCTCGGAGGAGCCGGCCTGACATGTGCTACTTCTGAAACCGCCGCAAGAGCCGATCTCGGTATGGATGTAGACATATCTAAAGTGCACTTAAGGGAAACCGATATGACTCCTATCGAAATCATGACTTCGGAAAGTCAAGAGCGTATGCTGGCAATCGTTACTGAAGACAACATGGACGAAGTATTAAAGATCGCCAAAAAATGGGAAATTACGGCATCCGTAATCGGAATTGTCACGGCTCCCATTGATTCGGTGGGATATCTCAGAATTTTTAACGGGTATGAAAATGAACCAATAGCGGTCACTCCTGCAAAATCACTGGCAGATGAAGCCCCGTTGTACGACAGACCAAAATCAGAGCCTAAGGTTCAAGAGGTTATGTTTCCAAGCGAATTAAATTTTGGAATTTCAAATGAACAAAATAATGTCAGTGACCAAGCGGAAAAATCAACAGGCAAGAATTCTAATTTAAACATCGATATCAAGTCGGATCTGTTTAACATGCTTCTTAAACCCGAGTGGATTTTCAAACAGTACGACCACCAACTTTTCTTAAATACCATAGTAAGCCCAGGTAACGGTGCTGCGGTCTTGAGATTAGCCGCGCCGGGAATTAAAAAAACCGACAAAGCCATATCTTTAACTACCGATGGAAACCCCAAATGGTGTGCAGTTAATCCCTACTATGGAACCTATCTTACGACAGTTGAAGCTTTGACAAATATTGCAATCACTGGATCGGTACCGCAAGCGATTATCAACTGTCTTAATTTTGGAAGTCCTGAAAATCCAGAGGTAATGTGGCAGTTTTCACAATCCATAGACGGATTAAAGGCAGCCTGCGAAGATTTCATGGTTCCCGTAGTGGGAGGAAACGTCAGTTTTTATAATTCGACCGACAATATCGATATCGACCCAACACCCGTTATCGGCGCAATAGGGTTGCATCCGAATATTTCAAAGATTATCAAGATATCAGACGAATTACTGGATGACAATAAAGAATTCGAGTTTTATGTTGTCAACGGTCCGGATATATTATTACAGGACAAAGCATTTTCGCTTTCAGGATCTATCTGGGCAACGCAGTTGCACGGTTACAACGGAGGCATCCTTCCTACTATCGACACCGAACAAACTAAAAACTTTTTGAAAAACATTGCTGAAATTGTCAGAAATCCAGATTTAGGAATTGTACAGATAGAAGATATAGGCCAAGGCGGACTTCTGTTGGCCTTGGCTGAAATGTTAATAAGATTCAACGAGTTAAAGAGCTCAAAGCAACAACTTTTAAGCGACCCCCAAAAAATTGATGAATCATCGACCAAATTAAAATTAGACGGTATTTTGGGAGTTCGTCTGATTGAAACACTTTCGATAAACTCTTTATTTTCCGAACTTCCCGGACGTGCGATAGTCCAAGTGACTAAAGAAAATTCACAGTCCTTTGAAGATACCTTGAAACTTAATTCAGTCAGATACTATCCACTAGGTAGTTCTAAGCCCGACAAAATAATTATAAACAATGAAGCTAATGTCGATGTTAAAGAGATGATAGAGCACTTCCGAAATTCGCTTTCAGGTTACATGTCCTAACAGCATTTAAGTTAGCTTTAATTATCTCGATTAACAAAAAGTTTATAATGTCAAGATTAAATTATTAGGTTTAAATTTTTGAACCTAATAACTATCTGAAATTAGGAAGCGTAGTTTTATGGATGGCTGCAACTAAGTCATTTATTGCGACGGGTTTGCGTATAAATACATCCGCACCAGCTGTCATCACTCGCTGAACTTGCTTATCTGAAGCACTGGCACTGATAGCGATAACTGGTATATGAGAAATTTCCATATCGGATCTGATGAGGGTCAATACCTCCCTACCGGTCATGTCCTCCAGATTAATATCTAAGACTACTGC
>JAJZNL010000029.1 GCA_021852345.1 Actinomycetes bacterium
GAGGCAGTGGAGTCCGTGTCTGTCCTGTTCAAGCTATTCCGGCAACAAGGCGAAGAATTGGCGGAGGTTCCCTCGGGATGGACTGTGACAGGTGCAAAGTTCGAGGTCGAGTGGCCGGCAGACCCTGGCTCGGCTTATGAGAACACTCATGGGCGGAGGAGTGACTGTAAGACTCCTGTGAAAACGGGAGCGCGTCGTGGTGAGGCGAGAATCAAAGCCCCGCAAGGGGAACGTCACATGAATGATCGCTATAGATCACTCGGTGGCGACGGCATTTAATTCCAGGTCTTCGTATAAGCAAGGTTTGAGCGTATTGGTGGAGGATATAGATGTTGTTCGTGTGGTAGATGACGTGTATGGTCATTAAACAATTTCTTTTATTTCAAGCGATCCAATAGAAGGATATAATAACTTGTCTGATTGTATTTCTGCATTGGATATCATCCCTTACAAAAACGTCTTACAATCTTTAGATTATTATTTTACGACTTAGGATTTATCAAAAAAATAGTTCTACTTGACAGCACTGAACTATTTAATTTAATCTATTTAGCAACGAGTCATGATGTGAATATGCCAAAATATTCAAACTTTATAGTAATTTGAAAGAATTAAAGTTGTTGATCTTTTCTATTAGGCCGAATATAAAAGCTTGATAATCTTCTCTCTACAAAAATTAAGATTTTTTTGAATTCATTATGACTTTTCCATAAATCGTGCTATATTATTAAAAAGTATTTAAGTTTGAAATAATTGAGGAGGGCAAGTGGGTAGATCCATTCAATCGTCAGAGAGAGAGAGCTCTTTGTAATTCCAAAAAACACTTCAATAAATCTTTTGATTATAGATTATTCCTAAATATTGGCTTCGCTAGTCTCATCTTGTTTTCTTTGACAGTGATAGTTGCAATTGTTCCTAATATCGCCAAACCTTCACAAAAATTATCATCTTCGGTACTTGATGCTCCTGGTACAATAAATACGATTGTCGGGAATGGTCTTGCCTCGACTACGGGGGACGGGGGACCGGCCAATATTGCGACAATCAACAAACCTATAGGTATCACGACAGACTCTTACGGCGATGTCTATGTTGTTGATTCTGGGGGGAATGAACTTAAATGGATACCTTCTTCTACGACTAAATATAACTATGGAAAATCAAATATAGTTCCAGGCGATATTTATAATTTGATCAGCGAATCACATATTCGAGGAGTCGCAGTTGACGGAAGTGGCAATATTTTCATATCAGCTGGATCGGGTCTCTATTTCTTTCCAATCTCTACATGCAATTCAAATTGTTACTATGGTTTGAGTTCTTATACTGCAGGAATTCTTTACGAGATAGTGCCAAACGTTGAAGTCGATCAAATTGCCTTGGATGGCAATACTCCCCCCGATTTATATTATGCAGATGATACCAGCGGTGTTGAAGCTGTGGATAAATTTTCCAATGCAGGTGTACGTTCATCACTTACAGGCAGTAGCACTGGCGGTGACTGTAATGCTATATCTAACGGTATGTTAGCTTCAACAGCGTTGTTGAATAATCCCTATGGACTGGTCATAGATTCGTACGGAAATGTTGTCGTATCGGATTCTAGTTGTGATTACGTAATGGTAATTGCGGAAATTTCGACGGTAAATGGTCAAACTTTCTACAACCAGTCTATGGTGGCCGGGCGTTTGTATATAGTTGCTGGAACTGGGACATATTGTGCGTCATATATTTATTTGTGTGGAGATGGTGGACTTGCGGTAAATGCTCAATTAAGTTCTCCAGAGTCATTAGCGCTGGATGCTGCTGGAAATATTTTTGTGGCAGACCGTTTTGACAACAGAATCAGAGAAGTCACTCCTGGAGGTCTTATCACTACGGTAGCCGGAACGGGATCTCCAGGGTATTCGGGAGATTTAGGACAAGGAACACAAGCCATGTTAAATGAGCCGTTAGGAGTAGCAATTGACCAATCGGGCAATTTGTATATTTCCGACAGCAGCAATAACAGAGTTCGTGAAGTTTATGCCATTGGAATTGCCGGACCGTTGACCAAAGGCATTGGACCAACTGGTACCAACATCGAAGGCAATTCTCAATATTGTTCGGGTGATCCAGTTAATTGTGCCGATGGAAATTACTACAAAATTCAAACCGATATAAACATTCCGTTCAGAGATCTTCCGTTGAAATTTACCAGAACCTATAACTCGCTTTCGGCCATAAGTTGCTCTTCTTCTAATCCAGGATTGATAGGTTGCGGATGGTCAACTAATTTGTCAGATTCCATATCGTTTAATTCGACGACTCCAGAAGTCGCTACGGTAGCTACATCCTCTGGGGCAACGGCGGTATTTACCTGTTCAAATTCGAATACCAACTGTTCATTAGGTACCTGGCAGTCTCCTTCTTGGCAATTCGACACCTTAACTCAGAACGGTTCAAACTTTAACTTTCAGGTTAAAGGCAATTTAACCTATGTATTTTCAGATTTGAACAGTACTCAAACCTTGGGGAATGCAAATACCTCGGGCGTTATTATAGGAATAAAGGACTTGAACGGATATGTTGAGTCGTATAACTACTGTCAAATCTCAACGGGTTGCAGTGCTAATTCAAATTCATATTCTGACTATCAGTTGGAAAACGTAGTAGACCCGGCATCGAGAAATTTGTGGATTTCTTATCAAAGTGGTACTGATTTAATTTCATCGATTACCGATCCGGCAGGGAGGAGCGTCAATTTTACCTATGATACCACTAACGGGAATTTAAGTTCGGTTTCGATTAACGGCGGAGCTAATTTTTCGGGTGATCCGATAAGGACTTGGTCCTTTTCTTATTCAACCCCTTCAAACCATTTGATAAGTTCAATAACCAATCCAAATAATTTAGTTCAAAACATAACATACTATTCAAGCGGTCAAGCCGATACCACTACTCAAGTTTGTGCCACAAATGATTCATCTTGCAATAGCTTGTCTAGTCCAAACAGGACTTACAGCTATTCTTATACAAGCTATACGGCCGGGGCTTCACCCAATCAATATACAGCTTCGTCAACTACAATTACCGATCCAAACGGCAATGTGACGCTTGAAAACTTCATTCAGAATACATTGATATCTGAAACAGACGGACTGGGTTCTTCGACCCCAAGAACAATTTATTATCAATACAGTACTCCTGGTAATACCAGTTCAACCCTTGAATCCACTGAGGTAACGGATCCCAACGGAAATGTCACTCAATATCAATATAATGGCCCTTATGGAGAAATGACCCAAAAAATAGACCCGCTAGGAAGGACTACCAATTGGACTTATAACTCTTTTGGTGAGCTAACTTCCTATGAAGCACCTCTAACAACTGCCGAAACAGATCCTGTTGTCACCTACTATAACTATGATTCAAGCGGCAATTTGGATTGTGAGGTTACAATAACAAATCAGTCAACCCCAACCGACCCCGCCTGTTCGTCCATACCAACCAATCCGACAGTACTCGAACCTGCCACTTTATATACCTACGGTAACGGTACGATTGATTCCAATGGTACCGTAGGGGCTACGGGAACCAACGGTGGATGGCCTGGTGACGTGGTTCAAACCGATAAAGTTAACTACAGCTCGGATCAAGCTAACATTACCTCCTTTAGCTACGATCAATATGGTGACTTAATGTCAACATCCGTTGATGTTTCAAGCGGTGTTGAACAGATTACAACCAACTCTTATGATATCCAAACCGGAACATTGACTTGTAGTGTAGCTCCAAACGGATATTCCACACTAAATACCACCGATACCTGTCAATCTTCTGGCAACACCACTCAATATACCTATAATGACTTAAATCAAGTTTTGGCAACTTTAAATCCGCAGGGCGGTTTAACGTTAAATAGCTACGATAGCGGAGGAAGGTTAATTTCAACTCAAATTGATCCAGATGCAAAAAGCTTTACCCCCGATGATACCAGTACTTCTGATTCAGACAGTGATCAATCAACCGTAGGACCCGAAGGTACAACCACTTATGGTTATGATTCATTTAATGAACAGATAACGGTTACCAGTCCTCCGATTCCAGTCAACGGAGGGGCTTCTTCACCCCAAATAACAACAAAAACTTATGATCATAACGGAAATCTTTTAAGCGTAAAAGATGCAAACGGGAATGTCACCTCTTATACATATGATTCATTGAACAGAATGGCAACAATGACTGCCATAACAGGAACCACTACTAATTATAAATATGATCCTGCAAGCAATCTGATTGAAGCAACATATTCTACCGGTATTTCCAATTTCTATTCATATGATTCTGCCAATGAACTAGTAGCCCAGTCAGACGGAAGCCCATCTTCAATTACCAACTTAACTGACTCTTCTTGCAACAACTACGTTCCTTTCTATGGCGTTAACTCAATCTACTGCGGTGCAATTGGAACAAGCGACACTAACAGTCCCGCTATCGTATTGGGAACAATGGGTTCATTTGCAACTCAAACAATTCCTTCAGGCATAACAGCTCTAAGCTCAATTGCATGTCCGTCACAAACTGACTGTATCGCCACTGGACTAAAAGGGTCATCACCTGTTGTAATTGAGACAACCAACGGTTCTACTTGGAGTGACATATCATCTAATTTACCCAGCGGTACCACTTCTGTTCCATACGTAAACTGTCCGACTACAACTGATTGTTACTTAACGGCGGTAGTTGGAGGAGTTAATTCTCTGGTATCTACTACTAACTTTGGAACTTCATTCACCTCGGTTGGATTGCCAAGTTCATTTAATCCGACAAATTTAACCTGTCCATCATCCACAGAATGTTATTTAATCGGTACGTCATCCACCTCACCGGCTATATATCAATACAGTTCGGGCGTGTTCACTGCCATAACTATTCCAAGTTCAATAACATCCTTAGAGGCAATATCTTGTTCGTCAACGACGCAATGTGTCGCAACCGGTCAAGCTTCGGGATCGGTGGCCATAATTGCTACAACCAATTCCACAATTTGGACCGCTCTTAGTGTCCCGTCTGGATTTACTGATTTAAATTCGGTAAGTTGCCCGGCTACCACTAATTGCTATGCAACTGGATCAAACGGAACGTCTCCGGCTGTAGCATTAATTACTTATTCCAACAGTACTTGGGCTGTAGCTAACGGATCTTCGTCAATAGCTTATGGAACTAAATCAATTTCATCCGTAGGTTGCGGAATAAGTTCAATGTGTGTGGTATTAGGTCAAGGCGTCACTAACGGATCAGATATCAGTTCAACTTCAAATTCAGGAACAACTTGGACAAATCAATTTATTACCAATTTATATACCTACGATCAAGACGGTCATCAACTCAGTCTTACGGACGGCATCGGAACAACTGGAAGTATTGCCTATACATATGATCCGTTGGGTAGGCTAACTTCTCAGATAAATGAATACAATGTAGCCACAACCTATAACTATGATTTAGTTTCTAACATGACTTCTTTGACTTATCCCAACGGCCAAAGCGTCTTAAGAACCTTTAACGCCGCCAACGAACTAACTTCAGTTACTACTTGGTTACCTGGTGCTGGTACTTGCGGTAGTTATTCGATTACAAACGACACGACAAGCTTTACTTATGATTTAAATGGCAACCTTAGTGGAACCACTATTCCAGATTGCGATACCAAACTAACCCCAAATGCTCCAGATACCTTTAATAACAGTTATGACGGCAATAACTTTATGACTAATTTAACGGGAACCGGGGCTGGCAAGAACTTTAGTACGGTATATGCAGATAATGGTTTAGGGGTAACTTTATCTCGAACTGTAAACGGAGGTACGCCAAATAACTATACCTATAATGCCGTAGGAAACATAACATCGGCAAGCAGTTCGTCTCAAAGTTTCCAGTATGATCAAAATTCAAATATAACCTGTAATCAATCTGGACAGAATTTAACATATAACTCTTACAATGAAGTGACCGATGCCTACAGTACTTGCGGATCAACGGCAACTTTGCAGGATACCTTCAGTTACGATTCAAACGGTGATAGGATTCAAGAGATGTTTCCGTGGAACGGTCAGCAAGTACCTAAGAACTATGGCTATAACTCACTTGGCCAAATGACATATTTTAGTATATTTGATACTTCAACTAACTATACCTATTCGGGCACTGGTCAACTGATGTATGAAAACCAGGGATCAACAGTACTGGCTCAGATGACTTATAACGAAGCTACTTCTACTCCTGAAATTATTTCAAACGGAACCTACTATTTTATTTACGGTCCTAATAATCAAGTATTTGAAACAATAGATTCGACAACTCCAACTTACTTACTTTTAGATAACCTAGGATCGGCTTTAGCTGATTTTGCTCAAAACGGTACTATCTCAAACTTAACTTTTTACAATACCTTTGGCGATTCAACTGCATCATCGACTGCTCCTCCAATTGGATTTGACAACGCTTACTATGACAGTACATCGGGTCTATATTATCTGTTAAACAGATTCTATGATCCAACTACAAGTCAGTTCTTAACTATTGATCCAAGAACGATAGATACAGGTATTCCGTATTCTTATGCCGGAATGGCTAATCCAGTATCAAATGGTTTAATAACTACATCTCTCTATAACCAAAATCAAAGTCAGCCTTATGAATTTGTAAATAATAACCCTATAGACGGTACCGATATGAGTGGGTTATGTCCCTGCAACTCTCGTCAGCTGGCAATGAAGGGTGCGTTGATATATGGAGGTTCGCTGATGGCCGCTACAGGTACGCTTGGAATTGGGTTGGAGTCTGCTGAACTTGGAATGTTGTTCTCTGGATTGTTGCTTACAACTGGTCCACTGGGTTTATTCATAGTTGGGTCAGCAAGTTTGAGTTTCATTGCATTTCAAATGTACGATGTCTATGATCAAGCCAGTCATGTATATGGTGTTTCGAAAACGTGCCATTGACTTAGTGGAATTTAGTTAAGCATGGATTCGATTGTAGAAGGCGAAGCTAGCAGTGAAGATTATGATTTCTGGTTCCGGTTTTATTACAACCAATCTAAATTTAATTTATGTGAGATGAACCTTGTTATCTTTTATGCACAATTGTTTCTTTCGCTTTATCTCGGTAGGAATTTATCATTTTTGAGTTCCAAGTTTTCAAGCCCAAATCAGTTAATTTCAAGTCCGTCCTCGGGCCATATTTCAGTGTTGTTGCTAATAAACTTTGCTAACCTCTTAAGCCCTTTATTTTATGTAGTTTTGAGTCTTTCGGTATACTATGGAGCCTTTCCAGCTGCCAAGAACAGTGTCATTTCATCGTTTAGAAATAACGTTCAGAAAACTGTTCCGATAATATTTATATTATGTACTGGTTTGCCTACTTTGCTTTATGAATATTTTTTGGAGTTGCATTATCCGATTTATGCACAAGGAGCTGGTATTTTTGAATTTATTCTGGGGTTAATTAGTCAAGTTGTATTTTGGATTTTAGTTTAAAATGTCAAATAATAAATATCAGCAAACAAATAAGTTTAGTGTGCGAGATCGAATTTATATTTTGCGTTCCTTTTCACGCAAATTAAGGGATTCGGAAGCTAATTCAGTTTTTATAGTTACCTTGTTTATTCCAATCATAATAATGCTTATTTTGTCGTCTACCCAGTTGCTTAATGACAGAATGTTTATGTTAAAAATTATTCTTGGTTGGACAATAATAGTAATTACGGTGGCTACTGCTTATTTGATTGTTCGAATGAAAAGGGTAAATTCAAGTCACGACTTAATTACGTGTCGCGACGAATCTGAAATATCAATTGCCGAGGTTATCATTGAGAATTCTGCAAAACACAATAATCCGGATGTTTCGTATGGTTTTGTCACGCCTCCCCCTACTCAAGAAGAGGTTCATGAAGCTGAAATCAATCCATGGCCAGGGCATTCAATGAGAGAGACGATTTTAAGAAACAGGGGATTAAGTAATAATTCTGATACTTCTCACTCTGATGATGCCGATTTGCCTGACAGCAACCAACAGTGAAATTGAATCAAATTACAATCTGTCAGAGATCCTGGATTCTCATATGTCAAATAAGTTGTCGCATTCAAATTTAATTGAAGGGACGCGAAAATTCGATAAATTGAAGTGACGGCTGTCTGTAAAATGAGCAAAAAACTGCATTGGACATTGGCGCAATATTGGCTATTGCTTGATTTGCAATATTTCTACTCAGTGTTAGTTTGGGATTAATTGCTGAAACAAAAAAAACAGGATGTTTGACTTTAGCTGAGACAGAACCCGTGACTAATACCTTTTTGGCGGGTGGAAATGCCATCATTCGTGTAGCTGTTTTTTTTAAGAAGTCTTTACTACTATATCCAGATGCCTAAAGATTGGAGATTTTGATTTTGGGATACCTTCGGTTACGATTCAAACGGTGATAGAATTCAAGAGATGTTTCCGTGGAACGGTCAGCAAGTACCTAAGAACTATGGCTATAACTCACTAGCTCAAATGACATATTTTAGTATATTTAATACTTCAACTAACTATACCTATTCGGGCACCGGTCAACTGATGTATGAAAACCAGGGATCAACAGTACCGGCTAAATGGTTGCTGATTATTCAACCAAACGGTCCTCAACT
This sequence comes from Actinomycetes bacterium, assembly GCA_021852345.1. Classification (GTDB taxonomy): domain Bacteria; phylum Actinomycetota; class Acidimicrobiia; order Acidimicrobiales; family JABEUL01; genus JAJZNL01. Next base: position 8,670 of record JAJZNL010000029.1, read on the forward strand.
AACTAAGCTAACTATGTAGGATGGTGATTAGTTGTGATAATTGTAGTAGTATTGTTTTGGCAAACTTTGCAATGATGCTTACTAGGGTTTGACACTCGGTGCCAGCTAAATTTACTTAGTACCAATCAAATAAATATTGCCGAATTAAAGGTTTATTTGTGTACATCAATTATTGATACAGTTTAAACTCTTTATTTTTTATAAATTGAGTCTGTTAACGATTCGATGTTTAAATTTTATGTTTGATTTAAGAGGTCTTTGATGCATTACAATTCGGGCGATACCGCTTGGCTTTTAATATCCGCTGCATTAGTATTGTTCATGACGCCTGGCGTTGCATTTTTTTATGGGGGTATGATTCGCTCAAAAAATGTTCTCGCAATTATTATGCAGTCTTTGGCGGCCATGGCAATCATAACCGTATTGTGGATTGTTCTTGGATTTAGTATAAGTTTTTCGTCTTCGTTTTCGTCATTATTTGGAAATTTTAAGTTTGCGGGCTTAGAGCATTTAAGCTCTGTGCCAGGATTTAAGAGTATGAACGTCCCGCCGTTGGCATTTGTTTCTTTTCAGCTTATGTTTGCGATAATCACCGCTGCCCTTATTTCTGGGGCAACTGCTGAAAGATTAAAATTTAGTGCATTTTGTGTTTTTATTACGGTGTGGTTCATCTTGGTGTATGCTCCTATAGCTCACTGGTCTTTTAGCCCAGAAGGCTGGTTGGCCCAGAGGTCGTTGTTAGATTTTGCCGGCGGAACTGTAGTTGAAATTTGTTCTGGATTCTCTGCCTTGGGTCTGTTGTTGGCGGTAGGCCCGAGAAGGAACTGGCCTAAGAACTTGGCAAGACCTCACTCTGTACCGCTATCTGCAATTGGAGCGGCAATTATTTGGTTCGGATGGTTTGGTTTTAATGCAGGTTCTGGTATCGATGCTAACTCTGTGGCAGCATATGCTTTTCTTAATACGCAGGCAGCTGCGGCTGCGGGCTTAATTGGGTGGCTAATGGTGGAAAAAGTGAAAGATTCAACCACTACGGTGTTGGGTGCGCTATCGGGAGCCGTAGCCGGAATGGTTGCGATTACACCATGTGCAGGTTTTGTGTCTCCGATTCCTTCATTGATCATAGGACTTGTTGCCGGAGTAGGGTGCGCTTTGTTCGTGCGCGCAAAATTCAAATTTGGTTTGGACGATTCATTGGATGTGCTTGGGGTCCATGGGATCGGTGGAGTATTGGGAACCGTTCTTTTGGGCTTTTTCGCGGAGTCGTCGGTTAATGCTATGGGCCACAACGGCTTATTTTTTTCAGGTGGTCTTCATCAGCTGGGAATACAAGTTCTTGCCACAGTTGTTTGTGCTTCCTATAGTTGCGGAATATCTTATGCAATAGGCATGACGATTAAAAAGACGATGGGCTTAAGGGTTGATCCTGAAATAGAGTACCAAGGTATGGATCTCGCTATGCATGGTGAAGCTGCCTACGGCGATGACAACTGAATACGCAGCCTATTACTAGCCTAGTATTTAGATAAGGCCTATCTATAATCAGGTTCTACGGGTTAAACTAGTTTTTTGAAGGTATCTGTTTTGAAGATAAGAGCGTAACTAGTCAAGTTTTTCTAAAATCATATCTGATCACGGTTTTCTAAAACTAAAATCAGCCATGTCAGGCTATATATTAGGCATTTAATTCACCTAAATCAAAATTTGAATCGGTCGACTTTGCATATTAAAATTCAAAGTATTTTTTGAATAGATTAGGGTAGGCAATAGTTGGCGTAACCCACTTATTTTAGGGATATTTGTCATTCAATGATATATCAAGGGCTTAAAAATGTACGAAATACCTAATTTAAGTCACGCCAAAAATACTTCCTCCAATTTTTCTTGCTGATAAATGGCTAAATATAGTAGTTCATAGTTTGTGACTGGATTGTCAGGGAGTCTGACGGGAAGTTTGCCTATTTTATTTGCAGCTTTTGCAAGTCTGATAAGTACTTCTGGCATGGCGGGTTCGGGAATAGTCTTAACTCTTTCACCCCTGTAGGTTTTCAAAATAGACGATATAGCTAACGGCAGTCGTTTCAAATCAACCGATCCGTCAAAATGAAGATACGGCAGTTTCCAGGTTTTGACGTCGCTAAAGTTGCCGACATAGGCAAAACATCGTGCCGGAATTTTATATTTTGGATGCGTTAGATCCAATTCAAGATCGTGCGATATTCCATCAGCAGAACGGCTCGACGTAAAATCTGAATTTTCCTGCGGTTCATCGCATGGCCGATATATTCCATGGAGGCTAAGCCACCATAGCTCATTTGGAGGAGTATTGGATCTTAAGTCGACGAATACGCGATCCTTCGTTCCACCGGCTTGCACATCTTTGGCAAATAACACGTTACCGTCACAGATTGCAGCACATCTTATTTTTTGTTCTGCGGCGTATCGAAGAACTTGGTTGAATGCCATTTCAATTCGACTGGGTTTGTAGGTTAAAAGTCCCGGTCTTTTAGCTTCGATCACGATCCATTTGATTCCAGGTGAAGTTAATACAATGTCCGAGTGTTTAAGCTGATAATTAAATGAGTCTACCGACCAATCAAGAACCAGTGTAAACAAGTCTCTTATTATCTCTTCTGCAATTTTTTCCGGTGCGGCGCCAAATCTCTCTGCTTGACTTAGGTGTTGCACCCTTAGCTCGCAAAACTTAGGCCAGTTTGAAGATATCTTCTGCATACATTGATTTTTAACGATGAGATGGTCGGTCAAAGTATTTTCTTTTCAACTAGATTCCAATAAGATTATGTTTCCAATTTTACTTACGGGAGTGACTTTATTAGATAATATATTGGATTTATTTGATTGACATAGATGAAAGATTGGATGGATCACTAGATAAATGGATTATAAGATTCTTGAATATTGGCGGTATTGGGCCTACCGTGAATTCCGCAATTGCCAATAAATTAAAATTTGTAGAACGCATGACATTTTATAAAATTCATTGCTCTGAATAATTTAAACTAGATGTGGTTTGCTATTTGATAAAGCAATTTAGTATTTACATTTTACTTTCATAATGATCGGACATACACACAGAGATATAACCGGCGGTTCCTTTAGAGCTGCAATTTTTGGGGCAAGCGATGGTTTGGTAACAAACGTATCGTTAATTCTTGGAGTTGCGGGGGCGCATTTGAGTTCTGGAAGCGTTAGATTAACGGGTTTGGCTGGGTTAATAGCGGGTGCGTTTTCCATGGCTGCCGGCGAATATGTGTCGATGAAGGCGCAATCTGAACTTTTTGAAGCCGAGCTATCAATCGAAAGGCACGAAATTCAAGTAAATCCGGAAGGCGAGCGAATGGAGTTAACCGAGCTTTATCAAAAGCGAGGACTCAGCCCTGAAGTCGCCAAGGTGGTTGCCGACGAGATGATGAAAAACGAGAGCTTGGCACTCGAAGTGCACGCCAGAGAAGAGTTGGGGATAAATCCAGAGAATTTGGGAGCGCCGTTTAAGGCAGCTTTATCTTCATTCGTATCTTTTGCCGTAGGTGCTTTGATACCTCTTCTGCCTTGGTTCTTCATACATACATATTTAGCGGTTGCGATATCGATCATCTTGACGTTCGTATCGACCGTGGCTATTGGTCTCTTGCTGTCAACTCTGACCGGGAAGTCCAAAGTAAAATCGGTGGCACGTCAGATTGGGGTTACTGTTTTGGCAGCCGGTGTTACTTATCTTATAGGGTATTTGGTCGGTACTACTAATTCCGTGGCTTAAAGAAACATACGGTCGATTAATTGTTATGCTATTGTGGTATATCCATTACGTATGCCTGGTCGTTGTGGTCTTTTGTAAATCCAAATTTTTCATACATTCCGATGGCTTTAACATTGGTGGAGTCCACATAAAGCATCGCTGAGTTAAGTAGACGACTTTTCATAAATATAAGTCCTGCTTCTAACATCATTTTTCCCAATTTTTGACCTTGAAAACGTGGACTTACCGCAATTACGTATATCTCCCCAAATCTATTTTGGTGATGATTGTGAATTTTTACCCAACAAGATGCGGATAGTACCTTAGAATCTCTGTGTCTGCATAGGAGTAGACCTTCTGCGTCAAACCAATCTGAGTTTTTGCGCTGATTAAATATTTCTTGGTCCCAGTTGCCTTGTTCGGGATGTTGACCAAATGCTGTATTGTTCAGTTCAAGCCAATCCGATTCGTCTTGTTTGGTTCTTAAGCTTGAAATTGTAAACTCAGTATTTTGAAACTTGGCATTTAAAGATTGATGAAGAACTTCTGTGGGTTGCGGAGATTTTAAATCAGTTATATCACGCCTCATCTGTATAACCTGTCTACCCTTGGACATGTTATTATTCAAAGCAATCAGGTCAGAATTGTGATCTGGTTTAGGTACCCAAACATGGACATGTCCTCCGCCGTGAATTTTAATCTCCTCTAGCGCTTGCTTAAGAAGAAGAGTACCAATTTGTACGCAATCGTCATAATGTCCAGGATGGATGACGTATTCTAAAGCCCAGCTGTTCGACCCTTGTGAAATCTGTGCGTATCCTACGATGTGAGAATGCCCTGTTTCTCTTGCAATATAACCGGCGATTGAGGATCTTCCGCCTTGTGTTAAATCCAACCAAGCATGATCACCTAAGGCATTATGATGCAAGTGTTCGCTTGACAATTTAACAAGATCTATGATCTCGTTAAGATTGACCTCTCCATTATTTTTTTCTACGGACAGTGACAACATATTAAAACTATTGTAATCGTGATTATGAGATATATGGAATCGGTGTTTGTATATCAGCAGTTGGCCTAAAAAATTAATACGGTCTGAAAATTGATTTCTGAATATTTATTTGATGTTTTTAATATATCTCTGCATTAAATAAATAAATCAATAAGTTTAGGACAAGTGATTTAAGTTTAATTTATTTGGATGGCATTAGCGGTATTCTCTAAAATAGTCATTTTCGCCTTAATGGGAGGCTATCAGACAATTATCAAATAAATTACTAGTTTTTGGGCTGATATGATTGGCACTAAAGATCTTAATGGTGTAATTTAGCTTTATTTAAATAATTATGAATCCAACTGATACGACTCAACTTTATAGAAAAACAAAAAAGGTACTGTGGCAAGAATATCCCGGAACGGCTAGATCGTTATGTGCGTTAAATTTTGACAGCGCGTACCAGCTCTTGGTTGCGACTATACTGTCGGCGCAATGCACTGATGAACGTGTGAATTTAGTCACTCCAAAACTTTTTAGTCGTTTCGGAACACCGTTGAAAACTTCTAAAGCCGACATAGGTGAAATAGAAAAGATTATAAAGTCGACTGGCTTTTATCACGTTAAATCAGAAAATATATTAAAAATGAGTAAGGAACTGGTTTACAACTATAACAAAGAGGTTCCTTCTGAAATGGACACTTTGGTTAAGCTTCCAGGAGTCGGTAGGAAAACGGCCAATGTCGTATTGTCGGTTTGGTTTGATAAACCGGGTTTGCCCGTGGATACTCATGTATTGCGTGTTTCCAATCGAATCGGCCTAATCCAAACTAAAGATCCTGTTAAAGCGGAATTGAGTTTGAACAAAATAGTTGCCCCTAAAGACAGAGGAGCATTTTCCATAAAGCTGATTCTCCACGGTCGAACTACGTGTTCAGCCAGAAAACCTAAGTGTGATGAGTGCAAAATGAAAAATTTTTGTCTAAAGATCAATGTTGGGAAAGCTTAAGGAAGCAGCCCCAAAACTTTTTTGTAGCAATGGCCGTTAACTGGACTGGACAAACCGACGATTAAATATTTTGGCTTCCAGCCAAGAAATTGGGATAGTTGTTTGCCTACAAATCTGCTTCTGACGGTATCACTAAGGGCAGCCTGGATAGATCTATCTTGAACCATTAATTCTTCCACAAACTGACCGAATCCGAACCTTACCCATGCGGAGCCGTCTTTTCGCCTAATGAGTAGCGGTCCGCGATCGGGAACGACTATTGCCAACGACGGTTGAAAGCCCGTTAGAGTCCAATAGCTGGCCGAAGGCCCCCTGAAGCCCAATAGCGGCGTTCTGCCTTTTGATATCAGCGGTTTTAATAGTTTATGAACTTTACGTTTTTTAAGACGTTTACCCGTTGACTTTGGGTTGCCTAAAAGTTCTATGTATTCGGGTCTGGCAGGGTCATACTCTTTGGGCTTACTGATGCCTGCAATTTCAATTACGTCAAACGGCGAACAGATGGATAGTAATGAATCATGAATCTGACACCTAAACATTAATCCCGTTTTTAAATCAACAACTACGGAGTCGGTCGCGCTAACTACCAAAAGGCATAGCTTTCGAACAGATTTCTTTGAAGTTTGTTGTTTGGGGGGTGCTGTTAGCATCTATTGTTTTAGTGTAAGTGATTAAGAGTACAGATATTATTATTTTAATTGGTAATTGTTGCAATCGGCAATTAAAATAACTGCAAAGACTTCACCCATTACACCAAAATTTTCAAATGTTAGGCGAATGAATGAGTCAAATTTATTCTATATTATATTATTAATCAATTTTAGTCAATTTATCGAGCAAAATGTTTAATTGTTCTTTGTCTGAAGTTGGCAAATAACACATACCGTTAACGCATATCTCAATTTTTGGATTTGTCGGAACTGTATCGTATATAAATATGCGATTTGGGATAAATCTCTTACTAAAAACGTCGGCAAATGTTTCCAAATCTCCGTGAATTGTAATTTGAAACGGATTTTCTAAAAAGTCAATTACGTGAATTAAATTGGCAAAAGCTAATGGACATTTAGTTACTGTTTCATAAAAGGGTTCTACTATTTTAGAAGCCGTTTCAAAATATGATTCTTCTTTGGTAATAGCATAAAGTCTTGCCAAAGCGTTAGCTACCGTAGATGTGTCGGAGCAAATAACGTTGTCAAAGTGATTTTGAGGTCGAAATATTACTGATTTATCCAGATCGGTAGTCATATATACCTCGTATGTCGAAGGGTCTACATAGTGTTCTAGCATATAATCGGTTAATTTTTTGACGGTTGAAATGTAGTTTGAATTCCCGGTAATCTCATAAGCTTTTAAAGTTGCAAGAATAAGCCATCCCAAATCCGATGAAGTGGCATATGCATTGAACAGCTGTCCGTCGATTATGGCTCTGTGAAAATGACCGTCATCGTCCGTATAACTTTGTAAAAGAAATTCCAAATTTCGGATCGCTTTATCTTTCGTAGTTTGATCGTTTAGAACAAAGCTTGCCTCTAAAAGAGCATCTGCCAGCATGGCGTTAAATTCGAGAACTGCTTTTGTGTCAATATCTGGTTGTGGTCTTGCCAAGCGAAGCTGTCTCAAAATTGATTTGGCCTGGGAAATATAAGGCTCTTCGGGGAAAGGTAGTTTAAAGGGTTGTTTTCTTATAACATTACTTCCGTCGAAGTTGCCTTTTCTAGTAATCATCCACCAGCTTGTTGCAGCATCTAAGACGTTTGCATCTAAAAGCGCCCCGCAGATTTGGTCGTATGTAAATATCATTGATCTTCCTTCTTGACCTTCGCTGTCAGCGTCGACGGAAGAATATACACCGCCAGTCGGATCGGTCATAAAGTTTTCAATCCAGCCTATGGTTTGTCGTACTATATCTAAATAGGCCTCGTTTTGGGTTACCCTATAACCGTCTATATACAGATTTATCATTCCAGATTGGTCGTATAGCATCTTTTCAAAATGAGGTATCGTCCAGTCCGCATCTACGCAGTATCTGCAGAATCCACCTAAAAGATGGTCGTACAGACCTCCAGATGCCATTGCGTTCAATGATTTGATTGCAAAGTCTCTAACGTCATTATTTTGATTTAAGAACGTCGAGCGAAAAGCTAACATAATGTTTAATGGGTTTGGAAACTTTGGAGCAGCACCGAAGCCTCCGTTTACTAAATCCCACGATTTCTTAATGGCTTCAACTACCGCCGTAGTTCGTTCTAATGATTGCTTGTTCAAATAACCGATATTTATCAAATCAAGTCTGTTTTTTTTAGTTTTTGAATCAAAGACTGAGCGATTCGATATTCTCTGAGTAATTTCCTCGGCGATCTCGTAAATCTTTTCTCTTTGATTGTTCCATAAAAAAACAATTTGTTCTAAGACCTGCATGAAAGAAGGCATTCCGGTTTTTGGCACTCTTGGATAGTAAGTGCCTCCGACGAAGGGCCTTTTGTCGGGGAGACAGAAGACACTCATTGGCCAGCCGCCAGATCCCGTAATTAATGTCACCGCATCCATGTAGATTGAATCTAAATCTGGTCTTTCTTCACGATCAATTTTGATGGAGACAAAGTTTTCATTTAAATACTTGGCGGTATCTTCGTCTTCGAATGATTCGTGAGCCATAACATGACACCAGTGGCAGGATTGATAACCTATCGATATAAATACTGGTATATCATTGCTGTTTGCAATTTCGAATGCCTCTTGGCAAAATTCGTACCAATTAACCGGATTTGAGCTGTGTGCACGCAGATACGGGCTCAGTGAATTAGATAATGAGTTCATTTTTAAAAGTGACGACCTATTTTCATTTAAAGTTTATATATGGAATTAAGTCTATTGGGAAAAGTAGCGGTTGTTACAGGCGCTTCAAGGGGTATTGGTTTGGCAACCGCAGAAGCTTTTATAAGAGCTGGTGCCGAAGTGGTACTGGTCTCTCGCGACGAGGCTGTTTTGGCACAGGTACAGCAACGACTCGGGGAGAAATCTTCTTACTTGGCAGTTAACATGGGTCATATTGAAGATGTGGCTAAAGTGGTCGATTATGTTATGACTAAATACACCAAGGTGGATATTTTGGTAAACAATGCTGCGGCAAACCCATATTTTGGCAATTTGGCAGACATAGGGTTGACCTTGGAGCAAAAAACTTTGGACGTAAATTTATTGGGTCCGTTCGAACTTATTAAGCTCTTTTATAACTCCTATATGAAAGATAACGGCGGAAATATAATTAACGTGGCGTCGGTCGGGGGGTTACAGGTGGAGTGGAATATAGGTTTTTATAACGTTACAAAGGCCGCTTTAATCCATATGACTAGGCATTTGGGTGCTGAAATGGGACCAAAGGTAAGAGTTAATGCAATCGCTCCCGGATTGGTAAAGACTAAACTTGCACAGATACTATGGGAGGATAACGAAAGTGAAATAGCTCAAAGGCTCCCACTAAAAAGAATTGGAATTCCCGAAGACATTGCTAATATAGCGTTGTTTTTAGCTTCGGATCTGTCTTCTTGGATGACCGGACAAGTTATTGTAGTTGACGGCGGTGCTTCGATAATACCGGCCGGAGGAGTTGGCTAATGGAAGATCAAAATAAGTTACTTAAATCTATTATGGAGCGACAAACCGTACATGATACTCTGGGGATAAAAACCGAATCATATGATTTTGACAAAGTCGTGCTGTCCATGGAAGTTACCCCAAAGGTCCATCAACCTATGGGTTTGTTGCATGGAGGAGTTTCATGTGTATTGGCCGAATCTGCGGCAAGCTTTGGTGCTGCCATAAATTTATTGCCGGAAAAAACGGCTGTTGGCATTGAACTTAATGCATCTCACCTAAAAAGCGTAACCTCAGGTCTTATTGTTGCGACGGCTACACCCATCCGTAAAGGAAGAAAGATTCATGTCTGGGGTATAGAGATAAAGGATCCACAGGACAATATGATATGTACGGCACGTTGCACGTTGGCAGTCGTCGATTTAAGGTTGTCTCAGGAGTCTTGAAATATTTCCTAGACTAAGGAGACACTTAATAACGGCACATTGCGTTACAGTGGTGTGCGATAAGTCCAGTGATTTACTCATAGTACAAACGCTCTTACTTATAGCCGTATTAGTATATTGTCAAATTCTGCAACTTCTCTAAATAAAGTATTGAAATTATGTCTTACAGGTTCTTTCATAAGTTATGAACTGTACTGAGTTTTGTGAGAACCAATCCATCAAAAGATAAATTGAAGAGTTGATTTAATAATTTACGGCTTGTATGGATCCAGGCTTTCTTTTGATCAATTTGATAATCAAAAGAAAGGCGACGTTAATTTAATATTATCAGCGGATAATTTCATTGTACCTACAAAAGCAATATTAGAAAAAGTCAATCGGGGTAGAGTTACTTTAGAGCATTACGCCATTAATAATGTAATTCTACGCTTAGAGTTTAAGTGGAGGTGCTGAATGACTCAAACTATGGTGTTTAACCCAGCCCGTCATGAATTGTATAACACTGTACTAGAAATCATGAATACTTGTCTGAAATAGTGTGAGTATTGCTAACTAGTTCATTATTTCATAGTAAACGCACACAGTTTTATTGCATGTACTACTATGGTAATTATGAAACTGTCAGAGTGCGGCAAGCGAAACAACATCAAATACAGAGCCGCATGGAATCGCTATAAGGAAGGAAAGATCGAAGGCGCCTATCTTGACAGCACTGGACATGTTGTC